>NZ_JAXCIB010000011.1:0-85677 GCF_035984995.1 Psychrobacter sp. PL15
AGCAGACCAAGAAAACGATTGGGATTCAAAACACCAAATCAGGTATTCTATAACATCATTTAGCGTTGCACTTGGTGTGTTAATCTAGGATTTAATTTATTTAGTAACAAGACAGAAATTTTATAGTAAATTTATTTTTAAAGATTTAATAAAAATTGGATAACGATTAATTAATTTAACAATTGTCTATTAATAACTAATTAAAAAACCTTTCAAAAGTTCAGTAAAAATAATCGATGAGATAAAGTCTGAAACAGTTAACAGTCATATTGTCAGTTAAAATGTAGCGACGTAATAATGGCTATTTTCTTTATAAATACTTTGATTGACTTGTAAACAGTGATAAGTAGATAAAAAGCAACATAGATCTCATTTATTGCTAATTATAGTTATGGTGAGTCTAACCTCGAATTTATCTCTGGTGCCAGAAACGCTAAAGTAATGATTATGGTTTTCCGTTTCTTAGTGCTTGGTATGGTATTTATCGGGGCAGTAGCCAGCCTACCGGCTATTTGGAACTTTGCAGACTTATCAATGGGATTGATGGCATTAACTAACTTAGTGGCTATTGTGCTCTTGTCACCCGTGGCGCTTAGAATATTGCGTGATTACGAGCGGCAAATCAAGGAAGGCAAGACGGGTGAGCAAATTAAATTTAACCCCGATGATTTTGTTAAGCTTAAAGATGAAGCTAATCGAGAGGCATGGAAAGATTAAAGTAAACGGCTATAAAACAGTTTAGAGAAACAAAAACCCCATTCATAGTGAATGGGGTTTTTGTTTGTTGCAGGTTAATAGTAGTGAGCAATTGTTTTATAAATGCCTAATAACTGTTTAACCATTACATATTAGGATAGTTAGGACCGCCACCACCTTCAGGTGTGACCCAGGTAATATTCTGTGACGGGTCTTTAATATCACAGGTTTTGCAATGGATACAGTTTTGCGCATTGATCACAAAACGTGCACCTTCAGCATCTTTGACTACTTCATATACCCCAACTGGACAATACAAACGTGCTGGCTCAGCATATAAGGGTAAGTTAATGGAAATAGGCACAGTAGGATCGGTTAATTTTAAATGCTTCGGTTGGTTCTCAGCATGGTTGGTATTAGAGATAAATACCGATGATGGTTTATCAAATGTCAGCTTACCATCAGGCTTCGGATATTCTGGCTGATAGGCATAGTTAGCACGTTCTAACTGATCATAATCACGTAAGTTATCATGAATAGTCAGCGGCATTTTGCCACCCAACAAGTTTTGCTCGATGAAATTAAAGGCGCCTCCCATCCATGCACCCATGCGATGCATGGCCGGAGCAAAGTTACGACCTTCATAGTTATCTTGATATAGCCATGACTCTTCATACATAGTGCTATAGGCAACCACTTCATCGTGCTGGCGCTCAGCTTGCAGTGCTTCAAAAATAGCTTCCGCTGCTAGCATGCCTGACTTCATTGAAGTATGAGTGCCTTTGATCTTAGCAGAGTTCAAGAATCCTGCATCATCCCCTACCAACACACCACCTGGGAAGGTGAACTTTGGTAACGAGTTCAAACCGCCTTTAGTAAGTGAACGCGCGCCATAAGAAACACGCTTACCTCCTTCTAAAATATTACGAATGAGCGGATGTAGTTTTAAGCGCTGCAACTCATCAAACGGCGACATGTAAGGATTAGAGTAGGACAAATCGATGACCATACCGAAGCTAACTTGATTGTTTTCGTCAAAATATAACCACCAGCCACCAGAAGAGCCAGTATCGGTTAATGGCCAGCCTGAGCCGTGCATCACCACACCTTGCTCGTGTTTTTCGGGGTCAATGTCCCACAACTCTTTTAGACCAATGCCATAATGCTGAGGATCGCAATCTTTATCAAGATTAAAGCGGCTGATTAAGCGTTTGCCCAAGTGACCACGGGAGCCTTCGGCAAAGATAGTATATTTAGCTAATAATTCATAGCCAGGCTCAAAGCTAGCTTTGGCATCACCGTTGGCCGCAATACCCATATCACCAGTCAATATACCTCTTACTGAGCCGTCATCGTTGTATAAAATATCGGCAGCAGGAAAGCCTGGGAACATCATAACTTCCAACTCTTCGGCTTGCTCTGCCAACCAGCGGACCACATTGGCCAATGAGACAATATAATTGCCTTCATTATGCAAACTGGCTGGAATAACGGAGTCGATAAGCTTAGTCGTCTTAGTGGCTGACCCTAGCATATACACGCGGTCTTCAATCGCAGGTACATTTAAAGGGGCGCCTTTTTCCTTCCAGTCAGGTATCAGCTCATCTAGAGCACGTGGTTCGATAACGGCACCAGATAAGATATGCGCACCAAATTCAGAGCCTTTTTCGACTACAGCGACCATAAACTCGTCATTGCCTGCTTCTATAGCCAGCTGACGCAGACGGATAGCCGCAGACAAACCGGAAGGACCGCCACCAACGATAATAACGTCGAATTCCATTGACTCGCGTTCAATTTCTGGTTCTGGAGCAACTTCCGGCTCTGGAACAGCTTCTGGCTCTAGGACGATAGTTTCAGGCGTTTCTTCAATAACTGCTTGCTCAGTAGATGGTTCGTCAACGGCTACCTTTTCAACACGCTCTGTATCAAGATCTGCTGCATTGACGTCAGTTCTTTCAATAGCAATATTTTCAGCTGGGACTTCTGTCGTCTGTTCTGCGGTCACTGAGTTTGCTGACTCTACCGTTTCTGTTGCGTCAGTGTTGACAATATCAGCATCAACGACTGGTGTTTTCTTGTCTTGCTCTTGCATACCTACTCCTAAACTTTTAGTGGCTTATCTCAGGGCATTATTAGCATAACAATTAAATAATAAAGCTTGCGACGCTACCTCAGATATATGGCTGCCTGATAAAAACTGTCTTTGCGGCATCAATTGACAACGTTACTATTGAAAATTAGCATATGTGAAAATTAATAAAGGGGATTGTAGAAACACATAACGTAAAGAGGATAACTAAAACAACACCTACGTGGCTATTTCAATAAAAGGTCGTTACTCATTATAAAAGAAAACTACTACAAACACGATACGCATTTGTGGGTATCAGTGTTAAGGTGAAATTAATATAATGGCTGTGCAATTAAGCTACGATTTTATCATACCCCAAACTAAAATTAATAGTAACACTCGATACGCCAAACTTTGACCAATAGCTAGGAGATTGTATGATGACTGATCATACTCATAATGTGGTTAACAGCACCATGAATAAGACGCAAGGCTCACAGGACTTGACGTCCAGCTTAGACAATGCCGATACCCTTAGCCAATATATAAAGTCTGCGGCAGGAGTAAAGCAGGGACGTGCAATACCGCCATTAGAGGATTGGCATCCTGAGCAAGTCGTTGATATGGATTTAGTGATAAAAGCCAATGGCGAATGGTGGCATGAAGGTGGGCATATGACTCGTGAGTCATTAGTCAACCTATTTGCTACTGTCTTATGGAAAGAAGAACAAGATGGTGTTATCGAGTATTTTTTAAAAACCCCAGTGCAAAAGTTACGAATTCAAGTAGAGGATGTGCCGCTACTGATTAATGATGTTGGTATCATTACCGAAGGAGATATGCGTTGGTTAGAGTTTACGACTACCACTGGTGATGTGGTACGTTTAGATGAAAAGCATCCGATTACTCTGGCGACTTACCAGCCTAAGGACAGTCGACTCCAAGATAATAAGCACGAAGAAACACCAGTACGCCCTTATATGCCCATTAGAAACGGACTAACCGCACTTATCGGCCGTAATACTTTTTATCACTTAACCGAGATCGGTGAATTAACGCAGCAAGAAGATGAGACTATATTGACTTTACAAAGTGGTGGACAGTCTTACTTGCTATCAATGCCGGCTAGTTAACGCTACTGACTTAAACCAGATGAATAGTAATTAGCTACCTTAATTAGCTACCTATTGGGTGGCAGTTAGTTGTTACAGTCGATTCAATTTAAAAGAGATACAGCGCTACTGTAACAAACGTTTCGTAGGCTCGAAGCCCGCTCGCGAACAGCCCACAAGAAAAATTTATACCAGTGGCACATTGTGAGTTGAGGTATTTAAGCTAAAATATACGAAATTTAATAAGAAAGGTCCAAATGACGCTATGTTTATGACAGTATGTCTATTACAAAATCGGTAAATTGACTATGAGCATAGCTGAAAACAAAGTAATCAATGATGTAACTATCCAACCAGCTGCGTTTAATACTATCTATACGGCAGCTTTTAGTGAAATTGTTATTAATAGAGACCGCAGCGCCCCGATTGGCTTGTTTGACTCTGGCGTTGGTGGGTTATCAGTTTATTTGCATGTGGCTCAACAACTTCCAGCCGAGCGTTATATCTATTATGCTGATACCTTGCATGTGCCATACGGTGACCGTGATAGCCAAGAGATTGAGGCATTGACCTTGATAGCAGTAGAATGGCTGTCTCAGCAAGGTTGTAAATTGATCGTTATTGCCTGTAATAGTGCTTCAGCCTATGCTTTGGATGCTGCCCGGCGCTGTTATCCGCAATTGCTTATTGTGGGCTTAGTACCCGCCTTAAAGCCTGCGGTATTGGCCAGTAAAAGTGGTCACGTAGCAGTATTAGCCACCAAAGCCACTCTAAATGGTACCTTGCTCAATCAAGTTATTGAGAATATTGCCCAGCCAAACCAAACGACGGTTACTAAGTACTTCGATCCACAGCTGGTACCGTGGGTAGAGGCAGGTATGCCAGAAAATTCTGAAACTGCCCAGCGCTTACGCCAGCAGTTAACAGAGTTTGCTCGCAATGGTGTGGACCAATTGGTGCTAGGCTGCACGCATTATCCGTTCTTTAAGCCGTTTCTGTTGCAAGAGATTAAGGAGCGACAGTTATCTATACAAGTTATCGACTCAGGGCAAGCAATCGCTGAGCGCGTAAAAGAGCTACTGATAAAGAACCAGTTAATGGCCCTACCTGTTAGTAATACGGATAGTGAGAGTTCAGATAGCAAGGGTACAGACCTTCGACCTTCTTTAATCTTTTATGCCAGTAAATACGATGACAGGCTTGGTATGCTGATTCAGCGTCTGCTGGGTAATAAAATACGCTTGCAACAGCATTTTTAGCACAGTCTGTGCAAACTAGGAATGACTCGATATTAGGATGACTCTATATAAAGTATGGTCAATAAAAATAAACAGCGCGCATCCTAATAAGACTATGCTAGGCTAGAACTTTCACAAGCAAGATACTTGTGTGTTATTGCACGTTACTACCTGAGCGTAGAGGTTATTGTGCCCAACCGTCGCTATCATATCCACGTTGTATGTGCTGCCAACGATCAACCGTTGGTTTTAGACAGGTTGGCGATATTTTTTCAAGCACGAGCGTTTTTAACTTACGACGTTTCTAATAAATTACCGCGAGCTGCACTATACGGCCGCCAATGTATTGACGCTTGTGATTACGCATTAATGGTAGTTGGTGACAGTTATGGCACTAGCCAAAGTCTGGGTGTCAGTCAAATGCATCTGAGCTATCTAAGTGCTAAAGCTAAGCTCAAACCTTTGTTGATACTGATTAAAACTCATAATGGTGGTACGGAAGTCAGTCAGCAATTAAAGGACTTTACCCGTATTGTCCAAAAGCATGCCAAGCATATTTATTACTATGATGAGGACACTAATATTGAGCAGCTGCTCAGTTACGCCTGTGATGATATAGCCGTAAATTATCAAGTAAGAGATGGATGGGTAAGGGCGAATAAGAAACTAGCAAAACCTGACTCACAGGCGATCATCGCACAGTATGCTGCTGCTTCATCTACGAGTAGTAGTACGACTATCAAACCAGACAGTCGTTCAGCTGAAAATGGTGTCACTGCGGGCAGTCTGAACAAGCCGATTAAATTAATAGACGCGTTCACTATCCAATATAGTGCTCAAGCTTATGAAGACGGTAATCTGACAGATATCACTAGGTCGCTGACTTTAACGTGGCAACAGGTCCTACAAGCTTTAGTAAAGATACCAGCGACTTTTTCAAGCTATAGTCTTCAAAGCTGTATCAATAATTTGATCGCTGCTAAAGCTGAGCAAGATATTAAACAAGAAATGCCCAATGTGCATGCCGTTTCACGCTATAAAATTGCTCAAAACGATTTAAACAAACTACAGCGTATAATGGTCGCTGCTAACTGGATTCAATTGACTACCTACGGCACTCGAGTATCACAAGAAATGTGGAAAACAACCTTTTATGCCAAAAGTTTATTTGCAAAGAGTCAGCAAACAATGTCTCATTAATAATGAGGTCTCAATTATAAGTAACCTGTGCCCATCACTACGTTTTGTAATACAAAGCCTACGTGCTGGCAGTTGTTAATCTACTGTAAACTGGTAATAATGAAGTCTATTAATAGGCTAGTAGCAGCTTAGTTGTTATGAAGATCTTGATAGAAAAGGCTGGTTGATATTGACCACACATAGCGATATCAAGCTCCGTTAGTGCGAAAAATGCACCATAAATATTGACTGATTGAGGAGAATATAATGAGCAACTCTAAAAATGACGAGTTAAAGAGTGATATAGATAAATTAGAAGAAACCATGCATGACGCCGATCAGTTTCATACGTTGGAAGAACAAATAGCCGATATGAAACGCCGTGGTATTGATCCCAGTAAGGCCTATAATGACTGGGATGATAAAGAAAAAGAGGATTGGGGCGATGACACTTGGAAAGAGAATGGCAAATGGAAACCAAAAACACCTGCAGATCTCGATGACAAAGCACGCGAGAACTGGGATGGCGATAACGGCAAGCCCAATCCACCGCCTATTGTTTAAGTGCCAAATTGCAATCTCAAGCTGACTTACTTTGACCGTTATAAATATCAGAATATTATTTATAAACCAAGAAAAGTAAATAAAAAACCACGTCTACATTGACGTGGTTTTTATTATTTATAGCTTAGGATTAAGCTGTTCAGTACGGGAGTATCTTAAATTCGGCCATAATACTAAAAAATTTCTATTAAGAACCTTCATCAATACGTACTAAGCTCACGGTACCATTAACATCAGTAACGCGGCGATAGCGTACGTTACCGGAGCTTGATGGCTGAACCGTTGCTGGCTGAGCTGACGATTGAGGTGAATAAATGCTAGGAGCGGTGGTTTGCCGCTGAATCAATTGGCCCATGCGATCGGCAGGTGCTGGAATTAAAGGTTGGCTATCAGATGGTTGGCCATATCGGTTGCCATACTGGTTAGTATACTGCGAGCGACTAGAAGCAGAATTACCAACGATTAAGCGATGAAACTTTTGACCCGCACGACCATCGGCTGGAAAGATCCCACGGCTGGATTGATATTGTTGAATAGCTGTGCGGGTATTATCGCCAATGATGCCATCAACGCCACCAATATCATAGCCAGCATCTAATAACGCTTGCTGAATGTCTCTAGCTTGCTGGCGGCTGATCCCTGGGTCATCAGTTGGCCATGCTGTTATAAAGTCAGTTTTGCTACTATCTTCTTTGGTAATTAAATCCGATAAATGAGCGATTGCCAATGCGTAATTTTCTGAGGCATTATAGGAATAAAAAGTGTCGAAGTTCTTACCGACCAAAAATGCAGGGCCACCTTTACCGGCAGGCAATAGCAGTCCGGCGCTACTGAGGTCATAGGGGAGTGGACTGCCATTAGTGAGGGTTAAACCTTGATCGCGCCAATGACTCATTGACTTCTTATCTTTACGATCGGACACTGCCCAATATCCGTTAGGGAGTGTGACCTCATAACCCCACGCCTCACCTGAACGGTAACCGCGCTTCGCCAGGAAGTTTGCGGTAGAGGCCAACGCATCGGGAACGTTATTGACTAAGTCGCGGCGGCCATCGCCATCAAAGTCTACAGCCAAGTCCAAAAAAGTCCCAGGCATAAACTGCGTTTGGCCGAACGCGCCTGCCCAAGAGCCAGTCATATCACTGGGACTAATATCGCCGTTTTGGACAATTTTTAGCGCATTGGCATACTCACCGCGGAAGTAACTTTGGCGACGATCAAAACAAGACAGCGTCGCTAATGACTCAAACAATGGTTTTTTACCTAAGGTCTGACCAAAATTTGACTCCACGCCCCATACACCCAACACGTGCTCAGCTTTTACACCATAGCGTGATTCAATTTCTCGCAGTGTATCTGCCCATTGGCGCTTGGCACGGATACCATCTTCTACCCGTTCCTTATCAACTAACGCTGACAAATAATCCCAAACGTCCTTTTGAAATTCAGGCTGATAATTTAATGATTGAATAACGCTAGGATCAGGTGCACTTGGACGATAACGCTCAAAGGTCGAATCGGATATATCGCTAAATTGACTGCTATTTTTAAGGGTGCTTAAGCATTGTTGTAGCTCAGCATTGGATAAGTTCGGCGCTTCTGGTCTGGCGGCTTGGGCAGTGCTGGCTAGACTTAAGCCAATAGCAGCGCTCAGTAAAGAGAGGGTAGATAAGTGAGTCAAACGCATGAAAATATCCTATAAACATAAGTGGTGGCAAGGCCGAAAATAATATCAAAAGTTCAATATGATGAGACTGGTTTAGAGTAACCAATATCAACAATAAAGAAAAGGTTTAGGAGTACTTAGTTACCATAAGCTGACGCAGGGTCAAGGTAAGGGAGAGAAAGGGTAAAGTATGGCTTAAGGAAATATTTTGCAGCGCTCACAACAACTATGGCGTCTATGTGACTGTAAGTGTTATATGGATTATAAACTTAGATCAATGAATTCGCCGCCATTCTTATATTAAAAAGCGAGCTCAAATATATCATTAACAAGTTGACTTAGTGAGTTATCAAGTTATGAGTAATATTATTATATTTTCTGTTTCCGCGCCAATAACCAAACATGCTCAGTTACCACCAAATCTGGCGCGGCGTTCAAAGTTGACGGCTCGCCCTCAAGCTCAGTAATCTGGTAATGATTGCCATAATATTGCGCAACTTGCTCGCTACTGATCGAAAATGGTGGGCCATTGCGTTCGCTTTGGTCATAATTGAGCGTTAATAGTAATTGTGGCGCATTGCTACTAACGTTGCCTATAACGTTGCTGCTAAGCTGCCGCACTTGTTCGCTATATCTTGGACGCATATCTGCTGGCAAGGCGATTAAGGCTGCTCTATCATAAACCGCATCAACTCGACCGATGTTATCAGGTGTTAGCGCAAAAATATTGCCAACCCATAGTTCTATTATTTGACCGGATAGCGAGCCTTGATAACATTTAATAGCTGGGCTATTAGTATGCTCGATAGCTGTGTTTTGAACAGCTATATTTTCAATGACTGTAGGCGAGATATTATGCTCAGCAAAGAATTCTTGAATGGCTGACTCAACAAGCTCAACCCCAACCACATCGTAGCCTTGGCTCGTTAGCCATACCATGTCGATTGACTTACCGCACAAGGGTACCAAGACTCGACTACCAGCCAACAAGTTTAGAGCGGTAAAGTATTTAAGCAATAATGGATGCACTTCTGGCTGATTAAAACCGATGCGCTTATTTTGCCAGCGTTCTTGCCAGAATTCAGGGTTCATTATCGCAACCTTTATTGGTGATAGTTGTTATTGACAGGCTTTGTAGATATCGATGGCTTCTACAAGTTGGCTTTGCAGATAGTTATAGTCAATGAAAAGTAGTATCGATACATAACCTACTGCTGGTATAAGTTTTTCTTGCTTGCTGTGCCTACGCAGACAGAGGCTGCAAAAAGCTTATACCAGCAGTACCACAGCGTTTTTAAGGTATTTTAACTATATCTATATTTCAAAAAACGGAAGTTATCAGCTTAATACTAACATTATAATAGCCAACAAAAAGCCAAGCATATTGACACTTGGCTTTTTTTTCATATTAAGTCTTTATATAAATACTACTCTGCTAGTACAGTGTCTAGCTCTTCCATTAAAGTATGAATGCGTGCTGCGTTTTTACCTAAATCGCTACCACCAATACGTGATTTACTGCGAATATCGACCAAACGTTCGTTACCTTGATCATTAACACGGACGATTACGTCGTCTTCGAAACCAAACCAGGTTGACGTATGTGTCGCTTCAATAATTCCGTTGCTAGCATCCGCATTTATTAGTTCCCAGCCTAAGTTTTTAGCAGCTTGTTCAACAGCACTCACTAACTCAGCTTTTGGTTGCGAATAGTTGAGGGTTTTAAGCTCCGGATAGGCTTGACGTTGTTGCTCTGCACTTGCTTCACCAGCATACTCTACCGGATTTGGGGCATTAGCGCGCAGTGGTGCAATAGCCACAAATTCAGGCGGGTTTACTAAGTCGGTTGAAATATCATGAATGGGCGGTACACTTTTGGCGGTATTCATCATACTAAGGGGCATTGCGATAGAAAATACAGAAAATACAACCACTATTGCCGAACTGCCAAGCGTCATCGTGTCACGTTTCAATAAAAATTGTAGTAAAAGCAGCACCAGCGCTGCAATACCGGCATATACCCCAAACTTAAACCCTGCAAACGCAGTACCTAAATCGACAATACCAAATTTATAAAGAGGGCCTGGTAATACGACTAGCAATAAGGCGATTAAACTTATTAGAGTAACTAAAACTTTCATCAAACTTCTCTATTATCAGTTAACTATTCGACCCATTACGGCCGAGTATAAAACACGCCTTGATGATCATTATCCGGCAGCAATAGCTATCATATAGCAACTATCACTGAATACCCGGCATCTTTATTTTTAAGAAAATACTATTTTAATCAGTCATATATTTACTAAACTCTTTACGAAGTTTAGCAAGTTTAGGTGGGATAGCAAAGTTACAATAGGCTTGACCAGGGTTTCTATTAAAGAAGTCCTGATGATCGTCTTCAGCCTTATAAAACTCTACAGCAGGATGTACTTCAGTGACGATATCAAGCCCCATGTCGCGCAGCTTATTAATAGTGCGATCAACAGTTGGTTTTTGATCTTCGTCTGTATAGAACACGACGCTGCGATATTGACTGCCGACATCGTTACCTTGACGGTCTTTGGTAGTCGGGTCATGAGTACCAAAGAATACATCAAGTAGCACTTCTAGCGGTAGAATAGACTGATCAAATTCGATTTTAATGACTTCCACGTGCCCGCTATTACCGCCACATACTGTTTGGTAGTTAGCAGTAGCAGCTTCGCCGCCCATGTAACCTGAGACCACCGACTGTACACCCTTGAGTGATAAAAATACTGATTCGGTACACCAGAAACAGCCACCGCCTAATATAATGTTTTGCATAAGATTGTCCTGTTATTATAAATACGAGGGGTTAAAAATTCATTGCTTAATACGATGCATTTAGCTTATCAGCCTACAAGCTGCTTATTAGTAACAAACAGTAATGTTATAATACGGCTTTATTAAGCTTATAGCCCCTAAGGTATACAAATAATTCGCTAAATAAATTTAATCAAAGTATTGCGCCATAAAAAAACGAGCCATTTCATGAGTCAATCTACTTCCTTGCCAGCCGCAGCCATTCAAAGCGATACCGTTAAACACGATACTATTAATAAACACGATACTATTAAAAACGATACTATTAAACACGATACCTTGTTCACCACGCCACTGGATAAAGCCGCACGTTTTTCTTTTGACGAGCAAGTGGTGGCCTGTTTTCCGGATATGATTCGCCGCAGTGTGCCAGGCTACGGTCAAGTGCTCGCCATGCTGCCGATATTTGCGAGGCGGCATGGTAAGTATCGCCAACAAAATGACAGTGGTCAACGGGTCAGCCGTATTTATGATTTGGGCTGTTCTCTTGGGGCGGCAAGTATGGCGCTTACTGGCGAGTTTGCGCCACATGACCTACAAATTAAAGCAGTGGATATTTCACCAGCCATGACCGCTGAAGCCAAAACCTTATTAAGCGAAAACTATCCCGAACATGATATTGAAGTTATCACGGCTGATATCAGAGATATTGAGCTTGAGCCTTGTGATATGGTGGTTTTGAACCTAACGTTGCAGTTTTTGCCAGCAGTGGATCGGGTGGCGGTATTAGATAAGATTTACTCAGCGTTAAGTACAGGCGGTATATTGGTACTGACCGAAAAGACCCATGCCTTTGATGAGCAATATGATGCTTGGCTGGTTGAGCGTTATTATGACTTTAAGCGTGCCAATGGTTATACCGAGATGGAGATTAGCGGTAAGCGTAATGCATTGGAAAATGTACTAATTACCGATACATTAGATGAGCATCACGTTCGTTTGGCTAACGTTGGTTTTGAGCGTCATCTAACTTGGTTTCAGTTTTTGAACTTTGTTTCTATTGTGGCTTTTAAATAACATTCATTATTTGAAAAGTAAATTTTTAATCTCTTCTTATTCTCTAAAATAACGGTAATTGCTTTGATGATTAATGACACCATTATCCACGCTGAACGCGAACTTTATTTAACCTTATTAGCACTAGCGCAGCAGCAGCCAATCGTCAACGAGTGGCTGTCGCTACTACCTGAATGGTTGAATCAAATTAAAGACAAAAACAACTATGCCCATGCGCCAGCTTATCAGGCAGCAGTCGCACGTTTGCCTAACATATTAGCTAGTAAGGTAGATCTAAATAGCGCCACCCTGATTATGGAAGCGACTCTGAGCAACTCTGAGCGTAAGCAAACTATTGCTCTATTAAAGCAATTAATGCCGTGGCGTAAAGGACCTTTTCAGATCGGTAGTGGTCGAATTGATAGCGATGCCGTCGTTTATAGTGATAATTCTAGTGAGGATACCAGCAAGTCTAACAGTGAGAATGACAGCGAGAAAAGCTGGCCAATAATCATTGACACTGAATGGCGTAGTGATTGGAAATGGCAACGAGTTGCGCCCCATTTAGCGAGTTTAAAAGGGCGGCGCGTACTAGATGTGGGCGGTGGTTCTGGCTATCATGGTTGGCGCATGGCAGGGGCAGGCGCAGAGAGTGTGATAATCGTTGACCCGTCATGTTTGTTCTATCATCAGTTTATGGCGATTCGGCATTTCATTGGTGTGGCGGATGACTATCGTACTCATTATATTCCAGTAGCACTTGAGGCCTTACCGGCACACAGTCAGCTGTTTGATACCGTATTCAGCATGGGTGTGCTGTATCATCGCCAGTCACCATTCGAGCACTTACAACAGCTGAAAGGGCAGCTGGTTAAGGGTGGGGAGCTGGTACTTGAGACTTTAGTGATAGATGGTGATGTCAATACGGTATTAGTGCCCCAAGACCGCTATGCGCAAATGAATAATGTGTACTTCTTGCCGTCAGTTGCTGCATTAATTAGCTGGCTAGAAAAAGTTGGATTTTCAGAGGTTCGCTGCGTTGATCTAGCAATGACCTCCATTGATGAGCAACGCAAAACAGATTGGATGAGCTATCATTCGCTCAAAGACTTCTTAGATCCTAATGATCCGACCAAAACTATTGAAGGTCATCCAGCGCCAAAGCGGGCGACTCTAATTGCTAAAAAGTAGAGCCATGTAAACTGTTTGAAGTTTTTAATTTGAAATGTAGTTTGTATCATGCAGTTTGAAATTGAGTCGGCATCAAAAATAGTTGTTTTTAGATAAACCATGTGGTGAAAGCAATTTCTATTAGAATCTTAAATATAAATCCTATAAAGCCGGCACCAAGGGCCAAGAACATCCAAAATGTACCAGCGCGCCCAGCGTCAGATTGTTTGGAGAGATCCCAAATAATGAAAAATAAGAAGGCAATAAATATCGGTAATAAAACATACATACCCCAGCTGGTAACAGTACTAGCAGCAATCGCAAACATGGTGTAATCCTAAATAAAGTAGTGACATAAACTATCATTTGGTAGTTGTTTATCTGATGGCTATTTATCTGATGCTCATTTTACTGTTGCATGACTATGGTCGTAGCCTATAAAGCTACTTTACAGAAAACACATTAAATAAGCGTACTAGACAGCGGCCTATTATAGTTAGAATCAACACTAAGAAAAAACGACATAGAAAAATGCCAAGCAGTATACCAAGGGCTATTATACTCTGGAACCAATGAGGGTTAAACCTGCCGCCAACTGTGAGGCAACAGGAACACTACATTCAGAGCGACTACTAAGTCACTTGACGCTTACAATAGATGTTAGCTAATAAATCTTAGCCATACACAGTTAGTATATGAATTTTAATACTATTTTTAGTACAAATAGTGCAATACAGTGCAAAGGTTGTTATATTTACAGGTTACTTATATTTTCGTATCATTTTATCTTTGTATGCCAGTAGTTTGATGCTGGTCAATCTCATAATAAAAAATGAGCAATCGCTATAAGCCGTTATTGACGACCCCAATGCGTGTTGATTCCCTTTTTCACCTCATTTTTATTGTTTATTTATCCGAGTTTATAGTCTTATGTCACAAGCCCAAATTGATACGTTAGCCTCATTATTTGATCATGCTGTTCAAGTGCTAAAAAACGAAGGCGCGCTACCGGCTGATTGGCAAAACAATAGCCAGATTACCCGTACTAAAGACGCTAGCCATGGTGATTTCGCCAGTAATATTGCCATGACCGCGGCCAAAGCGGCCAAGACCAATCCACGCGCGTTGGCAGAAAAAATCGTTCAGTCACTGCCAGACAATAAAGACATACGCCAAGTAGACATCGCTGGGCCGGGCTTTATCAACGTATTCTTGAATGCTGAAGCCAAGTTTGCGGTATTAGGTGATATCTTCGACTTACAGGACCGCTTTGGCCTCAGCCGGCAGTTCGACGGACAAAAGGTTCAAGTCGAGTTTGTTTCAGCCAACCCAACTTCTAGCTTGCATGTCGGTCACGGTCGCGGAGCGGCGTTTGGTATGAGCGTGTCCAACTTGTTAGAGGCAGTGGGCTATGACGTCACTCGTGAGTACTACGTTAACGATGCTGGTCGGCAGATGGACATTCTAGCCACCAGCACTTATTTGCGTTATCTACAGGCTAACAGTGAAACAGTAACATTCCCATCCAACGCTTACGTAGGCGACTATGTTCGCGATATAGCAGAGACACTCAAGACACAGCATGGTAATAGTTACGTGCACAGCTTTGTAGAAATCGCGAAAGACGTACCAGCTGACGCGCAATTTGAGATCAATGCTGAGGGCGAAAATGTACTGCTATCGGGTGATAAAGAAGCTCATATCGATGGTTTGATTGTCAATAGCAAGGCATTACTTGGTGACGGCTATGAGCTGTTTTTGAATGCCGCACTAAGTGGTATTTTG
Organism: Psychrobacter sp. PL15; assembly: GCF_035984995.1. Taxonomy (NCBI): domain Bacteria; kingdom Pseudomonadati; phylum Pseudomonadota; class Gammaproteobacteria; order Moraxellales; family Moraxellaceae; genus Psychrobacter; species Psychrobacter sp. PL15. The sequence continues at coordinate 15,328 of NZ_JAXCIB010000011.1, forward strand.
GCTGATATCAAAGATGATTTGAATGAGTTTGGTGTGCGTTATGAATGTTGGTTTCATGAAAAAACTATTGATGCTGATATTGAACCCGCCCTACAGATACTAGATGATAAAGGTTATCTGTACGAAAAAGAGGGTAATATTTGGTTTAAATCGACTGACTTTGGCGATGAAAAAGACAGAGTCGTACGCCGTGCCAATGGTCAAACCACTTATTTTGCCTCAGATATCGCCTATCATAAGAATAAATTCGACCGCGGTTTTGATAAAGTTGTTAACGTCTGGGGCGCCGACCATCATGGTTATGTGCCGCGCGTCCGAGCAGCGCTAATGGCGCTTGGTATTGATTCTGAGCGTCTTGATGTAGTGTTAGTACAGTTTGTGGCGTTATGGCGTGGCGATGAAAAGGTACCTATGTCATCGCGTAAAGGTGAGTTCGTGACCTTGCGTGAGTTACGTCATGAAGTCGGCAATGATGCGGCACGCTTCTATTATGTGGCGCGGAAGCCTGAAGTGCACATTGACTTTGATCTAGAGCTTGCCAAATCGCAAAGCAAGGACAATTTGGTTTATTACATTCAATATGCGCATGCTCGTGTTTGTCGGGTATTAGAAAAATTAGCAGCCAGTGGTCTAAGTGTGGATGACCTCATCGGTGCGCAGCAGCAACACTTGCTTATTGCGCCTGCCGAAGAGGAAGTAATCAAGCTACTTGCGGCGTATCCTGCTACCTTGCTGCGTTCAGCAACTGGCTATGAGCCGCACATAATGACCAACTACCTCAAAGAGTTGGCTGCGCTATTTCATGGCTGGTATGACAGCAATCGCATTCTACCCGTAAGCTTAACCTCAGGGGAGACCCCAAGCGACTCTGAGGTTGAGCTGATGCAAGCACGCCTGCGCTTATCAAAAGCGGTGCGACAGGTACTGGCCAATGGTCTAGGCTTATTAGGATTGTCAGCACCGTCCAGCATGTAGTCTTAAATATAGGCATAAAAATGCCCAAGCATTGAAATATAGAATTATAAACATATAAAGGCGCAAGTCGTCTCGCGCTTGTCAATATAACACCGGTTATAAAGACGGCACATAATATCAGCTCATAACAACTGTTAGATTCGGTAGGGAGAACGCGTTTCATGTTAGCCAAAAAACCTAAAGGTGCCACTGAAAAACGCAAAGCCAGTAGCGTGTCAGGATTATTATGGATGTTCGTTGGGGCCGTATTGACCCTTATGATTGGGGTATTTCTGTACCTTTCACCATTGTTTGACTTTAGCCCAGCTGGTTCTACTGGTACTGATCCTAATCGGCAGGTACAGCCGCGTGTTGATACTGATACTGACAATAGCGATTATGAGTTTTATGATATTTTGCCAAATCAAGAGATGGCGACTATTCCTGATGAAGATATTGGGGAGACGGATGATAGCCTAATAGGTGATATCAGCGATTTTGAACCTGATGTGGTGGTCACTCAGCCTGACGATAACTCCGCTAATCGTAATGATGACACGGGTAACTTTGGTATTTCTGAAAGTACGGTCATTGAACCTAGTCGTGGTAATAACGCTAACAATACCAGTGATAATAATGATATTGTTATCGTTGAGGAAGACGCTACTTATGACGGTGGGACACCACCTGCTGCCAGCAAAAATAACAATACTACCTCACGAGCTAACAACACCGGGTCAGGTACAGGAACGGCTAGTGTGCAAAAAGCGACACCTGTAGCGACCTATATTTTACAAATCAACAGTTTTGGTAGTGCTGATGAAGCGGATCGTCGGCGTGCGCAAGTATTAATGGCTGGGGTTGATGCTAAGGTGGTCAAAAACACGACGGGTAATGGCTCGCCGATTTATCAGGTAATCTCGCGCTCGATGAATAATCGTCAAGCGGTTGCCAATGCGCAACAACGACTACAAAACAATGGCATTGATTCTATTATCGTTGAACAGCGCCGTTAAGTGTGATGCTAGGTCGTTAGGTTTAATATTAAGTCCTAAGTCACAGTATAAAAAAAGCGTCATATCGGCGCTTTTTTTATGCTATTTTTTTAGTAAAATTAATACGTTGAACTGTTTTAATCAAAACTCTTAATTAGAACCCTTTATAGACACCTCAAACAAGAGTATCACCATGAACCCATCTAATACAGTGATAGCGCCTCCTAGTATTATTAAGTCATTTTTTCAAAAGTACTTTATTGATGCTTTTACCGGTATGGCTTTAGGATTGTTTGTGACCCTAATTGCCGGTCTCATTATCTCGCAAATAGGCGGTTGGCTACATCTGCCCGCGCTAGTTGCTGTCGGTAAGCTAGCCTCAGTATTGATGGGTGCAGGAATTGGTGTGGGCATAGCTTATTATCTCAAAGCACCGACCTTGGTTATGCTCAGCTGCTTAGTAGCAGGGATGTTGGGTGCACATTCTGAAGCACTTATGGCAGGAACGCTATTTATCCCGCAAGAGGCTGGTCCTGCAACTTTTGTCGCCTTGCCAGGTAATCCGATCGGCGCATATTTGACATCAGTATTTGCCTATCGCGCAGGGACATGGGTTGCCGGCAAGACCAAGCTTGATATTTTACTAGTGCCATTAGTAGTCTGCACGCTAGCGTTAGTCGTTTGTGCAGTGTTGAATCCGCCGGTAGTCGCTGCTGTGAATAGCATTGGTCAGGGTATCCAGGCGGCAACAACACTACAGCCATTGTTAATGGGCATTGTCATTGCGGTGGTGGTTGGTATTTTATTGACCTTGCCGACCTCTAGTGCGGCAATTTGTATCGCTATTGGGCTCGGTGGTTTGGCAGGCGGCGCTGCTGTGGTCGGCTGTGCTGCGCATATGATTGGCTTTGCGGTGGCAAGTTATAAAGACAATGGGGTCAGTGGCGTTATATCGCAGGGCCTAGGCACCAGTATGCTACAGATTCCTAATGTGCTTAAAAAGCCTCTGATTTTATTACCAGCGGTCATTGCTAGTGCCATCGTTGGACCTATTGCGACCGTAGGCTTTGGGCTGGCATGTACGGCCACAGGCGCAGGTATGGGTACCGCAGGCCTGGTAGGAGTTTTTGGGGTTATTGAAGCGTCACAAGAGCTCATGGGTAGTACCCAGCTGTGGACAGCAATTATCTTATTGATGTTTGTGCTACCCGCTGTCATTGCTTGGTTAGTGGCACACGTTATGCGTCGTATCGGCTGGTTGGTTGATGGTGATATGAAGTTGCCTTAGTTTTACAGTCACCGAATTGTAAAACTGATATAAAAAACATCGATGTAGTATAGTAAATCCAATTTAAAAACGACACAGTGCTGCTGTTATGAATTTTTCGCAGCCTCTGTCACGCGTGCGAACAGCAAGCAAGAAAAATTTATACCAGTAGTACGCTGACACAAATGTATCTATTTTATTTTGAACTGGCTATATAAGAAAAGCCCAGCTAGTAATAAATTGCTAGCTGGGTTTTTCTTATATTGATTCTTATTTGTCATGGCACTGAGATTTTATTATGCCGAAGCAGATTTTTGAGCGTTAGGTTTTGAGCGTTTCTTGCGCTTTAGCTTACGAGCCAGCTTATTGACATCGTTGAGCACGTTGCTATAGCTTGCTGGGAATACGCGCTGCACAGCATCTATCACTTTGGCGTCATTACCAATCAAGCATCGAGTTTGGTTGGTCGCTGCGGCATGAAGAATGATCCAAGCGGCGTCACTAGCATCAAATTTTAGCAGTTTATTAAAGCTACTGATGGCTTTGCGACCGCTAGGCATACCGATATCACTTATGCTTTCATTACCGCGCGCGCTATTGGCGATATTGGTCTTGATACCACCCGGATGGATACAAGTTGCTGACACGCCGCAGCGCTGGATATCCAACTCTTGACGCAAGCTTTCTGTAAAGCCGCGCACCGCAAATTTGCTGGCATTGTAAGCGGATTGCGAAGGCTGCGCGGTCAAACCAAAGAGACTTGAGATATTCACGATATGACCATGCTCATCGAACTGACGTGATTTATTACTTTTGCTGTCAGTGCTGGCATCAGACTCGCTTTGTTTGACGCTATTTTTAATCAAGGGTAAAAATGCTTTAGTCCCATAAACCACGCCCCAAAAATTAATATCCATGACCCATTCAAGCTCGCTGATGCTGCTGCCTTCCACGGTAGAATACAGCGCCACACCCGCATTATTGAAGATAAAATTAACTTTGCCGTGCGCTATCATCACGCTATCAGCCCACGCATCGACTGCCTTTTTATTTGAGACATCCAGTACAGTTATGGTCACGTTAACATCGTAGCCTACGAGCAATTCTTTTGTCTGTGCCAGCTGCTCAGCATTGATATCAGACAATGCCAAATGGCAGCCCATTTTTGCTAGATGACAGGCAAGCTCGCGCCCTATACCAGAGCCTGCACCGGTCACTGCTGCCACGTGATTATGATAGTAAGACGCAACGTCGTGATTTTGAGCAACGTTTGAAGAAAAAGGTAAGTGTTGGCGCAGCGAGTCAGCCATAGCAGTAATGTTATTTAGCATGATAAACAGTCCTTTGTATCATAGGTGATAAGTTGATAACCTCAACGGTTACTTGCAAAGCTACCTTAGCATAACTTATGAGCCGCCTTATTTATGTTTGGTAGACGCTCCTGTCATCTTATAACGCTATTTTATAAAGTATAATCAATAAAAAGTAATATCGATACATAATGTACTGCTGGCGTAAGTCTTTCTTGCTTGCTGTGCCTACGCAGACAGAGGCTGCAAAAAGTTTATACCAGCAGTACCGTCGCGTTTTTAAGGTATTTTAACTATAGCTTTGCTACCAAGAACGAGTGGTAAATAATAAGGCAATAGACATAAAAAAGACGTCTGAGCATAATTAATGCCAGACGCCATTTCTATAACAAAAGCCAATAGACGTTAATTTACTTTGATCGCAAATTAACCCAACTAACTATTGATAATAACCTAAGTGATTTCAGGTGTTTTGCCGTCATTGATTACTTGCTCATCGACGACGACTTTTTTAGCACTTTTCATTGAAGGCAGCTCATACATAGTATCTAACAGCGCGTTTTCAACAATAGAGCGTAGTCCACGAGCACCCGTTTTACGTGCCATGGCTCTTTTAGCAATGGCATCGAGCGCCTCCTTGGTAAAGGTAATGTCAGCGCCTTCCATATCGAACAGGTATTTATATTGTTTCACTAGCGCATTTTTCGGCTCGGTCAATATCTGAACCAGGGCTTCTTCATCTAGCTCTCTTAGAGCCGCAAGTACTGGCAAACGACCGATTAGCTCAGGAATAAGACCAAACTTAATCAAATCTTCCGGTTGGACTTGCTGCAGTAAGTCTGAGCTGCGGCGGCTGTCATCTTTTGAGCTGACATCGGCATTGAAGCCAATACCGGTTTTTTCAGTACGCTGCTGGATAACTTTATCGAGTCCGGAAAACGCGCCGCCGACAATGATTAGGATATTGCTGGTATCGACTTGAATCAGCTCTTGCTGTGGATGCTTACGACCACCATGGGGTGGAATAGCCGCAACCGTACCCTCAATAAGCTTTAGCAAGGCTTGTTGCACGCCTTCTCCAGATACGTCACGCGTAATAGACGGGTTCTCGCCTTTTTTGCTGATTTTATCAATCTCATCAATATAGATGATGCCTTGCTCAGCTTTGCTCACATCATAATCGGATGCTTGCAATAACTTTTGCACGATATTCTCAACGTCTTCACCCACGTAACCGGCTTCAGTCAAGGTAGTGGCATCAGCCATGGCAAAAGGCACATCTAGCAAGCGCGCTAAAGTCTGCGCCAATAATGTTTTACCAGAACCAGTCGGTCCGATAAGCAAGATGTTACTCTTGGCTAATTCAACCATGGCCTCATCAGCACCAATCTTAGATTTTTTGCTGTCATTGGCTAAGGTTTGGCTGACCTTTAGACGCTTATAATGGTTATAAACGGCAACCGATAAGGCTTTCTTAGCGCCGTCCTGTCCAATGACATACTCATCCAATTGGGCACGTAGTTCTTTGGGTGTTGGTAATTTTTTATTGACCCAAGAGGTATCAAGATCACCATCAGTATCGTCGTCACTGTCGCCACTATCAGCAATAAGGTCAGTACATAGCTCAATACATTCATTACAAATATTGGCATCATCAGCGGCAATAAGCTGTTTCACATCGCTTTTGGCTTTACCACAAAATGAGCACTGCGGTGTTTTGTCTTCTGCCATACAAAGGCACTCCTAAAATTTTAAACTTCTATAGTCTACCCACAATAAAACGACTATGTTGTTAGCGTCACTAGCTGGACTGTTGTGTAGTCTGCGCGAAGCTTTCTTATATTCTCATTATTATGGATTGACTAAAAATGGTCTGGTAATTACGATCAATATTGAGTCGTATTCTGCTTAATACTGCTCATAAGTTTAATACTACTTATAAAGAGTCAGGACGACGTTCTAATACTTCATCGATCAAACCATATTCTTTTGCTTCTTTAGCATCTAGCCAGAAGTCACGCTCGACGTCTTTTTCAATCTTTTCTACTGGTTGACTCGTACGCTCAGCCAAAATTTCATTTAAGCGAGCACGAGTTTTTAGAATTTCGCGAGCATTAATTTCGATATCGGTTGCCTGACCTTGAGCACCGCCTGAAGGCTGGTGAATCATCACGCGAGCGTTAGCTAATGCATAACGTTTGCCTCGTTCACCCGCAGCTAAAAGGAATGAACCCATGCTATAAGCACCGCCCATACAGATAGTAGAGACTTCAGGCTTAATAAAGTTCATGGTATCAAAAATAGCCAAACCGGCACTGACTGAACCGCCTGGCGAGTTGATATATAAATGAATGTCTTTATCAGGGTTTTCGGCTTCTAAGAATAGCAGCTGCGCTACGATAAGATTGGCCATATAATCTTCGACTGGACCGGTCAAAAAGATAACGCGCTCACGTAATAGGCGTGAAAAAATATCAAACGAGCGTTCACCGCGTGCAGATTGCTCAACCACCATGGGAACTAGTGCGCCTTGGGGACTCTGAGCGCTTTGAGTGTTATGCGCACTCATTAGCATATCAAAATGCGGATTGGCGGTAATGCGATCATAATCTGTCATAGAGATTTCCTATCAATAAGTGTATAAAATAAATAAATATTAACCAGTAGCCAATCGTTTATGGGCGTTTATGGGCGTTTATTGTCGTTAAAGTTGACGTCTTTTAATAGAAACGGATAATAACAACAAGCAATAACAATACCTGGATTTTGCTAAAAAGCTGTGTTAGAAATGATGGCAGTAATGGTAACTTTTTTAATGCGCTAATAGTAACGTTTTAATGTGACAAATGATAAATGACTCCCTATTAATAAGGCGTCTGCAATCATTTATCAAGGGCTAAAGCCATAAACCACCAATAAAAATGCCCCAACAACACATGTTAGGGCATTTGTAAGACAAATTTAATAAGTGACGCTACAAGATTAGCTTAAACGCCAACTCATATCGGTACCAGACCACATTGCTCATTAAATGTAACCTGTCCATTATCTGCTGATATAACACTAGGTTAAATAGAGAGGTATGCCAAAAGATGGTGCATCCATGGTGATAAGTTGTACTGTTTTGGTGCGGATAGAAGTATATTTAAGAGTCGAGTGTGGTTAATCGGTGTTTGATAAGTGTGTAAAATAAATTTGTCGCTAGGATAAGAACGCATTGATAGTTAAAAATAAAATAAAATCAATATGTTAGTCGTTTCAGATGATTTTACTCAGTATCGCACTTACATGAGTTGGTACAAGGATTGTAGCGATATACTCAATACAATCTAGAAACGACCCAGTGCTACTAGGATATTTTTTTTGCAGACTCTGTCACACCTGCGAACAGCACGCCCTATAGCAGTACCAAAGACCTTAGTTGTTATTATTTAACGGTTCGTATTGGCGTCTACCGCTTTTATTGCGGCTAGTTTTAAGTCATTCGGTGAATACCACTATATTAGATGAGGAGATCAAATGAGTTGGCCATCTTCTTTAGCCCTAAGTTTTGACACTATCAAAAATACGAGTACCGCCAAAAGTACGAGTCCAGTCGAGCCCAAAACTCGGCTGTATCATCGCAAGCATAATGGTGCGCTAATGGTACAGCGTCCCTTATATCCTGAACCTCGTGCTCAGCAAGGTATCTGTCATATATTGATGCTGTATCCTCCAGCAGGGATTGCTGGAGGTGACACACTGACCCTGGACATGCGCTTAGATCAAAATAGCCATGCGGTCATCACCACTCCAGGGGCGGGTAAATGGTATGGCAAAGACAGTATCAGCCAACAAAGAAAACCTTCAAATCGTCAATCAGACAATCAGTTAGAGATGCAATCAGGCACTCAATCAAACATCCAATCAAAGCTTGATGTCACAGCTATAAGAGAAAATAACAATGTCGTAGATGGCAAAGGTACGGATCAACCTGGCATTGCGGAATATGCAAGCCAGCACGTGCAAGCCAATCTAGAGACGCACGCGCGCTTAGAATGGCTACCGCAAGAGAGTATTATTTATAACGAGGCCAACATGCACGCGACCAGTCGCTTTGATCTACAAGCCTCATCTAGTTTGATGACGTGGGAGATTAGCGTGTTTGGGCGGCAGGCCTATGACGAGCAGTTTATGCAAGGGCGCTACCATACAGGGCTAAATATCTATCGAGAAGGACGGGTAATTGTTGCTGAACGTGTGGCGCAGTCGGCGCAAAGCCGCTGGTTTACGTCTGCTTTGGGGCTGGCTGGACAGCACGTCTATGGGTCATTTTGGGCGGTGCCAAGCTTGAGTGACGTACATGAAAAGCCCATACCGTTAGAGTCAAAAACAGTCGAGTCAACAGCGACCGCGCAAGCAATCACTAAGCAGGCGTTAACTCATTATTTAGACAGTACGGTATTACTCTTACGGCAAGCGATTGCCCAAGCTGGATTGCCTGTCTATTGCACTCACAACTACCAAGCAGTTAATATCCGTTATATCGGTTTGGATGTGCGTGCATGTTTCGAAGCGTTTTATCAGCTTAGAGAAATTTTGCGTGAACATTGGTGGCAGCTTGAATCTTGTCGTCCAAGGATTTGGGATACGTGACTTTATGTTAGGTTAAATATTAGGTTAAATGTTAGGTTAAATTAGATATTGAGCCATAGCAGATACTGCTTTGCTCGCTATAGTTAATTCAATTTAGAAACAATACAGTGCCACTGCGATGAATTTTTTACAGCCTCCGCCACGTTTGCGAGCCGCTCGCAAGAAAAATTTATACTATCGTTAAAATACCTTAAAAACGCTACGGTACTGCTGGTATAAGCTTTTTGCAGCCTCTGTCTGCGTAGGCACAGCAAGCAAGAAAAACTTATGCCAGCAGTATATTATGTATCGACATTACTTTTCATTGACTATAGTGGCACGTTGCTACAAATACCATAAGGAACGCCCATGCATCTAACTCCCACGGAAAAAGACAAACTCATGCTGTTTACTGCTGGCATGGTCGCTGAGCGGCGCAAAAATCGCGGCGTTAAACTCAACTACCCCGAAGCCATTGCTTATATCAGTATGTTACTTATGGAGGGTGCAAGAGATGGCAAACGAGTTGCTGAATTGATGAGTGAAGGGGCGACCTATCTATCCACCGATGATGTGATGACAGGCGTAGCAGAGATGGTGGAGGAAGTGCAAATCGAGGCGACGTTCCCCGATGGCACCAAACTGGTTACGGTACATAATCCTATCGTATAGCACTGTTATGGCACTTAAATGATTACTCTAAAATTAAGGCGGTCCTCATGCAAGCAGGCGAATACCATATCCAAGACGGCGAAATTATCCTAAACCAAGGACGACAAGTACAGAGCATCAGTGTCGCCAACACCGGCGATCGCCCTATCCAAATCGGCTCACACTATCATTTTTATGAAGTCAATGATGCCTTGAATTTTGAACGAGAGCGGACCCGTGGCTATCGCTTGAATATTATCCCTGGTACGGCGGTACGCTTTGAGCCCGGACAGTCACGAGAGGTTGAGCTGGTCGCTTATGCCGGTAAACAGGAAGTATATGGCTTTGCTGGGCGTGTGATGGGGCCAGTTACTCTCAAGGCTACAACAGATAAATCGATTGGCGTAGGAGCAACTAAACACGAAGATAGTTTTGATGTTAATTTCCAAAAGACATCCCAAAGCAATGTTCAAGAACCACTTCGAACTACCTCGCAAAAAAAAGTAAGCAGGCGTATCTATGCCGAGCATTTTGGCCCCACTACAGGCGACAAAGTCCACCTAGCGGATACTGATCTGTGGCTACAAGTTGAGGCAGATTTGACCAGCGTTCGAGCAGCTGCTGATCACCCAAATGACGAACTACAGAGTGATAAAAGTGCTACCAAAACAACTAAAACACCCGAAATAAAAGGCGAGGAAGTTAAATTTGGGGGCGGTAAGGTCATTCGGGACGGTATGGGGCAAGGACAGTTGCTGGGCGCTGAGGTTGCTGATACCGTTATTACCAATGCGTTGGTCATGGATTATACTGGTATTTATAAAGCGGATATCGGTATCAAGGATGGTCGAATTAGCGCCATTGGTAAAGCCGGCAATCCTGACATCCAACCTGCCATCGATATTCCTATTGGCGGCGCAACCGAGATCATATCTGGCGAAGGTAAAATCCTCACGGCAGGCGGTGTTGATAGCCATATTCACTTTATCGCACCGCAGCAGTGCGAAACGGCCCTCATGTCGGGGGTGACCACGATGCTTGGCGGCGGAACAGGGCCTGCGCAAGGGACCCTCGCTACTACATGTACGCCAGGGGCTTATCATATTGGCTCGATGCTCAAGGCTACTGACAGTATCGCCATGAATATTGGGTTACTGGGGAAAGGTAATGTGAGTGTGCCGGGCCCCATTGCTGAGCAAATCGAAGCGGGTGCCATAGGGCTTAAGCTACATGAAGACTGGGGCACGACACCGCAAGCCATCGATAATTGTTTGAGCGTCGCTGACGACTATGATGTGCAAGTCGCTATCCATACCGATACCTTAAATGAAAGTGGTTATCTTGAGAGTACCTTAGCCGCCTTCAAAAATCGTTGCATCCACACTTTTCATACCGAAGGCGCGGGCGGTGGACACGCGCCCGATATTCTCAAAGCCATCGGTGAGTCGCATGTCTTGCCATCCTCAACCAACCCAACTCGACCCTATACCGTCAATACCATTGACGAACATCTTGACATGCTTATGGTCTGTCACCACTTAAGTCCCGCTATCGCTGAAGATGTTGCCTTTGCCGAAAGTCGTATTCGCCAAGAGACCATTGCTGCTGAAGACATCCTACACGATCTAGGGGCAATCTCGATGATGAGTAGCGACTCACAAGCGATGGGGCGGGTGGGCGAAGTCGTCATTCGCACGTGGCAGACCGCGCATAAAATGAAAGCCCAACGCGGTCATCTGGCACCAGACGCGACTGCTAACATTGAACATCAAGACCAGCGCATCACTCTGACAGACTACGATCATAGTGAAGACAACGACAACTTCCGCATCAAACGCTATATCGCAAAGTACACCATCAATCCTGCGATCACCCATGGTATCAGCGACATGGTTGGCTCTATCGAAGTAGGTAAATGGGCGGATATGGTATTGTGGTCGCCCAAATTTTTTGGGGTGAAGCCTGAATGTATCATCAAAGGCGGTCTCATTGCGGCGGTACCAATGGGTGATATTAACGCCTCTATCCCCACACCTCAGCCCGTACACTATCGCCCTATGTTCGCCACTTACCCAAAATCTATTGCCCAGACCAGTATTACCTTTATGTCGCAGGCTGCTATAGATAAGCAAGTGGACAAGCAACTCGGATTAAATAAAGTGATCCGGCCGGTGCATGGTATCCGTAATATCCGTAAAAGCGACATGCGCTTCAACAGCTATTGTCCTGATATGGATATCAATCCTGAGACTTATGAGGTACGAGCTGATGGGCAGTCGCTCACCTGTGAGCCTGCCGATGTATTACCAATGGCTCAGCGCTATTTCTTATTTTAAGGTTTTAGATCCCTACACTCGAAATACTGGCCACAGCAGACTGTTTGGGCGTCGTTCTACCTTTTCCTTAAACTTTACGCAGTCAGTATTATCAACCAATAGTTTGAGCAACAGCAGCCAGAGTACAGCACCTATGAAAATATTTAATACCCGTCTACAGACACCTAATGACAAGCAGCAAATACAATTAGCAGCGCATTACCAAGCCACCAATTATTTGCTTTTAGATTTTGACACGCGCCAGCACTCTCGGTTTAGAGCCACCACTGTGTCAGGTGAGAGCGTCGGTGTTGATTTACCGCGTACAGGCACGCTTAAAGGTGACGATGTGCTTATCAATGCAGCAGGCGAGTTGATCCAAGTCATCGCCAAACCACAAGCTGTGACCAAAGTGACTGCGGATGATGATTTTACGCTGATGAAAGGGGCCTATCATTTGGGTAACCGACATGTGCCTTTGATGTTTGATAACACTGATGCCGGCTATGCCTTATATTTTGAAAACGACCACGTGCTTACGCAAATGTTAGAGCGCCTTGGGTTACAGGTCGAGCCTGCTTCTATACCGTTCGAGCCCGAAACAGGGGCTTATCAGTCGGGGCAGAGTCATAGCCATTCGCACAGCCACTCACATAACGATTCACACAACCAAGCACACAGCCATTCACATAGCTCGTCAGACAGCCATGAACATAACCGTCAAAACAACAGCCATGAGCCTGTAGGTCAGTCAAAATGAGTGATACCACTGGGCCAGACAGTCAGCACAACCAGAATAGCCAGCTTGGGCAATTGCTTATGCTGGCATCGAGCAACTTACCGATCGGCAGCTACACTTACTCACAAGGCGTAGAAGCCGCGATCGAGTCAGGGATCATCCATGATGAGAGCAGTGCGCTTACGTTTATGCAGGACTACCTACAGCTTGCCGTTATCGGTTATGAGTTGCCTGTATTAGGGCTGATAATGCAGGCACTCGATCAAGGCCATGAGGCACTGGCTGCGAACCTCGCACACGACTATCACGCCAGCTTAGAGAGTAAGGAGTTTGTGCTTGAGTCTCAGCAGTTGGCACAAGCGATGGCATCTTGGCTCAATGAGGTGCTTAGGCTTGGTATACCTGCTGAAATACCTGAAGATGGCTTTTTGCCACTGTTTGCTCATATTGCTCAATACTGGCAATTGGCATTGGCGCCATCGATGACCACTTATGGGTTTGCACAATTAGAAAACATGGTGTTGGCCGCTGTTAAGACCGTACCTTTGGGACAAATGGCCGGGCAACGTATTCTTTGGCATCTGCAAAGTGAGCTGAGTGCGCAGGTACATGAGCTGAGTGACACGGTGCAGCAATCTTTCAGCGCTCTTATAGTGTTAGACGCAACTGACGGCCTAGACCTTCAGCAGTGGTGCCAAAACCTCTACGAGAGGCTTGATTTATCTAATAATCTACCCAATCTGGCTATCCTCTCAAGCAAGCATGAGGAGCAATACAGTCGGTTGTTTCGCTCATAATTCTATATTTATCCCTATTTATATTTACCGTTATCCTAACTGTCTAAGGAGCTCAATATGTCTCTAACCCCGCTCAAACTCCAAACCTCGCAAGACCCAAATGCTGGTAGTGATAACCTAAACCAATCCTCATCTGGTTTATCGTGCTTACGTCTCGGTATTGGTGGACCTGTGGGTAGTGGCAAAACTGCGTTAACCTTGCGTCTGTGCCAAAACTTACGCGACACGGTCAATATGGCGGTGGTAACCAATGATATTTATACCAAGGAAGACTCAGAATTTCTGACTCGTAACAATGCCATGCCTGCTGAGCGCATCCGTGGCGTAGAGACAGGGGGCTGTCCACACACTGCTATCCGTGAAGATGCTTCAATCAATCTGACGACTATCGCTGAACTGCAAGCCACCTTTGAAGGCTTGGAGATGATTATTATTGAGTCGGGTGGCGACAATTTAGCGGCTACTTTTAGTCCTGAGTTATCAGATTTGACCCTATATGTCATTGATGTCTCGGCAGGCGACAAGATACCTCGGAAAGGCGGACCTGGTATCACCAAGTCTGATCTATTGATTATCAATAAAACCGATCTCGCCCCGATGGTGGGTGCCTCGCTTGAGGTTATGGCGCGAGATGCCAAAAAAATGCGCGGTGACAAACCTTTTGTGTTTAGCAATATGAAAACCGGTGATGGGGTAGATGAAATCATCGCCTTTATTAAAGAGCATGGCATGCTTGCTTAGCCTACAGTCCATTATTGTCAATCAGACCATTAATAGTAAGGAGCGACCCTATGACATCTTCCACAAAATCCTCTCGTTTTTCATCGGTTTTATCGTACCCTAGCATTAGCGCAGCTGGCTCATCTGCACTAATGGCATTGCTGCTACTGCCCTCATTGGCGCAGGCTCATTCGGGCCATATCCAATCAACGGTAGCGCACGCTCCCTCGTTCCTGAGCATCTTACAAGCGGGACTCATACATCCAATGACGGGACTGGATCATCTATTTTTGGCAGTAGGCATGGGTATGTTGTTTTATGGCTTGCAAAAGCCTCGTCTAGGGATGAGGTCATTAACAGCAGGATTGTCACTAGGCGTGGTTTTAGCCACTGTTAGCGCATTGATTGGAGGTGTTGGGCTTGCGGCTTCCTTTGGCCTGACGACTGGATTGGTTGAGGGGGTAATACTGTTATCCGTAGTGGTGTTGGCCGTTGTTTTAATGGGTCAGTGGAGTGGGCAGAAAGCGTCATCAACGTTATCATCAATGCGCATGCTAAGCACACGTCATTTACCGTTACTGGGCATTAGTTTTGGTGGTTTGGCAGCATTTCATGGTATGGCACACACGATGGAAGTGCCCGCACAGATTGGCGCCATAGGTCAGCTAGGATTTTATGCAGGCATGATGGTATCTATGCTAGGGTTATACTCAGCCGGTATGTTGATCAATCAGCAGTTGCAGCAACGTCTTGGTGGTAGTTTTTGGCTACAACGCGGGCTAGTAGTATTAGGGCTAAGCGCTGTGTTTATTCCTGTTTTAACCTAGAATGTTATCTGTATTGTGACTCAAATATTAATTGAGATATCAACTTAGATTGTTGTTTAATTTGCATAAAAAATACGGCCTCAATCAAAAGATTGAGGCCGTATTAGGGAGTCGATAACTTAAGCCATCTCTAAACACAGATAGCGTTTCGTCCAGACTACATCGCTTGCTGCTGTTGTTGCTGGGCAGCAAGAAGGTCTTGATAGCTGACTTCTTTGTCAGTTACCTTGCCTTGCTCGATCAGATAATCAACCACTTGGTCTTCTAGAACCACAGACTCAATGTTAGCGCGCTGCTGCTTATCATTGGTGTAGTACTCAATGACTTCTGCTGGATCTTCGTAGTTTTCTGAAGATTCTTTGATAAAGGTTTCAACGCGCGCTTGGTCAATTTCTATCCCTTTGGTGTCGATAACACGAGCAACGATGATACCAAGACGGGCTGCACGCAATGCTTGCTCTTCAAACAGCTCATTTGGTAGCATGTCTTTATCGAAGCTATCAGCGTTTGAGCCAAACTGTTGAGCAAAACGTTGCATCATCATGCTACGTTGACGTTCAATTTCTTGCTCTAGCATAGCGCTTGGTACGTCAAATGCATTTTTTTCTAGCAAGGCATCAAAAGTAGCTTGTTTAACCTGGCTACGGGCGGCGTTTTTGATTTCGCGTTCCATGTTTTTACGAACGTCGTCTTTTAGTTTTTCAACGCCGCCTTCGGTCACACCGAACAGCTCAAGGAACTCTTCATTGATTTCAGGAAGTTTTGATTTTTCAACTTTTTTGACATTAATTTTAAACTGAGCCGCTTTACCAGCAAGATCTTCCGCTTGATAGTCTTCTGGGAAAGTCACGTCGATAGTTTTTTCTTCGCCAGCTTTCATGCCTTTGATACCCGCTTCAAAGCCTGGGATCATCTGGTTGCTACCAATAACTAATTTGAAGTCTTCAGAGGAGCCGCCTTCAAATTTCTCGCCATCGATTGAGCCTTCAAAGTCAAAGATGACCTGATTGCCTTTATCGGCTTTGCCTTTTTTCTCGACGAACTCTTCACGCTGCTTTTGTAGATTTTCAATCATAGTGTCAACGTCTTCTTCGTTAACAGTGGCAGTATGACGTTCAACTTCGATGTCATTAATACCTTGCACGTCAACTTCTGGGAAGATTTCAACTGTCGCTTGATACACTAAGAAATCATCTTCAAGTTTAACATCATCGATGTTAGGCATGCCGACCGCGCGGATATCTTCCGCTTTAATCGCTTCAAACACAGTATCGCGAATGACGTCGTTAATTACTTCTTGTTGGATACCGGCACCATATTGGCTGCGGATATGCGACATAGGGACGTTACCTTTACGGAAACCATCGATTTTGGCAGTTTTCGCAACTTGGCGAATACGGCCTTCGACTTTGTTTTGAATTTTTTCGACCGGTACTTTAACCGTTAGCTGGGTTTCTTTTTCAGACAGCTTGTTGGTTGTGATCTGTAAATCTGTAGCCATGTTGATTACACCTTTAGGATTAAAATAACAGGCAATCGCGCCTCAAGATTGGGACTCGTTATGCCGATTGCCGTTGGAATGAATAGGGGATATCGATCGCCTCATGATAGTGCGATTGGGAATCGCCAATGACACTAGCAATGATATAGGCAATATAGTACGTCAAATATCAATAATAACTCGCTAATAGGCTCTGATAACAATGCTTTTTAATCAGCAGTAGAGATAAATGGCGATTTTCGATAAAATTTCAAAAGTAGAACAGTATAATCTATCTGCTAATTAAAGTAAAAGTTATCTGTTTTGTCTGGCACACGCTTTTATAGCCTGATGCTCAAAATGGGCCAATAGTACAGAAATTTAACCATTTAAAAAGTGATAGCGTCTATTATGACTAGAAATCCAGCTGCTGCAATAGCTGCCGAATAGCTTGTCCACGATGACTGACGCGATTTTTATCAGTGGCGCCTAAACTGGCGGCGGTCGCTTGCATATCAGACAACCAAAATAGTGGATCGTAGCCAAAACCACCATCGCCATGCGGTTGGTCTAAAATCTCACCTGACCATAAGCCTTGAGCAATAATAGGTAGTGGGTCATCAGCATGACGAACCATGGCTAGTACACAGACAAATAAACCATCAATGGGCGTATCGGGCTGCTGTGCGCGTATCGGCTGTAAGTCAGCGATAAGCTTGGCGTTATTTTTAGCATCGTTACCATGCTCGCCTGCGTAACGGGCAGAGTATATTCCAGGCGCATTACCAAGTACTGGTACACAGAGCCCTGAATCATCGGCAATGGCAGGTTTACCACTTATACGGCTGGCGTGACGGGCTTTGATAATAGCGTTCTCAATAAAGCTGAGACCGTCCTCGACAGCATCTTCAATATCTAGCTCACCTTGCGGTATGATAGTAACGTCTAAATTGGCTTCAGCGAACAGTCGTTTAAACTCAGCAAGCTTACCTTTGTTATTACTCGCAAGCACCCAACTCGTCTGAGTCAAAGCGTGGCTTGGCTGTAATTGTGTCTCAATATCGCTCATAAGGCCAGTCCGTAATTTTTGTATGTGGTGATGGTCTACTGGATCATTAATGTTGAATTATTATAATGTAAACACTAATGGCAGTGGCTATTTTATGCTTTAATTAAGTAAATTACTAATGTATGCCATTGGCAGGTAATTTAAATAGTCGAATTAAGGCAGCTATAACATTCAGTAACGGATATTAAGCGTAATTTTTGCTATAATAAATGGTAAGCTAAAGTGAATTATAGCTTGTAGGTTATGAATTTAAAATTAACAATCCGTGTGCAACAGTCATGTGGTCAATTTTTTTGTTTTATAATCATGTGCCATAGCGCATTGAGCAATAACGTTCATTCATTAACAATAAACTCAGCCAATTTAGCCTAATATTTCATGGTCATAAGTTCGAACAGTACCGCGGTTATGATCGCGTTATCTACAAGTTTTAAGGTAAGTGGGTCAGAAATAGGCACACAACTGAAGCATGACATTAACGGCTAAAAAGCAAGGATAAAATAACCATGTCAAAGATTACTTTACCAGAATTACCGTACGCAAAAAACGCACTTGAGCCGCATATCAGTGCTGAGACTCTAGAATATCATCACGATAAGCATCATGCCGCCTATGTAAACAAGCTAAACGACTTGTTACCAGGTTCTGGTCTAGAAGACAAAACGCTAGCAGAAATTATCGTAGCTGCATCTAAAGATGACAGCAAACAGGGTATGTTTAACCAAGCTGCTCAAGTATGGAACCATACCTTCTATTGGAATTGCTTGACGCCTGAGAATGGCGGCGGCGAACCTACTGGCGATCTAAAAGGCAAAATCGAAGAAGACTTCGGTAGCTATGATAAGTTTCGTGAAGAGTTCAAAAACGCAGCACTAACCCAATTTGGTTCAGGTTGGGCATGGCTCGTTGCTGATAAAGAAGGCGGCAAACTGTCAATCGCTAAAACAGGTAACGCTGACAACCCATTAGCACATGGTCAAATAGCGGTATTGACTTGTGATGTGTGGGAACACGCGTACTACGTCGATTATCGCAACCGTCGTCCTGATTATGTTGATACCTTCCTAGACAAACTAGTGAACTGGGACTACGCGAATGCAAAATATAAAGGTCAAGATGCTGGTGTTGAAGCATAAATAGTTTTTTACTTACTAAGTATTTGATTTATGAAAAAGGACACTGAGAAGTGTCCTTTTTTTGATTTTAATTAATAGTGATTCCCAATATCTAGCATCATAAATTTGATGTTTTAGAAGCGCTCTTACTATGGTGTCAACTATCTCGGTTGCTTTTAATAACAATCTTTTAATTATTTTTTGCTCCTTAGAACTTAAATAATATTTTGTGATAACGGTATCATAGTTGCCAGCCAGCGGTAAAATAGAAGAACAATGGATACAAAGTCTATTATTCTCATACGAAAGTATAAGCTCTAAATAAGTATATCTATCTGCACCACTGAGGTATAAATAATTTTCTACCTTAGATTTCCAAAGTCTATGAGCATTTTACCATTGAACCCTCAATCATTTTTAATAAAGGATAAGAGTGATTTTTTAGTCTCACAAATTTCAGAAAAGTAACTGACTAGCTTTAGACATGTACTGGCTTCAAAATAGTTTGTAAAAGCTTAATAGTCATTGTTTAATCCTCTGCTGTAAGTAAATTCTTCCAACGTATTTAATAAAAAATAGTATAGCTGATTACCTATTTTGTAATTCAATAAATGATGGGTCATTCACGTCACACCCTACGCGACGTTACAACTCTATTTCTAATCAAAGCTATTTCTCTCAACCAATTCCCAACCACCATCCGCATCCATTGCCGATTCATCAATCACCCGATGAAAGCCTTGTTTAATTAAATTAAAGCGCGAAGGCTTAGGCTTGTCATCAATAGAGACGAATGGCGTTTCTATCGGGATAATTGCTTGCCATTGTGGATTATCGCTTGGACTTGATGAGTTTTTCTTAGCTGAGATATTTTTCTGGTTTTCACTAGTCGCTAATACAAAGCTAAAAAACGAAGTATCGCCTGCGACCATACGTAAGTCATCGACGACTAGCTGCTCAGTGGAGGGTGTGTTTGATTGCTTTGGAATAGTATTTGTAGCGATTAGCGTCTGTGTTCTATATCCTGTCCAATCACCAGAGAACCAATCGAGCCTTGTAGCATAAGGTTGGCTAGACTGAGGCAAATTGGTGCTAAGTGCTTTTGAGTTCTTATACTTAGTTAAGTAACGATATTCAGGTAGTCGCTTATCTAACACACTGCCTCTCAACTCAATAATTCGATGCTGCTTATCTTCAGCGAGCGTGCGCCACAATAGAGTAGTTGGTAGCACAGGCATAGTTTTAATCCGAACGATATTTTCAATACCTGCCGCTGCTAGAGTTTGCTCAGCTTGACCTTGCGCATAATATTTTAATCCTAATGACAGTAGCAGATAACCACTACTAACCACTAGCATTCCTACGGCTAGGCGTTGGCAATTAGCAAACCAACCTTTCTTAAATATTGGCAGTTTACGACCCTTTATAAGTCCGATAATCATAGCGATAAGCAGTGGCAAAGTATAAAGGGGATCGATAATAAATACTGAAGCAATACTGATAGGGGTAATTTGCAAAGGTTCTTGCAGCGGCCAAAACAGTTGCGTGCCGTAGACCGTAAAGCTATCTAAGATCGGATGAGTCGTTAGCGCTAAGGTCATGGCTAGCGCTAAACGTTGATCCGAGTAGGGTAGCGGTATGCAGCGCCATTGATGATAGCGACTAATCAGCCAAGCACCTCCTAAGCCTAGAGCTGTCAGAACAAATAGCGAGTGACTAAAGCCACGATGATAAGTCATATTACTGACTGGATCACCGTAATTCAAAATCACGTCTAAATCGGGAATAGTGCCGAGTATCGCACCATATATGTACGCTTTGCGACCTTGGTATTTACCGAGTATCGCCCCTTGGACGCTAGCACCTAAGACGATTTGACTGAGTGAATCCATAGGGTTTTAGCTTACTTTTAATAGGATTTAAGGGTAAGTTGTCTTTTATTTAGTATTAATATTTCGCGTTTAGCACCCTACGTGACATCATTATTTAAAGTTTTGATAAATTACAAAACCTCAAAATCAAATCTACCCAAAGCCTCCCGCAACATCGCAATATTATAAAACGCATGCGCATTAACAGTATTTTGAAAGAAGATATAGAGCGTATCAAAATGTTGGTGCTGATTGGCAATCGCTTGTGCCCAATCCTGCATCTCCGCTTCGCTATAACGATAATCATGGCGGTCACTAGCACTCATCGCATCCCACCAGTTTAGATTATTGCCATGCATCCTTAGATAGCCAGTGCGTTGAGTAAATATTAGTCGTGACGGCGGTAGACCCTTAACCTTAGGGTAATCAACACTACACCAAATAAGACCTTGCTCACCAAAACTATTGACCACTTGCGGCGTGTGCCAGCTGGCATGACGGAATTCAACTGCTAATGGATAGTCTTTAAACCAGCTGACTAAATTTGCTAGATACAGCCTATTATCTCGGGTACGGTCAAAGCCATGTGGGAACTGTAATAACAGGGGTGCTAAACAGTTGGCTTCGATTAGTGGAGTCAGGGCAGTAAGAAAAGACTGTGCGTGTTCGGGACTACCTTTGCGAACATGAGTGAAATCTTGATGCAGCTTGACCGCGAACTGTAATTCACTTTCGGCTTGTACGTAGGCTTTATTAACCATACCGGCAAAGGCTTTTTGGCCAATTGGTGCATAAAAAGTACTATTAATCTCCACTGCGCCGTATTGCTTGGCACACTCACATAAAAAGTCAGTTTTCTTAGTGCCGGTCGGATACAGCGTGCCTAGGAGGTCAGTATCGCTATAGCCGCCAGTACCTAGATAAATACGTTGGGTATTGCTATTAGTCATTGCCGCCCTCTATATTTCAGCCCTTTTTTACAGGTATGTTTTTAAGCGCACATAGTTATTAACGTACCTACTTTTTTATGTAATATCAATTATAAGACTATTTCTTACGTGCCCAGAGCCATTCAATAAGCTCAAGTAACGCATAACTTTCGGTATTTTCATTAATACCCTCACCCATACTATCATTAGTGCCATCACCCAGCTCACGAGTAATTGCCGCACGTCCACCATCAAATAACGACTGCGCGTAATGTTGAGCGGCATCAACCCCCATTAGTTTGACATAGGTCGATTTATCTAGCTTTTCATCACTACCGGCAGGCTTGCCTAGGGCATCGGTACTGGTGGTCACATCTAAAATATCGTCTTGAACCTGAAAGGCGAGGCCAATATGCTGCGCACAATCTTGTAGCGCGATACGTTGCGGGGCAGTTGCTTGCGCACAAATACCGCCCATTAATACTGCAGCTTCAATCAATGCACCAGTTTTATCACGGTGTATGGATTCTAAATCAGCTTGCGATATGTTGCTGTTGGCTTCAGCGTTGATATCAAGCATTTGTCCTGCCACCATCCGCCGTGCCCGCGGTGCAAATATAGCCAATAGCTGACTGGCGATTAGTGAATCAAAAGGGGCAAAGGTAGGTATTTCTGCGGTCAATACTTCAAAGGCGAGAGTTTGCAAAACATCACCGGCCAGCAAGGCCGTCGCTTCATTAAATACAATATGAGCGGTCGGCTGACCACGGCGCAGTTCATCGTCATCCATACAGGGGAGGTCATCGTGTACTAGCGAGTAGGTATGTAGTAATTCTACCGCTAATGCCGCTCGACGGCACATATCGTATTGCACTTGGTCATGCAAAACGCTATCTAGGTTTGCTATCTCGTCGTTGTTATTAATACCGCCTGCTTCAATGGAGGAGTTATTGGTAGCATTGATACTAACGGCTCTTATACTAGCAAAAGCACTGGCTACCAGTAATGGGCGCACTCCCTTACCTTGGCCAGTCATTACATAGCGGCAAGCATCAACCAATGGATTTGGCAATTGAGCATAGTCAAATAATGCGTCAATATCTTGTGCTAATTGCGCGCGTAACGCGCTATGAAACTGCTCAAAGTTATCAAAAGGAACAAAGCGCGGCGCAGAAGAAACAGTCATAACTAAACCAATTAAAAGGTGAATAATAAAAGTATTATTAAGGTAGCATGATAGCTGATAAGGCGGACTCACACACGCTAAGCGCTATTTATTTTGGTTACGTATTACTGATTTAACTTATGGTCTGGATATGGTTTGATGAAGTGTTGGGTCTGAACAAACGAATATCTATGCGCGTAAAGCACGCTGGCTATAAGGTAAATGCTTGATAGTGACTTACGAGTCCGGTATTAGCTTGTGACAGTTAGGGGCATAATCCCCTACACTAATTGACGTAAAAACTGCCTAACGATTTAAATACTGACTATCTAAACAAATTATTTATGCGATAAAGCGCTTTATTAGGCTAAACCTAGCGCTTGTTATATATTAAATCATGACGCTTAAAACGAGATAAATTGATACTGAATATTGATGTCAGATAAAGAAGAATTTGCAGTGAATATCAATATAACGACAGCGCTTTCTTTGAAGTTTGGTTCTGATGCTTTACTAAGATTTAACCGTTTTAAGGCTATGATTTAAGGCTATAGAATGAATCAGCATGCCAAATATAGCGGTATGTTTTTAGTCGATATGAGCAAGCAATAGCATAAAAATTAAGCGTCATACTAATGTACGCCAGACAAAGCAATGAGTGCTGGATAATAAAGACCTCGTCGCTGCATAATTTTGCAGGCCATTTATAGTAATAAGTAAGCTTGCAAATTCTCAGTATTATTCTTTTTACTAACAATAACTGGCTATTTATTTCAATTTTAAAATATAGCTTTTATTAGGTAGCTTGTATTAAGTAACTTTTATCACATAGCAATTTTATCACATAGCAAGGAGTCTCAAATGGTATACCAAGGAAATCGCATCACGGTGACAATGCTAGAAGACGGCATCGCCAACATGCAGTACAACGCCGAAAATGAGAGCGTGAATAAGTTTGATACCGAAACCAACAAGCAGTTTGGTGAAGCCGTTAGCGCACTTGAAAAAGCCACTGACGTTAAAGGCCTTATCGTTACTTCAAGCAAGGGTGTGTTTATCGCTGGTGCTGATATCACAGAGTTTGTGGCCTCATTTAAACAGTCAGAAGACAGTATTAAAGACTGGGTTATTGGTATTAATAATGACTTTAACCGCTTTGAAGACTTACCATTTCCTAAAGTTGCCGCCATTAATGGTGCCGCATTGGGTGGCGGTTGTGAGATGACCTTGGTTTGCGAATATCGTGTCATGAGCGAAAAAGCAATTATCGGCTTGCCAGAAACCCAACTGGGTATTTTCCCAGGCTTTGGTGGTACGGTTCGTAGTACGCGTATCATAGGTATTGATAATGCGCTTGAGCTGATCGCTACTGGTACGCCCAAAAAAGCATTAGACGCCTTAAAGTTAGGCCTAGTTGATGCCACGGTTCCTGCTGATGACTTACAAGATGCCGCGATTGATTTGGTTAAAAAGTGCATCTCAGGTGAGCTTGATTGGCAAGCCCGTCGTGACGAAAAGCTTAATCCAGTTAAATTAAACCCGCTTGAGCAAACGATGGCCTTTAGTAGTGCCAAAGCCATGATTTTTGCCAAGGCCAACCCCAAGCAATATCCTGCGCCAGCACTTGCTATTGCTGCGATTGAAAAGCACGTTAATTTACCCCGTGATAAGGCCATTGCAGTAGAAGCTGCTGGTTTTGCCAAAGCGGCCAAAACCCCCCAAGCTGAAAGCTTGGTTGGTCTATTCTTAAATGACCAATTGGTTAAAAAGTTAGCCAAACAACATAGCAAACAAGCACATGACATCAATGAAGCCGCTGTACTGGGCGCTGGTATCATGGGTGGCGGTATCGCCTATCAAGCAGCCAGCAAAGGCTTGCCAATCATCATGAAAGACATCAAGTCTGAGCAATTAGATCTTGGTATGGGCGAAGCCAGCAAGCTCCTGGGTAAAATGGTTGATCGTGGCAAAATAACCCCAACCAAAATGGGTGAAACCTTAAGCCGCATCCGTCCAACCCTAAACTATGGCGATTTTGCTGAGACGGACATCGTTATCGAAGCCGTGGTTGAAAATCCAAACGTTAAGCGTGCGGTATTAAAAGAAGTAGAGGGTTTGGTTAAAGACGACTGTATCTTAGCTTCAAATACCTCAACCATCTCTATTACTTATTTAGCTGAAGCGCTAAAACGTCCAGAAAACTTCGTCGGTATGCATTTCTTCAACCCAGTAAGTCGTATGCCATTGGTTGAAATCATTCGTGGTGCAAAGTCTTCTGAACAAGCCGTTTCTACTACCGTTGCTTTAGCTACTAAAATGGGCAAAGTGCCGGTTGTGGTTAATGATTGCCCAGGTTTCCTTGTAAACCGCGTACTGTTCCCATACTTTGGCGCTTTTGACTTGCTACTTAAGCAAGGTGCAGATTTTGTTCATGTCGATAAAGTGATGGAAAAATTCGGCTGGCCAATGGGTCCGGCTTATCTAATCGACGTGGTTGGTCTAGATACGGGTGTACATGGTGCAGAAGTGATGGCAGAAGGCTATCCTGATCGTATGAAGGCGGATTATAAAGGTGCGATTGAGCATCTTTACGACAACGAACGTCTGGGTCAGAAAAATGGCGTTGGTTTTTATAAGTATGAGATGGACAAGCGCGGCAAGCCGAAAAAAGTGGCCGACGACGCTACCTATGAATTGCTCAAAGAAACCAGCGATAGCAATAAGCAAGAGTTTGATGAGCAAGCCATCATCGACCGTACTATGCTGGCTTTTTGTAATGAGACTGTACGTTGCCTAGAAGATAATATCGTTGATACCCCAGCTGAGGCTGACATGGCGATGATTATGGGCGTTGGTTTCCCACCTTTTCGTGGTGGACCTTGCCGTTATATCGACCAGATGGGTCTTGATAACTATTTGGCACTGTGTGAAAAATACGCAGATCTTGGCAAAGCTTACGCCGCCCCGCAAAAGATTCGTGATATGGCAGCAGCAGGCGAGACCTTTTACGCCACGGTGTAATAGGCAGTCATTACTAGGATAAAGTGCAGTACACTTGCTCGATAATGGTTAATGATAATTTATTATTGGTCAAATCATAATAGTTGGTTAAATGATGCGAGCATAGCGGTACTGCTACCGACAATAAAAATTGAAAGGAATGTATATGACAACTTTAAGTCCAAAAGATGTGGTCATCGTAGACGGCGTACGCTCAGCAATGGGGAAATCTAAGAACGGTATGTTCCGCCATGTCCGTGCCGATAGCCTATCTGCTGAATTGGTTCGCGCCTTAGTAGAACGTAACGATTTTGACCCTCGTGATGTTGAAGATATCATCTGGGGCTGTGTCAACCAGACCCTAGAACAAGGCTTGAATATAGGCCGTAACATTGGTTTATTGGCTGATATTCCAAAAACTGCTGGTGGTCAGACCGTCAACCGTCTGTGTGGTTCTTCTATGCAGGCGCTACATACTGCTGCCGCGCAAATTATGACCAATCAAGGTAATACTTTCATCATTGGTGGGGTTGAGCACATGGGCCACGTGGGTATGATGCATGGCGTCGACCTCAACCCTGCTGCCTCTAAGCATTATGCCAAAGCCTCTAATATGATGGGCTTGACTGCTGAAATGCTGGGCCGTATGAATAACGTTAGCCGTGAAGAACAAGATGCCTTTGGTCTTGAGTCCCATCGCCGCGCATGGGAAGCGACTACTGAAGGTCGTTTTAAAAATGAAATTGTCGGTATCGAAGGTCATGATGCCACTGGTCGCTTGCAACTGTGTACCGTTGATGAAGTAATTCGTCCTGATGCGACTATGGAGCAAATGCAAAAGTTACGTCCAGCCTTTGATCCTAAAGGGGGTACGGTAACGGCAGCGACCTCGTCAGCACTGTCTGACGGTGCGTCAGCGATGCTAGTGATGAGCGCGCAAAAAGCCAAAGACTTAGGTCTTAAGCCTCGCGCCCGTATTCGCAGTATGGCTATTGCTGGCTGTGATGCTGCTATCATGGGCTACGGTCCGGTACCTGCCACTCAAAAAGCGCTTAAACGTGCTGGCATGAGTATGGACGACATCCAGACTATTGAGCTCAACGAAGCCTTTGCTGCGCAAAGCTTAGCAGTACTCAAGTCATTGAACCTACAAGACAAGCAAGACATCGTCAATATCAACGGTGGTGCGATTGCTCTAGGTCATCCACTCGGTTGTTCAGGTGCGCGTATCACCGTCACGCTATTGAACGCTATGGAACAGATGGATACTGAAGTTGGTCTTGCTACCATGTGTATTGGTCTTGGCCAAGGTATCGCTACTATCATTGAGCGTGTTTAAGCCGTTTATGTCTTAATAATCTTAAAGTAATTATATGCTCTAATAAAAACCCTCGGTCGTCACGGCTGGGGGTTTTTGTGTTACTGGGTCATAGGATTAGCAGGTCATAGCGTTCACTGGTTATTAACTGGTCATATAGTATCATTATCAAATTAAAGGGCCATAAGTTGCTATTAAAGACTATCTCCATTGACGGACTAGGCAAACTATGACTAAATAAGGGTATAATTAATCATTATAATCTTGTTACTAAATATAAAGTCAAATAGCCTAAATATAAAACAGTCTGTAGCCATAAGCTATCAGCGTACAAGGAGTGTACTATGTCCACCATGATTACCAACCGCACCTACCGTATCGCCCGCGAAAATACCCAAGCAATGGTAATTGATGTCCAAGAACGTCTGACACCACATATTAACGACCACGAAAATATCGTCAAAAAGATTGTCATTCTAATAAAAGGTCTGCAAGCACTAGACATTCCCATTATGCTCAATGAACAATATAAAAAAGGCTTAGGTGAGACCTTGCCTGAAATTCGTGAGATATTAACAGGTGATAATGCCAAAGGCTTTGAAAAAGTCACCTTTAGTGCTTGTGATAACGATGACTCATGGAATTATTTGGCGCAGCAGAACCGTAGTATTGTGTTGCTATTCGGCGTCGAAACGCATGTTTGTGTCTTACAAACGGCACTTGATTTACTAGATAATGGTATGCAACCGGTCATTATTGGTGATGCGGTAGGCTCGCGCTTTCCTTACGATAAGAAGCAAGCCATTCGTCGTATTCGCCGTGCTGGCGGGGTGATTACCACAGTAGAAACCATTCTTTTTGAGCTATGCCGCAGTAGCAAAGATCCTGCATTTAAAACGATTAGTAATCTGATTAAATAGTGTTTTGATTGCAGTGCTTAAACTAGAGAGCTACTTAATCAACTAGCTACTGAATCAGACAGCTACTGACTTATGACATAAAAAAGGGTTTGCCAGCGATGACAAACCCTTTATCTCATAATTTAAAAAATGATGGTTTATATCTCTTTACCGTCATTGGTAGGGCTATCATTTCTCTCATCAGTGTTGGCGTTGACCTTCATATGAGACTTACCTAATAACTGGCCCATTTGTACGCTAGCATTAGCGGTCATGTGGTCTTGCCAGTCCGCGTTTGCAGTCTTTGGTAATATCACAATAGCGGTTGAGCCCAAATAAAAGCGTCCGAGCTCATCACCCTGTGCCAAGCTCATATCATGATCCATTTCTTGCATATCGTCTGTGCGAGTAATTTTGCCAGTAGCGACTGTTTCGATACCAGCGACAATCATAGCGCCAACCATTACTACTGCGGCTTTACCATATTCAGTATCGAACATACATACCAGGCGCTCGTTACGGGCGAATAAGTCAGGAACGTTGGCAGCAGTGGTAGTATTGACTGAAAACAAGGTGCCAGGAACATAACGAGTCTTGGTTAAGGTGCCAGAAAATGGCATATGGACGCGGTGATAGTTGCTGGGCGCTAGATAGACAGTAGCGAAGCTACCATCCGCGAAATAACTGCCATCTTCACTGTCGGCAAGCAGCTGACCCACATCGTAGTGCCGCCCTTTGGCTTGTAGCAGCTTATGATCTTGTATCTGCCCTAGCTGTGATATCACCCCATCGGCAGGGCTGACGATACCATTAATGGTGCTATCAATGGTGCGTGCATCATCCTTAAGCTCGCGAGTAAAGAAGTCATTAAAGCTCTCATACGCCTTGAAGCTCTGGCGCTCACAGTCATCTAAATGCACATTATAGGCTTTGGCAAAGCTGCGAATAAAGACGCGCTTGACGATAGGGTGACGGCTTGCGGCCAAGCGTCCAGCAACCTTGCTCAGCTG
This sequence comes from Psychrobacter sp. PL15, assembly GCF_035984995.1. Lineage (NCBI taxonomy): Bacteria > Pseudomonadati > Pseudomonadota > Gammaproteobacteria > Moraxellales > Moraxellaceae > Psychrobacter > Psychrobacter sp. PL15. The sequence goes on from NZ_JAXCIB010000011.1 coordinate 44,373, forward strand.
CTGCTGCGGGACAAATTGCTGTAGAGTGGTGAATAAAGTCATAACAAGGCTACCGAAATAGGGTTTAAAATAAGAATAGATAACAGGTAAATGAATGACTATATTTTACCATGAACAGCGTATTAGCGCATACTCATAATCTGCTAAGGAGTCATTCAGTGAAAGCACTTATTCAGCGCGTAAGCCGTGCCAGCGTCGCGGTTGATGGCAATTATGTTGGCAAAATTGAGCATGGAATATTAGCTTATATTGGGTTGGGACATGACGATAGTTTGCAAAGTGCACAGCGGTTAGTAGATAAAATCCTTACTTATCGTATTTTCGAAAACCATGTTGAAAGTGATAGCGACCCTGCTAAGCGTGGTAAATTAGACCTGAATGTGCAGCAAGTTGGTGGTGGATTGTTATTGGTTTCACAATTTACCCTGATGGCCAACACCAATAATGGTCGTCGGCCGGATTTTGGTGGCGCGATGAAGCCCGATGCCGCGCAATCATTATTCGCTGAGCTGATAGCTTATGCAGAAACTCAGTATCATATAACTGCCAGCGGGCAGTTCGGGGCTAATATGCAAGTCGAGAGTATTAATGATGGGCCGCTGAATTTTTTATTAGAAGTATAGAGGCTCTAGAATATATGGCTCAATAGAGCTAAAAGTAAATTTAAGGCTAAATTGTCATCAAGTCGTCATGATAATACTGTTTAATAACAGTAGTGTGGCGAGTTTTTATAGTGACGCTACCTTAAAATAGACACAGTATGGTTGTGAGAAGTTTTCGAAGCCTCTGGAGTGATGCAGTCACACAGCAAGCTAGAAAAATTTTATTGGCTATACGAAGTCATATATGAATTTAATTTCTTTAGAAGATGAGCCACTTAACATCTCCCTTCTGACTAAGGCTGTCGTATGCAAAATGAGCAAATTTTGATTGTCGAAGATGAGCCGGCAATTCGTGAAATGATTGTCATGACCTTAGAGATGGCAGGATTTGACTGTTTGCAAGCCGTTGATATACCCGAAGCGCACCAACAAGTAGTGGACCATCGTCCCGCGCTCATTTTGCTAGATTGGATGCTGCCAGGTGATAAAAGCGGCGTTGATTTTTGCCGAATGCTCAAAAAAGATGCGCTACTGTCTGAGATTCCGGTCATTATGCTCACGGCTAAAGGCGAAGAAGACCATAAGGTGCAAGGCTTAGATGCTGGGGCGGACGACTATATTACCAAGCCATTCTCAACCCGTGAGTTGGTCTCGCGTATTAAGGCGGTGCTGCGCCGGAGCAGTTTGCTAAGTACGGATAAGCCCATTGAAGTGGCAGGATTGAGCCTTGATCCCAAAAGTCAGCGGGTCAGTGCGGAGGGCAAGGTGATCGATATTGGGCCGACTGAATATCGATTGTTGGCGTTTTTTATGAGTCATCCAGAGCGCGCTTATACCCGTACTCAGCTGCTTGACCAAGTTTGGGGCGGTAATGTATATATCGAAGACCGCACCATTGATGTGCATATTCGCCGTCTACGCAAACTATTACAGCCTTACGATTGTGCCACCTTAATTCAAACCGTACGCGGCACTGGTTATCGGTTTTCTAGCTTAGTTGAACAAGAGTGATTACGCAGGAATAAGGAGTGATTTCTATAATTTTATTATTCTGATTACTGCTTATTAATAGGGTTATTCATAAATAAGAGTATATATTAATGGCTCCTAGGATATTTTTCTGACATTTCTAAAGGTAGTGCACGTTTATGATGACGCCTGCGGATAATAAGACACAGCCAGCACCGCGTTATGCGCTGTTGTGGGCCGATATATGCTGGCTACTATTTTGGCTAAGTAGTGGGGTGGCGCTGGGTTTATATACTTCATACCTGCTAGAAAGCGTGATTGTGGCGCTGTTGTTGTACAGTTTATGGCGAATGTACAGCTTACATCGCTTTAATGCTTGGATTAACAAACCAGTGAATACGCCGTCCCCAGAAATGCTTGGCGGGCTTAGTGTAATAGCCTCTCAGCTGTATCAAAAACGCAAACAAGAAAAGTTCACCCAACAAAAATTGATGGGACTGGTTAAGAAAATCAGAAGTTCTTTATTAGCCCTACAAGATGCGGTTATTTTGCTCAACGATACTGACGGCTTAGAGTGGTGGAACCAGGCAGCAGAAGACCTACTAGTACTACAGTCTAGTGACCAAGGTAATAGCATTTTTAATTTGATTACTGTGCCGGAGTTTCGACAGTATTATCAAACAACGGCCGCGCCAAATAATGGTATTCATTTGGTATCGTGGAAAAACCCCGAGCGCTATTTAAAATGTGAAGTGACCCATTTCGGTGGTGAAAAGTTGCTGATCATTTATGACGTCACGCGTTTACAACATCTAGAGCAAATGCGCCGTGATTTTGTCGCCAATGTATCGCATGAACTGCGGACGCCATTAACGGTACTAATGGGCTATCTTGAGACCTTTTCTGATCAGGCAGATATTGCGCCACAGTGGCAACGCGGTTTTAAACTTATGACCCAACAAACTGCGCGGATGAACAGCATTGTCAACGATTTATTATTATTATCCCGATTAGAAAACGAAGAAAAGCCTGCGCTCAGCATGATAGATATGAGCCGGTTGCTCACCCAGCTATTCGATGACGCTAAGGTCTATAACAAGGAATACGAGCATCAGATTAGCTTGCAGGTAAATACTGACAGCAATCTATATGGTGCGGAGTTGTATTTAAATAGCGCCTTGTCAAACTTGGTGGTTAATGCCATCAAATATACCCCAAAAGGCGGTAACATTATTATCAGTTGGACTGCGACTGCACAGGGTTGCTCGTTTGCAGTCACTGATGACGGTATCGGTATTGCACCACAGCACATCGCCCGTTTAACCGAGCGTTTTTATCGGGTCGACAGTGGACGTAGCCGCGCTACAGGGGGTACTGGCTTAGGTTTGGCGATTGTGAAGCATGTTCTTTATCAACACCAAGCTAGCTTAAATATCGAGTCCAACGAAGGACAGGGTTCGATCTTTAGCATCTTGTTTATGCCTGCCAGTATCTGTGCCCCCGATACTGACGTGGCCACCATAACAACAAAAAATTCAGATAGCGCAGACACTAGAGCTAGTACAGATAGCACAAATAATGTAGATAGCATAAATAACATAAGTAGCATAAATAATATAAGTAGCAATGACCTAAAAAATTCAGAAAAAACTTAAAGTCATTATTTATCTTTGAGTAGTAGCGGATAAGGATTGACCGCGCGGCCATTAATATAAATACCGTAATGAACATGTGGTGGTGTGCCTTTAGCATTACCACTGTTACCGACATAGCCGATAATATCACCGGCGTCTACCCAGTCTTTCGGACTGATATCCGCGAAGTCTTCTAAATGTGCGTAATAATGCCCCGCACCCCCAGGACCAACAATGACCACAACACGTCCGCCAAGTCTATCGTCTCCAACCTTGCTGACTATCCCTGCTGTTGTGGCCTTGATTGGGGTACCACGCGGTGCAAAGATATCAATGCCTTCATGCGAGCGTCCTTCGCTACGAGCACCACCCCAAGTATCAGTAAGATGCTGTTCTGGTAGTGGGCTTGGTAGACTGTTCTCTTGAGGTAATTCTTGTTGCATGAGAGTGAGCCGCTGCGAGGTCACTTGCACAATAGACCATGATCGCTCTGCAATGCTTATCATAACCAGTTGTAGTATAAATAAGAATAAAATCAAGACAGCCGCTTTGGCAATGGTTTTTATAACTGTCGCTATTATCATCAGCATGGTTAGCGCCGATACATATTTATGAGTACGTTTAGGAGTCTGGCGCTTATTTAATATTGGTGGCGGCATAATAATGATCTTAAGTATTGCGTTTTAATTACTACCGCAGCATAAAAAATGCAGCCATTGCGTGGATTATGATAGAGTAAATGCTAGTAAATAAGGAACAAATGTACAATCTGTGGATTACTTAATAATCAATTAAGCTTATTTTATTACTGGTTCCCAGATTTAAATTACAGCGAAGGTAAATAGAAATTGATAATAAGAATTAACCATTTTTATATTTATTATGCGTAATTAGTAGCGGATTGACAACTAACTTACAACGCCCAGAAATGCTCTGTGTATATCCATAGATTTGGTTAACCTAAGTTTCGAGCAGGCCTGCAAGGTGTTCGCCGCGGTACTTGCTGAGCGCGTCGTTTGCTATCAGAAACTCGGGCCAGCTATGCCACTGCCGATGATGCTAGGCTAAGACAAAGTTCTCGAGACTATTCACCCTTATCTTGCCTATAACGAAGTCGAAAAAGCGATGGCGGCTAATAAAAGTAAGCTAAGGTATTTCGGCGTATGTTGGTACAGGTGGAAAAACATATCGCTAGTGTCGCGGTTGAGACATTTCTGGCGCTAACACTGGCCACACTATTGCGCCAACGTCTGTTGAATTTTGATAAACAAGGAACTCTTATGCCAACGATTGTAGAAAAACCGCCCATCACGAAGGCCCGCAAACATATTCCATTGGTAGAAGTTCTAGAAGCCCGTGCGGCCGATAGTTGGACCCATACCCGCAACGACCAACCACGCGGTTATATTGATGCAAACAAGCTACAAGAATTGTGGATCCATACTGGTACCGCCTGCAATCTGGCCTGTCCGTTCTGCTTGGAAGGCAGTCACCCTGGTGATGGGCGCATTCCTGGGATGAAACTGAGTGATGTTAAGCCGTTTATTCATGAAGCTCTAGACATGGATGTGGAGCAGTTTTCTTTCACTGGCGGCGAGCCTTTTGTGATTCGTGATTTTGTCAATATCCTCAATTATGCCAGCCAACATCGACCCTGCTTTGTGCTTACTAACGCCACCGAGCCGCTACTGAAGCGTCGGCATCAGGTGTTACCCCTACTGAATAACCCCTATCCCATACATTTCCGCGTCAGTCTGGATTTCCCTGACCGCGCCCGCCACGATAAAGATCGAGGCGACGGTAGCTTTGATCAAGCACTAGAGGGTATACGCTGGCTAGTGGATCAGGGCTTCAAGGTATCCATAGCGCGTCAGACCGACGACGACGAAGTACCGGCTAAGGTCGAAGCTAGGTTTCGAGAGATATTCGAGGCGTGGGGTATTCCCCAGAATCTGGCGTTTACGGTATTTCCTGACTTAGGTATACCAGGCTCGGAAGATGGCAGTCCAGAAATTACTGAAAACTGTATGCAGAAATATCCTAGCGTTGAGAGTCGGGCACATTTTATGTGCACGTATACGCGGATGTTGGTGAAGAAGGGTGACTCAGTGAAGGTATATGCTTGTACGCTGGTGGATGATGACCCTCAATATGATTTAGGTGAGTCGTTGGCCGAGAGTATGAAGGAGCGAGTTATGCTGCGTCATCACCGATGTTTCTCTTGTTATCGCTATGGCGCTAGCTGTTCGGCTCCTGCTTAGTTCAGCTTTTGGTGGGTTGGCCAGGGGGATTCACCTTAGTATTATCAACTGGGAAATTCTGACTTTGTAGTTAACGGTCTGGACAGATGGGTGAGCGCAGGCTTTTAGACATTGAGTATTGGTTGTTCTAAGGTATTGAGTTGTAAGTTTAGAAAATAATCGCAAAAAATGTGATGCCTTTGGAAGTGAATTAACGGTTTATAGTAAAAAAATCAACGGCATGAAGCCCATTGGCAGCAGGTTTCCGACGTATTTCATGGGTGGTCGCGACTTATTTGATACAAATAGTGGTCTTTAATAAAAATTAATCCGATGGTTTCCATGGCAGGCATTTGCCGCGCCATATTGCAATTATAAAAAACCAAAGGGAAATAACTGCCCATGGGCATTACTGAAGCCACGCTATTTTGGGGGTTTTTGCTGGCTTACGGCGTGATCATGTACGTCTTGTCACCAAAAAGTAAAAGTTCGGAGTCATTCTATAAAGGTACGGATGATCAAGGCAAACCAGTAGGGCAATGGTCGCTGACGGCCAGTATTTTTATTAGTTGGATCTTCGCTAAGTCAGTGACCAATGCCGCTAACTTAGGCGCTTCTTATGGGGCAGTGGGTGGTTTGGCTTATGCCAGTTATTGGCTGTCGATTCCAGTGGCTGGCTATGTAATCTACCTGATTCGCAAACAGACTGGTGCCCGCAGCTTGCAGGAGTTTCTAACGTCGCGTTTTGGCCGGATGGCATCTCTGGCGTTTGCAGCAGCTATTCTGATTCGGTTGTACAACGAAATCTGGAGCAATACCGCGGTAGTAGGTGGTTATTTTGGTCTGCCTGGGCAGTGGCAGTATTATACTGCCGCCATGATATTTACCGCGTTTACCCTGGCCTATAGTCTGAAAGGTGGGCTACGCTCTTCGATCTTTACTGATGTGATTCAAACCTTTGTGTTCGTGTTCTTTTTGGGTGCGGTGCTGTTTATGATTTTACCCGCTAACGAGCCTGGCACGCTATTGCGGGAGGGTAGTTTTCAACTGGATTCAGGAATGGATTTGCTACTGGTAGCATTGCTGCAGTTGTTTAGTTATCCTTTCCACGATCCAGTATTAACCGACCGAGCATTTGTTAATAATGAAAAAAAGATGCTTAAGAGCTTTGTGGTGGCAGGATTATTAGGTTTTGTAGCGGTGTTTATCTTTAGTTTAGTGGGCGTTCATGCTCGGCTGAACGGTATCGATGCCATGGGTAATGCGCCGGTGGCAGTGGGTCGTTCGTTAGGACTGGCGGCATTGTTTTTTATGAGCGTGATCATGATGACGTCTGCTGGTTCGACACTGGACTCCACGTTCAGTTCCCTGGCCAAATCATTGGCTGTGGATCTGCCGCGCCTTGCGCACCGAGCGACCACTCGTCTTCCTAGCATGCGAGTGGGTGCTACGGTAATGGTAGTTTTTGCGTTACTGGGCAATATACCTATGTTTGCTGGTACTGACATTTTGGCCGCAACCACCATCTCTGGCACCATGGTGATGGGATTGGCGCCAGTATTTTTGTTTTATCGTCTTACCCGCTGGTCGCCGTGGAGCTTTCATCTCAGTTTTTGGACTGGTCTGACGCTAGGTATTGCATTGGCAGTAGGTGTTATCCCAGCCAGTTGGGCGATTGGCGAAGGCAAATATGGACTGTTGTTAGGAGTAAACGCTTGGGGCTTTGTACTGTGTACGTTAGGCTTTTTTATACCATTACTGGTGGCCCGCTGGCGACGCGGACCGACAGCAGTGTTACACTCTTGATGGCAGGTTTTATACCAGTCTCGATCTCAGCATCTCAGCATCTCAGCATCTCAGCATTGAGTCGTTCAGTGTTCGGAGGCTTAAGTATCTGATGTGGTAATAAGCATCTCATGCTGTAAGCTGTTTGTAGTTTCTTGCAGTAATTAATAGTTAGCTATCAGGCGGCTTTAAAAAACTCTATTATTGCCTATAACTATTGCCTATAACCAGTAGTCAAACACTGGAATAGTAATTATTTGCTCATCAGCTTTATTACCGATATCATCATTAGTAGTGTCGGTACTTATTGTAACCAGCTTACGAGTCTGGCACTTATTTGACGCTAGGGGTGGCGGGGTAGTCACTCTGAGTACTCTTGTTTAATGGTTATCGCAGCGCAAAAATGTAGTAATTGCGTATTGTTGAATCGCCGCTGCCGCGAGCCTACGCAGCTTATGGTAAGATAAATGCTGGTAGAAAAGGTATAGATATATAATTTATAGATTTTTTGATAATGGGCGATGTCCACCTTATTGCTATGTTCGCTCCTTACATTTCAGCCATTAAATATACCAGACTGCTAATAAAATTTAATCATATTTATGGCTGTTATGCTTAATCAGTATATCGTTGACCCACATCTCAAAACGCTAAAAAATGTATAGTGTGGGTATAGAAAGTTGGATAAATGGGGCAATTAAATATTCGTTTAAGCCAACAAACCATTAAAAGTAATCTGAAAAACCACACAAAAATGATCATTTAAGTAAAAATTAAGGGCATTATATGCAAATGAAAATTAACAATGACACTTATGAAGTCATAACCAGTCAAGATATCACTAATATTGAAAAAGCAGTGGATAAATCAACCCTAGCTATGCCTTTAGTCGCGGTTTATTGTGGCTCACGTTTGGGTAATAGCGATATCTATGAGCAAGCGGCCCGTGACTTGGGTCAAGCATTAGCCGAAAATGGCATGGGTTTGGTATATGGCGGTGCCAGCATTGGTCTGATGGGTGCAGTAGCAGATGGGGTGATTAAGAATGGCGCACAGGCAGTTGGTGTGATTCCAACCTTTATGCTCAAACATGAGATCGCGCATCAGAAACTAACACGCCTACATTTAACCGATACCATGCATACCCGTAAAACAGTGATGGCAGAATATGCTGATGCGTTTATCACCTTACCAGGTGGTCTAGGAACGCTAGAAGAGATTATGGAAATCGCGACATGGCGACAGTTATATCAACACGAAAAACCGATGATCATTCTGAATATTAATGGTTTCTATGATTGTCTAATTGAGCATTTGAAATATACTGCTGACCAAGGGTTTATGAAGCAGCAAGATCTTGAGCGCTTAGTCATCTGTAACACTATTGGCGAGGCTATTGAACTATTACAAGTTATCGTTAAAATTGATGATAAAGTGGATACTGATACTATGGTTGGTAACTAGGTCAGAAGTTAGGCCAGAAGTTAGGCTAGTAATCAGGAACTGAATAATATCGAGCTGTCCCTTTACTTAAGTAGTTATTAAAATGACCACGCAATAAAAAGGCGGGTGCCAAGCTAATCGTTAGCTTGGCACCCGCCTTTTTATTGTTATCTTGTTATCTTGTTATCTTGTTAATTTTATCTACTTGAAAGTACCCATTGCTCTGAAAGTATGCGCTACTGCCAAGTTTTTACAACCAAGCAGCATTAGGGTTAAATACTGGTTTGAAGCGTTACCATTAAGCTGGGGTCAAGTCACAGGTCCAACTGTCGATAGCGGCGCCGCAAATACTGTTGTTGACCTCAGCCATAGCAACTGGGAATCCACGCTCTTCAGCTAATACACGCGCCACGGCATCGATAGTGGCACTATCATTATGGGCTAAGTACTCCCATTCATGAGTGTAACGGCTGAGATTGGCTGGCAAATCATTGTCTATTAATCCAAGCTCGATTAACTGATCAACAATTTCATCTGCAGCAATCAGCGTCGATGATGCCTTAACGTTTTCAGCGCGCGCATAACGTATATTGGGGTATAAACTAACATCGGCAACCCGCAAGGTATCATCATTACCGGGAATTTGCTGACCACCATATAAGGCATTACCAACAGTATGTGCACTGTTGAATGTAGGTACAAACTCTGCCACGTATTCGATGGATTGCTGACTGCGCACTTGTAGCGGTGTTTCATCCCAGCCATCTTCAATATAATGTACATATTGCTCGGGTAATTTAGGTTGAGCACTATCTTTACTAGAGGCCACCAGACCATCATCAAATAAAGTAACTGACTTACTCATACCATGGATCTGATAGTAGCCGCCCGGATAGGGGGTAAGCTGTGCCATACCTTGAGGCGTACCGCGTTGGCCGTAAATAATAATTTCTGGTATCTGTCCACCAGCCTCGCCCCAATGAGTAATATAAGAGGATTTAAACTCAACCATACGAGTCACTTCAACGCCGACCATATCGTCAATTACGCCAGTGCGAAAGCCGCAAGCATTGACTAAGTAATCGACTTCAATAGTGCCAGCGCTCGCTTCATTATTCTGTTGATAATCAATACGCCATTTAGTGACATGATGATTAGCGTTTGAACAGTCAGTACAATCAACAGCCACCACTTGCTTCACCTGAGTATCAGTAAAGACATGGGCGTGATCATAACCTTCTAAAGCCAATTGCGCAGAAGCCGCCAAGCGGAAAATATTCCAGCCATATTCTTGCACGACAATCAGTGGAAACTTAACCTTGTTCAAATCTAAGTACTTAGCAACCGGTATCATCCACTCATCGACCGTGCTGGGCGCAGCGACTTGCTCAAACTCAGACAGCTCAATCAACCGTTCGTGACTATATAGCTGGTAATAATCTTCAGGGTCACCTAAAACTTTATTACTAGGATCTTGTGCAATAAGATCACGATAAGCGTCTGTTAAAATATCTAACCGCGGTAGCAAGTCCTCCGGTATACCGTCATCACGCGTCGGCACTGCGAATACAGTGGGGCGTACATCGATGGTATAGGGATAAAGGCGTAGAATATCGATACATTGTTCAAGTAGGGCCACGCAGTCCTCATCAGGGATTTCGCGGTATAGGTTACCCCCAGCGTGTAAATGACACATTGGTGGGCCATCAATCAGCGAGGTTTTCTTTTCAAATAAATACGTCTCAAGCCCTAATGCGGCCAGACGAATAGCAATAGTGGCACCTGCTGTACCACCACCAAGAATACCAACGCGCTTCGAGACATCACCCTGTGTTGATGGGTGCTGATTATTCACAGTCATGTCTTTGGGTATATTATTAAGCATAGTTGCCTCGTGTTTGACGGCTTGGGATTGAGCTTTTATAGAAGATTGGTTCATTATCGTGGTCATATCCTTTCTATTGTAAGCAAAGTAAGCGTTAGCGTAAGCAAAATAAGAAATAAATGTGGTTGTAAGGTTTTAGCTTAATAGTTTATGAGACAGATATTTTTATGTTTTTATATCGATAAAGCTGATATGCGTGCTCTCTTCTCTAACTTCAATAGGTAAGTTAATAATATGATGGTTTAGTAATACTAATTTTATGTTTCAAATTGTGTAGATGTTCTTATCATGCATGTGACCAGTGTACGAAACTTTATGATAGATATCTTAATAGATACGTAAGCAGATACATGAGTTTTGTCAGTAAACAGCTATAGGCGATCCCAGATAAACAAATGTTAATAAAAACGATTAATTTACAGAGCTGGCTATGTAGGGACAAGACTAATTAATTACTACTTATGTGATAAAACAAGCGTTTTAGTTTATTCAATTTGTAATTTTTACACACTTTTGTAAATCTATATAACACTAGAATCATCGGTTTTAGAGCACGTGCTATATTAAAAAAGTTTCCTGTGGCCAAACAAATAGAGGTAATGGTTACCAATCGCTATCTTTGGTTTACTCGTTTATGTTTTAGTCATAATGAATAGAGGTAGACTGGTTAATTCGAATTTATCTAAGGCTTAGGAAATCTTAACAAAAAGAAGGTTTAAGAAACAATTTAAATAAACAATATTGTTAATGATTAATTTATAAGGAAATTACTATGAAACGTATTATTATGTTGTCTGCACTAACAGGCGTTTTAGCTCTTACAGGATGTTCAACATTAAAGAACGTGGTCGGCATCGATAAATCAGGCACTCATGAGGTCCAAGCGACCAGCAATAATATAGCGCCAGTAGCCAGTAAAAATGGCATGTTAGTCGATTCGGCTAATAATATGACCTTGTATACCTTTGATAAAGATTCAATGAATAAGTCAGAATGTGTTGGCGATTGCCTGAAAGCTTGGCCTGCACTTACAGCTCCTAGCAATGTTAAAACTAGTGGTCAATTCTCAACCATTCAACGCGACGACGGTTCTTACCAGTGGGCCGCAAATGATAAACCGTTATATTTCTTTGTTAAAGACATGAAAGTCGGTGATATGAACGGCGATAAAGTGGGCGGCGTTTGGCACATAGTAAAAACCAAATAAATCCTATTATTGATGATATTCAGTTAATAACAACAGGTCAGTACCGAATACTAAGACCAAAAAAAGCAGCCATTATGGCTGCTTTTTTATTATGAGCTATCAGTAATGGTTGTCAGCAATGATGACCTAACCAGATTAGTCGTAATAGCTTAAATTTACTTCGCCTTTTTTTCTATCAGCTCGCCATCGATCTGAATAGGAACATTAGTGGTAATGCCGTCTGCAAAAGTAGTCATACCGTAAGCCGCACGATCAATGTTACCAGTCGCACGAAAGCCAATGACGGGTTTGTTGTTCATAGGACTGTTAGCGATTTTCTTTAGCGTTACGTTCAAGGTGAGTGGCATAGTCTTACCCAATAAGGTGAAGTCACCGGTTACTTTAGCTTGCTGCGGATTGATAAAGTTCACTTGGGTCGACTTAAAGGTCATAGTTGGATATTTGGCAACATCAAAAAAATCGTCCGTCTTTAAATGCTTGTCACGAGCAGCCCACGCGGTATTGATACTGTCAGTACCAATAACAAAATTCATTTGAGTCTTATTGGGAGTCTTAATGTCGTAATTGAGAGTGCCATCAACGTCGTCAAAGCGACCCATAGTGGTTGAAAACCCTAAATGCTCTACAGAAAATCCAACACGAGTGTGAGAGTTGTCCAGTTGCCACTGGGTAGGTAAGGCGGCGCCTGCAAAAGTGGTCATCGCAAGAGCTGATGTGATAAGTAAGGTCTTCGCTGTTCCTGCTAATAAAAAGTTTCTCATTATATGTTGTCCTATATAGAGTATTATTATAAGTTGCTGTATTGTAGATAGCACCTATCATTTATAACTTATAAGTGCTTGAAAGTCAGTAGCTTTATTAATAAAATCTTAACAACGCTGGTCAAGTATAAGCCATTAGACCGTGAGTTATGAGCTTGAAGCACCCTATTCAATATGATTATATAACTGCGAATGAATTCTATCACCGTCTTGACCCTGACTTGCTTGCATCAAATAGTAAAAACCGTTAAAATCGTCGTTTAATTTTCCCGCTGGGGAAAGGCTAAGTGAGCAGAAGTGTGGTGTTGGGTGCTGGAATAAGCCAGTGACGTAGCTGCCAGACTAGTAGAGGTCCTTAGTGCCTCAGTTACGTATGTTATAGTCGGACAACTAGTCCATAGGCCTGACATACATCGGACATAGAGAGTTTATTATGCGTAAAGATATCCATCCTGATTACCATGACGTTTTGTTCCATGACACTAACGCTGACGTGTTCTTTTTGACCCGTTCAACTGTTAAAACCAAAACCACTCGCGAACACGAAGGGTCAGAATACCCATACTACCCACTTGATATTTCAAGTGCGTCGCATCCCTTCTATACCGGCGAGCAACGTAAAACGTCTACCGAAGGCCGTGTGGCTAGCTTTAACAAGCGCTTTGGTGCATTTGGTGGCCGCAGTAAGAAAGTTGACACTGACTCTGCTGAATAAGATTCACGTATTATGTGACCTTACTTTGCCGATGCATTGTTATATAATAAACATTATAAAAAAACCGCTGACAATTCAGCGGTTTTTTTTGCGACATTATTTTTGGTAATTAAATTCTTAAGAGTTAACTCTATCAATAATCTTTAGAGGTTGGATTTAGTAACTGAGTAATTAATACCGCTAATTGTTGCGCCCAATAGCCGTACATTAGGCTGCTAGGATGAAAACCGTCACTGGCAAACATCACTGCGATATCAATAGGGCTACCATTAGAATGCTCCTCTAGCATCCGTGCAAAGTCAGTAGCCATGTAGGTTACGCCATCATGATCAGCACAAACTTGTTGTAATATCTCATCCAGTCTATTCGCTTTTGCCCCCATAAAACCATTTAGCGGGGCAGGTAGTGCAGGCATCTGCGCCATTTGTGGTAATCTTGAAAAAATTAATGTACGCACACCAAATTTGCGTTTCGCAATAGCAATAATATCCTCAAGCTGCTGTTGCCATTCATGCGCTGAAACATTAGCTGTGGTGTCGTTGGTGCCAACGCTTATCACCATTACATCTAGAGGCTGACTGGGTTTGGATAGTATATACAGACGACGCAGAATATCGAAACTAGTATGTCCTGTCGTTGCTTGTACCGACCAAGTAAGCGCATTAAATTGAGCACCAAATACTTTATTGACTAACGCTTGCTGCTGTAGAGCTAGTATCAGTTTACCCGCCAATGCCTGTTGCTGGGTCTGACTGCCGACACCAGCTGCTGAGGAATCACCAACAATGATAATGTTAAGTGTTTGCCGATTATCGCTGCTATTGTCGATAGATGCGTCTAATTTTACTCGACCATAGCGTACACCTTTAGGTTCAGGTAGCCGTAAAGTATTACGTCTAACCTTGCGACCTTGGTACAGATATATAGGCGCAAAAAGTAAGTCTTTTGCGTTGGCTTTTATTTTAGTAGCGGCTACCATCCAGCGCGCTCCCTAATAGTAGTGAGACTGTCTTCCACTAATAGTTTGCCATCGACATAAACGTCACGCAGCAGGTTGTCAGTACTGGCAGACAGGTCTTCTGCTTTGATGGTTTTCAACCGTCCATCACTGTCTTTTATCAACGCCAAGCGACCTTTTTTAGAGCGTTTAGCGTGGCTGGTTACCGGATCTTTGTAGATATCTTTCCATGTGCCATTGATAGAAATAGCACTGGCTTTCATTGCCCAGCTCATAGTGTCGCGATTGACCTGTTGTAACAGGCCGCCTCCCATGCCAAAAGTGATATTGTCAGCGCTAAAACCAGCCTTCATGACCACATCAAGAATTTTGCTCAAGCTGTGTGGACCGATGCCATCACCTTGGATAATACGCACATAATCAGGAAGGACTTTATAACCTTTACTATTAAGAGTGGTACCAAATTTCAACGCTAAGCGCGCTAATGCTTCACGTACTACTTTAGTCGGCTCCCCACTGTCCGGTCTAATGACTAAGGTGCCGCCCATATTCTTAACCTCTTCTTTCAAGGTGTCACCCCATATGTTATCGATGGCGTTCCATAAGTCGTAGCTATCAGAAACCACCGAAAAAGTTTTGCCTTCACCACCAAACTGTTCAATCATATTAGCAAATGCAGCAACTTCGCCCTCAGGTCCCCATGCGGTCATAGTACTGTGCTCAGCCGCAGGAATTGAGAACGCTGGCATGTCATCGCCCATTTGATACCAACGACTGGCAGCAACCAAAGCAGTCATAGAATCCGTACCCGCAAAGTTAACCAAATGTGCCAAGCTACCAATCGCTACTGATTCATGACTCGAGGCCCCACGAGAACCGAAGTCATGCAGACGAAATATCAGTGATTCTGTATTGTCGGCAGACTTATCTAACGCGCTCCGAATGATGTCTTTGCAATAACGCGACACACTAGCTACGGTGCAAGGATACCAAATCGCGCGTAGTAGGGCGGTTTCAATGTAACTGGGTAACCAATAAAACTCTGGATCGGTATTCACTATTTGGCAAACCACGTTGGATACTGGTGCAATAGTGCCCTCAGGAATTGCTTCAATGCGTAGCGGAAGGTAACCACCATGCTTATCGACTAAGCGTTCCCAATCTACACGGTTAAAAGTCAAACCATGCGCATGAATAATCTTTTCAGCCTCATCAATATCTTGATGGGTAATGGGCGTGCTTAGGTATTCCTTAATAAAGGCTTGTAGCCCAAAAAAAACCACATCATAATCGCCGCCGCGTGCTTCAACATAGCTAGACAGGTACTCGCTACCAGCAGGATATTGTACCCAATGTGAGGTCTTATAGCTGTCGCTATTAAGAATGAGGTTATTAAGATTACTGGTGTACATCTCAGAACTCCTCTGCAGTTGTCGGTCTATACTATTTATTGAAAGAGGCGTTGATATGAGTTATCGACATGAGTTATCGATATAGGCATCGACATAAAACGCTGGTAACAAGCTGTACTAAACTTTTTTGAGCGAAAGGCTAGTAAAAAAGCGCCTTACAATCCTACCATTTTAGTGATAATGGCGTAGTGATCTTCAAACATCATCTTGGCATCGAGCTCAGCCAGCGGTAACCAAAATGCCTTAGCAGCATCATCACCACCTTTCACTTTGGGCAACCCTTTGATATCGTTTTTTAGCTGAAAATAAAATGCTTGGGTAATAGTACGACCACGCGCTGAACGATAGGGATCATCGAAGGTATGTTGACTATGACATGAGCCACGCAGTGCTGGTTCAGGGACTTTCAACAGAGTTTCTTCACGTAGCTCGCGGACGCAGGCATCAAATAAGGTCTCTTTTGGATTAATAAATCCACCTGGCAACGCCCATAGCCCGCGACCTGGCATAGCGCGGCGCTCCACTAATAATATATGCCCTGACTGCACCACTAGGGCGTCGACGGTCATAAAGGTCGGAGGGTAAGGGGCAGACTCCCAGCGTTTTTTATATTTATCAATAAAGCCCGCTTCTTCATGTAGAAGCTGGTAGCTGTCTGTTTGTTTGAAGTCATTTAAGACCTTGCGTGTTGATTCAGGGGTGCGCTCGTGGGTTGGTATGGCACCCATCAAGTAGCTGTCACGAATAGGGGTAGCTGATAAGTTATGATAATTAGGTACTGAAACCGATGCCCAGCTAGGAAATAATGACAAATAATATGACGAGCTGTCTTTTGAATGCCCAATGAGGCCAATATCGGTTTGCAAGTCACCGGTGACAGATTTCACGCCAGCCTGAACGTATTTTAGCCAGCGCGTGTCATTGTATAGTGCATCATCGAGCGCCACGCAGTGAATACGAGCGGCATCAGCTGCTGAATATGCGCCCTTAATCATCGCTGAGCGCTCAGCTACTGTAAATGGGTTACGCAAGCTACGTGGTAGATTGGCTGACCCAATCAGCATAATGACGTGATCAGCGCGTTTTAGTGCTTCGTCAATAACTGCTTTGTGGCCACTATGGAACGGCTGAAAACGACCGATAAATACTAGATAATGGTAATGTTTAGGATCGTTTGGCCTTTCTGGAATAACTGAACTTTCTATTGTATCTACTATTAGATCTGGTTTTGGTAACACACTCATAAACGCCAACTCCCTGTGACAGGTTTATTAATTATTTATTTGTCTATAGTTTTTCAATGGCGCTAATACTGACACAGCACGTAACTTGATGACAAGTATAAAGATGTTTTGTAAGGTTCAATTGCTCATTAACCTTGAGGGAAATTATTTCGTAGCGCTGACCAATTGTTATTTAGCGTGCCGTTCAATCCATGCCACAACTGTGGGCCAAATTTCTGTCGCAGCGTTGCGACTGGCCATTATGCGGCTATGGGTGTAATCATCCAAATCACCGTTGCTGGTTGAGAATTCACGGAATACGTTAGTAGGGTTGTTAAAGTCATTTAAAAGTAGCTGACAGCCACTAGATGGGGCAATAAAATTATCGCCTTTGGCACTGATAGCATAAATAGGTGTGGTAATTTTGGGCAGATATTGTCGATAGTCAAAGCTGCTGTTACAACCAGTATCTTTATAGTTTATATTTTGACGGTCGCCGTCTTGCTTAGTAAAACTACTTTTAAAATTTTTGGTTAGATTCCAATCATACCACTGGCTCATGGTATGGTAACTTTCATTAACGCTACCCAAGTTAAGTTTTTTTGCGGGTAAGTGGCCTAGTAGCCGCGTCATTGATTTCAAAAATAAAATTTTAGCATAGCTCTTGCGGTTCAATACTGCGCCATAAGCTTGGCAGGCAAACATACTAATGCTATTTATTTTATCCATATATTGTGAGTCTTGGGTCAAATTGTTTTGGATCAAAAACATAGTTAAACAAAGGCCACCGCCACTATGGGTGACGCAATGCAGATTATCCAGTTTTAAGTCATCAAATAAATAACCAAAAGTGGCATCGAGATCATAAATAGCCACGGTCTCGAAGTTGAATTTATGCTTTGGTATCGGGCTATTACCGTGCCCACGCCATTCCATGATATAGCAAGTATGGCCAAGCTTAGCCAGATATTTTGCCATTCCCAAGCAGACTCTTTTGTCCGAAAATGTACCGTGGGTCAACAATATATTCTGACCTTTAACCATAGGACTATTAGCCGCAGGACTGTCTTTTATACTATCAAATACTTTCCAAATAGCAATCTGTTCATCGTCTTTAGTGTCCACCAAATTTAGGCATTCTTTAATCATAATACGGACTCAATCATAAAAGTGTTGTCGTTCAAATTAGAGTATTTGCTCGATTGCTATCGATTTAATAGAGCAGACCTTCTTATTATAAAAATGAGCAGCAGACGGCATTGACGTATTGTAATCATAGGTCAAAACTAGGGGCTAGGCTCTTGCTAGGTTCACGCTATGTCTCATTTATCTCTAATAAACCTTGCACTTGATAATTAATGCAGCAGCCTTAATATAGTCACTAGCAGACCTGTTGTTCAGGATAGCGTGTTTATACAAGGGATGCTTATATTTTGAATAGGGTCATAAAAAAAACCAAACTTATCAATAAGTAGAAGTTATATTTAAATCACAGTAGCACGGTCGGAATTATCGTCTAAGTACGGTATAATGGACGACATAACTTGTTAGTTATCTCGGCTAGACTAAGACCACAAACCGCGATAATTGACAACCTGCATAATAATTTATATATTTCCCCGAATACACGACACAGTAGCCCCTATTAGGTGTGGCATTTGTGTCATAAAGCATAGGAATGATTATGAGTGAAAATAAACCAACTGATACCGCCCCTGCGGATTATGAATCAGCACTAGATACTGAGCAAACCGAGACCAAAAATAGCATTACTATTACCGAAGCGGCACAAGGCTACTTAGCTGACCTATTATCCAAGCAAGATACTGATGGTATTGGGGTGCGTATCTTTGTTGAGCACCCTGGCACGCCGCGCGCTGAATGCTGTATGGCATACAATCAGCCGGGCGAAGAAGACAGCGCTGATCTAAAATTTAGCTACGAAGATTTTTCAGCCTTTATCGATGCCGCTTCAGTACCGTATTTAGAAGATGCGGTGATTGATTATAATAAAGACCGCTTCGGTGGACAGTTGACCTTCCGTGCCCCAAACTCTAAAGTACCCAAAGTTGGTGCAGATGCTAGTGTGGAAGAGCGGATTAACTATATTTTACAATCAGAGATTAACCCAGGTTTAGCCGCGCATGGTGGTGACGTACAACTGCTTGAGCTGATTGAAGAAGACGGCATTGGTCTCACCGCAGTCTTAAAATTCGGTGGTGGTTGCCAAGGGTGTTCAGCAGTTGATATGACGTTGCGTCAAGGTGTTGAAGTACAACTTAAGCAGCAAATACCAGAATTAACACAAGTAATTGATGAGACTGACCACACTCGTACTGAAAATGCTTATTACAAATAACCGCTAAATAAAAATAGAAGGGTTTTGAAAAAAACTGGTCACTATTACTATCTATAAGCGCTAGTTATTGAACGCATAAAAGTTTGCTATTCTTTTACCAAGAAGCTGAGTTATGATTAACTCAGCTTTTTTTTATAGCTGTAGTGAAATCACTATGATCTGGTTATGGTGTCAGATTTGCTTACAGTACTTAGGGTACTGCCTGCTCCCATCTTCCTAATATCAGTGTTATATTTGACTCACTATACCGTTTAGGCGATAGCTTTTTAGAGATAACTTTTCATTAATGCTAAGGAATATGTTATGAGTGATGGACAATCAGATACTAATACAGACAATAGCCCAAAAAATACCCACCACCTAGAAACACTGGCAATTCATGCTGGCTACACTGTTGAGCCGACCACTAAAGCGGTGGCTGTGCCGATATATCACACCAGTTCGTATGCGTTTGATGACACTCAGCATGGTGCGGATTTATTTGATCTAAAAGTCGCAGGCAATATCTATACGCGCATCATGAATCCAACCAATGCAGTCTTAGAGGAACGTGTTGCCGCGCTTGAAGGCGGAATAGGTGGATTGGCAGTGGCATCAGGAATGGCGGCCATCACCTATGCCGTACAGACTATTTGTGAAATGGGTGACAATATTGTGACCACCTCAACGTTATATGGTGGTACTTATAATTTATTTGCTCATGCCTTACCCCGTCAAGGTATCGAAGTACGCTTCTTTGACCATACCAATCCTGAGTCCATCCGCGATTTAATCGATGATAAGACTAAGATGATTTTTGCAGAAAGTATCGGTAATCCGTTGGGTAATATTGTTGATATTCAAACGCTAAGTGATATTGCTCATGAATATGGTGTGCCCGTAGTTATTGATAATACGGTTGCTACGCCAGCACTCTGCCGTCCGTTTGAATTTGGCGCTGATATTGTCGTGCATTCATTGACTAAGTATATGAGCGGTACTGGCACTTCCATTGGCGGTGCGATTGTTGACAGTGGTACCTTCCCTTGGGGTGATTATCCTGAACGCTTCCCGCTACTTAATACCCCTGATGCCAGCTATCATGGCGTAAACTTCGTCAAAGACGTGGGCGCTGCTGCATTCATTGCTCGTGCTCGCGTTGCGCCTCTGCGTAATACTGGTGCAGCGTTAAGTCCGCTAAATGCCTTTAGTATCATGCAAGGCATGGAGACCTTAAGTTTACGGATGGAGCGTCATGTCCAGAACGCGCAGGCCGTTGCTGAATATCTGCGCGACCATGATAAAGTAGCTTGGGTGAAATATGCCGGTTTACCAGATCATCCTGATCACGAGCTGGCCCAGCGTTATATGAAAGGCACGCCATCGGCTATTTTGACCTTTGGGGTAAAAGGCGGTCTCGAAGCAGGGGCGCGCTTTATCGATGCCTTGCAGCTGATTACTCGCTTGGTCAATATTGGTGATGCCAAATCATTAGCTTGTCATCCAGCAACCACCACCCATCGCCAGCTGAATGAACAAGAGTTAGAAAAGGCAGGTGTTAGTACAGATATGGTACGTTTGTCTATTGGTATTGAGCATATTGAAGATATCAAAGCAGATTTGGCACAAGCCTTAGCTTCTGCGTAATTCAAAGATTTATGTATAAATAGTTAAGCGCTTTGGTCAAAAGTTGATGGTAAAAAGCCCATATCGGTTTGATATGGGCTTTTTTTATATTCAATTGCTTGCTCAAAAATTTAAACGTCAAATTAAATATAGTTAAAATACCTTAAAAACGCGACGGTACTACTGGTATAAGCTTTTTGCAGCCTCTGTCTGCGTAGGCACAGCAAGCAAGAAAAACTTATGCCAGTAGTAGGTTGTGTATCGATATTACTGTTCATTGGCTATACTTAAGCAGACAGCACCCGCTTTGCAATTTCTTGATAATCTTGCGACTCTAAACGTGGGCCAAACTGCTGAATGACTTGGGCTGAGACTTCGCTGGCAAGTCGACCACATTCTGGCAAGCTATACTGTTGCGACAACGCATATAAGAAGGCACCCGCATAGTTATCACCTGCGCCATTGGTATCAATAACACTAGCAACCGTTGGTGTCGCAATGTCGTGAATAACAATATCGTCGGTATCATTTTCAGATTTTTGGGCGATAACGGCACCCTTTGCACCATCAGTCACTACGGCAATCTGGCAATGCTCAAGTAGGGCACGCGCTGCTGCTTTGGTTTGTTTTTTATCAGTGAACAACCGAGCTTCTTCACTATTACAAAATATCACGGCTACCTTGTTGCCTAGCATATTGAGCAGACCGTCTTTAGCAAACTTAACCACTGCTGGATCAGCAAAGCTCACTGCAATTTTAGCGCCGTGAATACCCGCTTGTTGACGCAATTGGGTCATCGCTGGCTGGATACTCTCAGACATCGCCAAATAGCCTTCTAGATAGAGCCAATCTGCCTGCGTCAACGCGTCGAAGTCGACATTGTCAGCGGTAATATCGCTTGAGGTGCCAAGGTAAGTTTGCATGGTGCGTTCGCCATCATCG
The DNA here is from genome assembly GCF_035984995.1 of Psychrobacter sp. PL15. Taxonomy (NCBI): domain Bacteria; kingdom Pseudomonadati; phylum Pseudomonadota; class Gammaproteobacteria; order Moraxellales; family Moraxellaceae; genus Psychrobacter; species Psychrobacter sp. PL15. The sequence goes on from NZ_JAXCIB010000011.1 coordinate 66,113, forward strand.
GTCACCGCAACCACGCATGAGCCAGTCACACCGCCAGCATGTATAGACTGTGCTGAGGTGGCAACACCCGCTTGATGCAAGTCTTGTAAATAAAACTGCCCCTGTTTATCATCACCCACGCGGCAGGCATAAAATGGTTTACCGCCTAAGCTGGCAAAAGCAAACATAGCATTAGCCGCTGAGCCACCACCGGCTTGTTTGGAAGGCTCAATTTCTGCCAGGGTAAAAAAAGCCAACAGCTGCTGCTGTTCTTCAAGCTCTGCCAAGGTCATATTACCCTTAACCAGTCCAGTATCTTCTAGCGCTGCGTCTGTCAACACATACTCATGGTCAACCAACGCATTACCTATCGCCATTACATCGTACATTATATGTTTCTCCTACTTGAGTATTAGAGTGTGTCATCAATGAGCACATGAATTCATTTTATGGTCTTAACAGGGTTAAATTTAAGTTAAACCGCGTCAAACTTCTGATCAATGTATTTATGGCGAAGTATTTTGTATTGAGCGTCAATTTGTCTTATTTGAAATCTCATTAATACTACACCTCAAGAATAATAAAAATAGCGACGACCTAAGCTTGTAGCTCAAGTAACCGTTGGTAGAGTGCATTTTTCTTTACGCCAGTAATATCTGCGGCCAATGCAGCCGCCTTTTTGACTGACAAATCTTCTAATAAACGCTGCAATAGCTCATCATGAACACTAAGGTCGTTGTCATCCTGTGTAGCGTTATCGCCAGCTATTACCACCACCATCTCACCGCGCTGCTGATTGTCATCAGCTTTGACAAATTCAATTAGAGCGCTAAGTGTGCTTTTATGCACAGTCTCAAAAGTTTTGGTTAGCTCGCGACAAAAAGTGACGCCGCGCTCTGGCCCGAATACTGCGGCCATATCTTCTAGGCTTTTTATAATACGATGCGGCGCTTCATAAAATATTAGGGTTTCAGGGCGTGATTTTAAATCAGTCAATTGTTTTTGGCGTCCATGAGTCTTAGCTGGCAAAAAACCAATAAAGCTAAAACGGTCTGAGGGTAGGCCTGCTACTGACAGCGCTGCAATAGCCGCTGAGGCACCAACAATAGGGGAGACGGCCACCCCAGCAGCATGAGCGGCTTGTACCAGCTGATAGCCAGGATCACTGACCAAGGGCGTACCCGCATCACTAATTAAGGCGACCGAATGACCTTGTTGAATCATCTCAATAATTTTGGGTGTTTGAACCGCGCTGTTATGTTCATGGTACGCCCATAGCTTGTTATGACCTTTGGTTTTATGGTCGGTAGTGCTGTCATCTTTATCATTAGGCTTATTTTTATCAGAATTGTTTTTATCGGAACTGTTTTTATCAGAACTGTTTTTATCGGAATTGTGGCTAGCATTAGATCCATCGTTATCGCTGCTATCGCCTTTAGTATGAATGCCGAAATGCGCCAACAGCCTACCTGAGGTACGTGTGTCTTCACAAGCAATGATCGCCACCTGCTTTAAGGTATCGATGGCGCGCGGAGTCATATCGCTTAGATTACCAATGGGGGTTGCAACGATATACAGACAAGCTGGCATCGTAGTAGGGATAGCCATGAAAACCTCGAAGATGTGAAAAATAGATAATGCTGAGCCACTACCAACCAAACGCCACTCATACAAGTGGTCGCTAATAGGTAGTAAAGGCGCAAAAGTAGCTAGTTTAGCATGATATGCTATGATAACTTTGAAATGTTAATCTAGGGTAGGCAGTGCTATGGCTAATGGTAATGCTAATAACAATGCTGACAAAAACGCCAATAAAAGTACTAGTAAAAGTACTCATAAAGGCAACTCTCACCGCCCGTTGGCGTTGACGTCACCGAAGCAGCGCCAAGGTAGTTATTTTGAGCGCCAGGCATGTGAGTTTCTACAAGCGCAAGGATTGTTATTAGTTGCACAAAATTGGCAGCAGCCCAAAGTGGGTGAGCTAGATCTGGTAATGGTAGAATCAGGACCGGCCTGGTCGACTTTAGTGTTTATTGAAGTGCGTCAGCGGCTGCGTTCAGGTTACGGTGATGCGGCGCTCAGCGTTACCAAAGCCAAACAACGTAAGATCATTAAAACAGCCAAATACTTTTTAAGTCAGCATCCTAAATATGCCCATTATGACTGCCGGTTTGATGTGATTGCCTATAACGTCACACGGCTTGCTAAGAATATGGATAGTGATAAAGGTCATACCACAACAATTGATAGTCATAGAGATTATTCACTTGATATTTCAGCGGATTCTAAGCAAGCAAACGGTTTAGTAGAACAACCGCTAGTAGAAGATCAACTAATAGAGGACAGCCCAATAAATAGCCAGCCGGAATGGCTGATAGGGGCATTTATGGCCAAGGCCTGGTAGTAGATAGCGATGAACCGTCCATTCAAGTAGTCAATAAAGCAGAGTAACAAGCTGCCGTTACCAAATACCTAACCGCTGATGACAAAAATTAAGTAAAGTAGCTGAAATAAAATGACTACTATGTGACTGTTATATGACTACTATAAAGTAATTTAAATAATCGAAACAACCCTGCTTTAAACCATGCTCTATGAGGTAAATAATGACAAGGATGCATTTGTTCAACGCTACTTTCAAATGGCCGCTCCGCACCACCATAGGTATTATGCTAATGACTAGTATCGTACTCACCGGTTGTACAACCAATTATCTGACTAACAGTACCACTGGTACATATGGTGTGCCGATGACTGAACGTACCATTCCGCAGCGTCTGCTGGATCGCAGTATTGAACATACCGTCAAGATTAATATTTATAGTTTACAAGAGAATTTACAGCAAAATAGTCGTATGAGTATAGATAGCTTTAATAGTGAGGTACTACTTAGTGGTGAGGTACCTACTGAGGCGCTCAAAGTGCAAATTGAAAAGGTGGTTAGGTCTATGCCAGATGTACGGCAGGTCTATAATGAACTGGAGGTTAGTGTGGCTCGAGGCTACAGCTCTACCATTCAAGATGGCTACATCACCTCAAAGCTACTGGCGAAAGTAATCGCTAATAACAACGTAAAGGCCGCGCAAATTAGAGCGGTGACTCATAATGGTGTGGTTTACATCATGGGAAGGATGACGCCCACTCAGCAAAGTCATGTGATCGATATCGCCACCGGTACGGTGGGTATCACTGAGTTGGTCCTGCTAACCACTGTCGTTAATGATAGTGGTGCGCCGATTAGTGATGAAGATATTATGTTTGAGCAGAGTTTAGCCAGTGCCGCGGCTTCACCTGCATTTGCAACGCCAATCGTTAGAAATACTAACTCGGCAAGCGCAGCGGGAAATAGCGCACCAGCCGCTGCTGGAACAGAAGATGACGAGCTTGAAGGATCCTCCAGTCCTTATATTGATTTATATCAAAATCAGTAAAATAGCCAATACAGACATGAATATAAATATGGTGGCTACGGATATCGCTAATAATAAGTACTAAGTAGCCTATATAGGCTGCTGCTTGCTGGTCGGTACTGCATTTTTATTAGGTGTTGCGCTTTATCTCATATTCTATCTTTCTATTTAAATGACGCTGACAATTAATCTAAGCAGTCGTAACCGTAAAAATACGGTAAATGCCCAAACAGCCAGTAAAATAACAGTGATCCGTTAAAATGACAGTAATAGAGAAGCTCATATGAAAATAAATAGTGCGGTAATGAAAATAAATAGTGCGGTAATGGAAATAAATAGTGCAGTAATGGAAATAAATAGTGCAGTAATGGAAATAAATAGTGCGGTCGGTATATTATTGACTGTGGACTGAAAAACAATAAGGGTACTGGACATGAAGGACTCAAATAAGCCGCTGCAAGATACTGAAATTAACGATACTAAAATTAACGATACTGAAATTAATAATCTAACCGCACGTGAACCTGCTCCTGCAAAGTCAAAAGTATCTAAATCGCGCAGGCTTAAGCTGGCAAGCACTGGTGTGAGCGCCATAGTAGCCATGGGCGGTATCGCTCTGGCGGCACAGCAAGCTCAAGCAATATCGGTACTAGGTGTGTTAAATGGCATCTCTCCAAGTGGCGGCGTTGGGGTAAGTAAAAATATAGCATACGGTAGCGAACCGCTACAAGATTTAGACATCTATTATCCTAAGCCGTTAACACAGGCAATGAAAGCACAGAATACCGTTAGCAATAGCTATCCTATGGTAGTGTTCGTTCACGGTGGCTCATGGGAGAGTGGGACTAAAGAAGAGTATGCCTTTGTTGGACAAAGTTTTGCACAAGCGGGCTATGTTACAGCGGTGATTAATTACCGTAAAGCGCCTGAGTACGTTTATCCTGCTTATGTCAAAGATACCGCCCAAGCTATTGCTTGGAGTTATAATAATGCGGCCAGATTTTATGCCGATCCGCAGCGTTTAGCCGTAGTCGGGCACTCAGCTGGGGCGTTTAATATGATGGCAGCGGTATCTAATGAGGATTTTTTAGCCCCTTATGGTATTAGCCCTAAAGATATTAGCGCGGTAGTCGGTATCGCGGGCCCTTATAGCTATGATTTCCGCAAGTTTAGTAGCGCTACCGCCTTTCCAGCAGAGGCAACGCCCGATGAGGTCATGCCTGATAGACATATTAAAGGCTCGCAGCCTCCGTACTTATTGCTCACGGCTGAAAATGATGAAATTGTCTATGAATCCAATACCATAAAAATGACTAAAGCGTTAAAAGCGTACGGTGCGGACGTTGAAAATGGTGAAATTGAAGGTGCAAGTCACGCCACTAGCATCGGCGCGATGGCCTCGCCACTGCGCTGGGTTAATGATGTGCGCGCGCAAGTATTAACTTATTTAGATAAAGAGCTCAATTAACACCCTACCAGTATTACCAGTCACTATCAGCGACTTCAACGGGCCAAAGCTCGAACGTATATTAGTAGAGAGTACTGTAAGACAGTCAAACTCTTGTTATAATGACCCACTATTGAATTCAAAATCTATTTTAAAGACAAAACAGGATATCCTATGAGCATGAACGCTGACGATTTAATCGCATTTTTACAGCAGCATTTCCCAGAAGCTTTTATTCAAGCTGCCAACCAAGGCAATAAGTTTGATGTGCGAGTGGTTGATGCCAGCTTTGAAGGTAAACGTTCGGTTCAGCGTCAACAGGCTATTTATGCGCTAGTAAACGATAAAATTGCTAGTGGCGATATTCATGCGCTTAACATTCAGGCACTAACACCAGCTGAATGGGAAATTCAATCACAAGGCTAGCTCATTGCTTTAGTGTCATAGTTATTCATTTCCACACTCCTTATTTACATTAACAGTTAGGCAGTTACTTTTATGGATCAATTTTTAATCACTGGAAGCAGTCGTATTGCTGGGGAAGTCACTATCTCGGGCGCCAAGAATGCCGCTTTGCCTTTATTGGCAGCCATGATATTGGCGGAGACACCAACGACATTGCATAATGTCCCATCATTACTAGATGTGCGAACGTTGATCGAGTTGATCGGTGGCATGGGTATCACTATCCAGAAACAAGACGATACCGTCACTTGCGACACTAAAAATATCGATAATTTCTACGCGCCGTATGACTTGGTTAAGACTATGCGCGCCTCAATTTTGGTGCTAGGCCCGCTACTCGCACGTTTTGGTGAAGCAGAAGTGTCGCTACCTGGTGGCTGCGCTATTGGCTCCCGTCCGGTTGATCAGCATCTGAAGGCTTTTGAAGCCATGGGTGCCAACATTAGTGTCGAAAACGGCTACGTGAAAGCGCAGGCCCCTAAAGGCGGTAGACTACTTGGCTGTCATTTTACCTTTGATATGATCACGGTTGGTGGTACTGAAAACGTCATTATGGCAGCCGCTCTAGCAAAAGGTACAACGGTTTTGGGCAATTGTGCCCTTGAGCCAGAAGTGGTCGACTTAGCCAATATGCTAGTGGCTATGGGGGCCAAAATTAATGGTATTGGTACCGCAGTTATGACTATTGAAGGCGTCGAGCGTCTGCACGGGTGCGAATATTCAGTAGTGCCTGATCGTATTGAAACTGGCTCATATTTGGCCGGTGCACTAATGACTTGTGGTGATGTATTAACCAAAAACACTACCGCGAGCTTATTGCATCCCGTGTTAGAAAAATTTGAATCGATGGGTGCTATCATTACTACAGGTGACGATTGGATTCGCGCACAGATGACAGGACGACCAAAGCCGGTCGATATTCGTACCCAGCCGCATCCTGGTTTTCCGACAGATATGCAAGCGCAGCTGATGGCCATTTGTTGCCTCGCTGATGGCACGAGTACTATTACTGAAAATATATTTGAAAACCGTTATATGCACGTGCCAGAACTAAATCGCTTGGGCGCTTCTATCCAAGTAGATGGCAATACTGCTATCGTTAAAGGTGTTGAGCGCTTTACCGCTGCTCCTGTGATGGCGACCGATTTGCGCGCTTCCATGTCCCTAGTAATGGCCGCTGCCGCCGCTGAAGGTGAGAGCTTAATAGATCGCATTTATCATATCGATCGGGGCTATGAGGATGTGGAAAACAAGTTGCGCGCATTGGGTGTCAATATCGAGCGGATTAATACCAATAGGTAGCAGCTAACAACTCGCAACTAGACGATTTTTACGCTGAGCTAACGTTTTTCATAATGACAGATTAACAATCCCTATCTTATAGTAGACAGACTATAGAGGGTCCCCAACCGTACACGGACATGATGCCCCTATGACTGAAAAAACTGAGACTGAGCAAATCGAACACCTACCAACCAGTGTTTTAGTGAATGAAGTGAATGATGAGTTCACTGGATTGACGCTGGCCTTATCTAAAGGGCGTATTTTAGAAGAAACCATGCCACTATTAAAGGCAGCAGGCGTTGAGTTACTCGAAGATCCTGAAGCGTCACGCAAACTTATCTTTCCGACTTCAAACCCTAATGTCCGTGTACTGATTTTACGGGCCAGTGATGTCCCCACTTATGTGGAACATGGTGCTGCCGACTTTGGCGTTGCTGGTAAAGACGTATTGCTTGAGCATGGTGCCAATCATGTCTATGAGTTATTAGATTTGCAAATCGCTCAATGTAAGTTAATGACTGCTGGCGTCAAAGGGGCGCCGCTACCCAATCGCCGTCTGCGTATCGCGACTAAATACGTTAATGTCGCGCGTGCTTACTTTGCCAGTCAAGGTCAGCAAGTCGATGTCATTAAGCTCTACGGCTCAATGGAACTTGCGCCACTGGTAGGTTTAGGGGATTTAATCGTCGATGTGGTCGATACCGGTAATACGCTACGTGCTAACGGTCTTGAGGCACGTGACCATATTTGCGATGTGTCCTCACGCCTCATTGTCAATCAAGTCAGTTATAAGCGCAAATTTGCGCTGCTTGAGCCAATTCTTGATAGTTTTAAAGACAGCATCGCTACCGCTTCGTAACCCTAAAGCAACTGTTATGACTGGTTACGACCGCAAAAAACGCAATCATTGGTAATACAAAGCATGGTCATACGTATTTTCAAACCAGTTTAGCGCTGTAAGATAGATATTGCGTGCTAAACTGGTTTTGTGGTCTCTGCTTGCTAAAAAATAAAATATCAGCAACCTTTCAATATCATAGCAATGAATAAACAGACATGATGTGCTTTATGACTACCAATCAGCGACAGTCCCTTTATTTTTAGAACCGCATTTTAGCTCAAACATAGGATTACGTTATGCGCCAGTTAAGTACCCAAGATGTCGATTTTGAGCAGCAGTTAACAGCGCTGCTTGCTTTTGAAACGGTTAACGATGCCAACTTGTTAAAAACGGTTGATGACATCATCGCTCAGGTACGTGCTGACGGTGATGGCGTGGTATTAGCGTTAACTCAGCAATTTGATCAGCATCCAGCAACGGCTATGAGCGAGTTAGAGCTATCAAAAGAGGCGCTCGCTGAAGCTTTTGCGTCTCTTGATGATGAGGTAAGAGCGGCATTAACGACTGCTGCATCACGGGTGCAAACCTTTCACGAACGTCAAGTTCAAGAAACCTGGTATTATAATGATGAACTGGGTAATCGCTTAGGTCAGAAAGTCACCGCACTTGATCGGGTGGGTATTTATGTACCGGGCGGCTTGGCTTCTTATCCCTCTTCAGTGCTGATGAATGCTATTCCTGCTAAAGTTGCTGGGGTTACTGAAATTATCATGGTTGTGCCAGCACCAAAAGGCGTACTCAATCCACTGGTACTGGCAGCAGCGCATCTGGCTCAAGTTGATCGAGTCTTTACGATTGGTGGTGCCCAAGCGGTAGCCGCATTGGCGTACGGTACAGCAACGATACCAGCAGTGGATAAAATTACTGGCCCAGGTAATAAGTATGTTGCTGCGGCCAAACGGGCAGTGTTTGGGCAAGTGGGTATTGACATGATTGCAGGTCCCTCTGAAGTGCTGGTGTATGCTGAAGGTGAGGCAGATGACCGTGCCGATTGGCTGGCGATGGATTTATTATCCCAAGCCGAGCATGATCGTATCGCCCAAGCAATTTTTGTAACCACTAGTGCAGAGCAGCTGGCAGCAGTAGCAGCAGAGATTGAAAAAGCGTTAACGGAGCTACCAAAAGCAGATATTGCCCGTGATTCATTACAAAATCGTGGGGCGCTCATTTTGGTTAAAGACCGAGAGGAGGGTATGGCAGTCATTAATCGGATAGCACCTGAACATTTAGAGCTGTCTGTTGATGACCCTGATGCGCTGCTTGACGATATTCGTCATGCTGGCGCTATCTTTATGGGTCGTCATACGCCAGAGGCGATTGGTGATTACTGTGCAGGACCGAATCACGTGCTGCCGACTTCAGGTACTGCAAGATTTTCCTCACCGCTTGGCGTTTACGACTTTCAAAAGAAGTCATCTATTATTTATTGTAGTGAAAGTGGTAGTAAGCCACTTGCTGAGACCGCAGATATTTTAGCGCAGCATGAAGACCTAGAAGCGCATGCGCGTTCAGCTCGCTATCGTTATCAGTAATGTATTTCAGCTAATTTCAAATTTATTTTATGATCATCTATGCGGCTAATAGTAGGATAACTTATGAGCGAACAAAAGATTGATAGTAGACTTTGGTCAACCAAAGCACGTAACTTGTCACCTTATGTACCTGGCGAACAGTCTGAGCATGATAATTTATGCAAACTAAATACTAACGAAAACCCATTTCCTCCTTCGCCAAAAGTAGGTGAGGCCGTCACCACTGTTTTGGCGCATCAAGCTGACGAGTTACGCCTGTATCCTGCGCCTGAATCTGACGATTTGCGTGCTGCATTAGCACAATTACATGGTTTAGATATCAACCAAGTATTTGTGGGTAATGGCTCGGATGAGGTTTTAGCCCTAGTATTTGCCAGTTTCTTCCTCAAAGAGCGTCCAGTGTTAGCGCCGGATATTAGCTACAGTTTTTACCCTGTCTATGCCCAAACTTTTGGGGTTGAGCTATTGCAGATTGCACTTGAGGCTGATTTTAGTATCGACCCTGATGCCTATCGTCAGCCTTGTAGCGGTATTATCATCGCCAATCCAAATGCACCAACGGGGCTATTATTATCGCTAAGCGATATACGTAAGCTTGCCAGTGAGCATTCTAATTCGGTGATTGTCATTGATGAGGCTTATATTGATTTTGCGCACGCAGATGAGAGCGGTTCAGACACTGCGGTATCAGCGGTTAGTCTGATTAACGAGTTTGATAACATCTTAGTCACACAAACCTTTTCAAAATCTCGTTCGCTTGCTGGCCTACGAGTGGGAATGGCTTTTGGCAATGTATCATTAATCGAAGCCCTGACCCGTATGAAAAATAGCTTTAATAGCTATCCATTAGATAAGTTGGCACAAGCAGGCGCCACGGCTAGTGTGTTAGATACGGCGTACTTTGAGCAAACTCTTCAGCAGGTTATAGCGTTACGCGACTCATTGACCGCCCAGCTGACCGCACTGGACTATAAGGTATTGCCATCGCACGCCAATTTCATATTTGCGCGTCCTAAGGATGGTAATGCCAGTGAAATAGCCCGTGTGTTACGTGAGCAGGGTATTATGGTGCGCCACTTTGATAGACCACGTACTCAGGAGTATTTGCGTATTACTGTTGGTACCGCCGCACAACATGAGCGTCTCATTAGTGCGCTAAAAGCACTGCAAACCCAGGACGCTGCTGTTACTAATTAGCAGCTGAAAAATGTCTATCGAATACATAAAACTATCCTAGTCAATGCTGGTCAGCCGGCACGCTACAATAGTAATCATACGTATCTGGTAGACAATAGTTTGTTGACTTAAGATAGCGATAGGTTCAGGGTTGCGTCCATCTGCCCTGAACTGCTAGGTGGATTATATTTATAGGTCGTCTTATTTAGCTGTCTTTTCTTAACTATACTTTTTTGACCCAATTATCTTGAGTCAGTACGTTAAGTAAGTTACCTACTTTATCGAGACATTCTTGGTATTCAGCCTCACTATCAGAGGCAATAGTGATACCGCCACCTGCCCATAAATTGACTTGTCCTGTTAGGCTCGATGAAGTATCGGCCTGCAGCGTACGAATCAGGACATTCCATTGGCCACTACCATCAAAATTCATATAACCCATCGTGCCACAATAGGCGCCCCGCGGTGCGGCTTCTAATTCAGAGATAATCTCAACCGCGCGCTTCTTGGGTGTACCCGTAATCGAGCCGGCTGGTAAACTACCGAACAATACTGCTAGCGGATGAGTGTCTTCTTTTAACTCAGCGGTAATAGTGCTAACCATATGATGGACATTACTAAAGCTCTCAATGGTGAATAGCTGTGGTACTTTTACGCTACCCGTCTTGGCGTATTTACCCAAATCATTACGTAGTAAGTCAACAATCATGACATTCTCAGCACGATCTTTATCACTATCAGTCAGTTGCTGTTTGAGTACTAAGTCCTGTTCGGCATTGATACCACGCGGTATAGTACCCTTGATCGGCTTGGTACGAATATGATGCCTACCGGTCTTAACGTCTTTGATAAAGGTGAAGAACAGCTCGGGTGAACAGCTCAATAACTCAAAGTCTAATGACGGTCGATCTGAGTGGTTGTGAATTTTTGCATGATCAGCTGCCAAATTACTATTTTCTGCTGGGCTGTGTTTCGATAGGCTGTTCTCTAAACGATTAACTCCTAAATAACCCGCAAATGGGGCTTGGGTGTTGTGGTGGAGGGCAGGTAAGTAATCAATGAGGGAGGTCACTGTTGCGTGATTACTGCTACGCGAGTTAACAAACTGGCCACCCCATGCCTGCGTCAGGTTAATCTGATAACAGTCGCCTTGCTGTAAATAGTTTTGGGTTTGCTCAAAGGCCTGCTGATAGTCGAGCTTACTCCACTGCGCGCTCAATACTAGTGGTCTAAGTGTTGATCTGATTTTGAGTGCGGCTTGATTAGCATTATTACTATCACTGTCACTGTCACTGTCACTGTCACTGTCACTAGTAGACAGTGTGTTATCCAGAGTATCTAAATATGATATAAGCGCTGTTATAAACTTATTTTCTGCTGTATTTCTAAGGTCAGTATGGCCAGTTTCAACCTTTAAAATCCAACGGGTGGTGCTATTAGTAGGGTCGTTAATCGGTGTCAGGTAAAGGTCATAATGACCCATAGTGGCACAAGGTTGTGATGTTTGTTGGACCTGAGATGCAGGACTGAGCTCATGAGCCGCAATATCATAACCAATAAAGCCAATCAGACCGTGATGATAGCTGGGATTTTCATCCTGGTCGTTTATCAAATTTGCATCGCTGTTACCAATCTCATGAGCTTGGCTATAATTAATTAACTCATTTTGCCAGTCTAGGTAACTCATATAGGCTGTCGTTATAGCATTATCATCATCACGACAATTTTTAATAACTTTATAGTTAGGTATTTGATCGTTAGCTCTTTGGGTAGTCATAGAAGATAAGTCAGAGGTATGGTGATTGTTGCCATGAAAATAAACAGCCCAGCTTACTTTAGGTAGTAAGCCAACCACTGACTGCCCATCATTATTTAGCCATACTAGCTGCCACTGCGCGCTAGGATCTTGAGTTGCCAAATGCTGCTGCAACAACGGTAATAGTTCTGCAGCTGACAAACCACCAAAGCCCCACTGAAGCGGGCGCTTTAGCGGGGCTTGGTCAACAGGCTGGTTGCTTTTAACGTTAGCAGGATTGATGCTGTCGTGGCGGGCTATTGGGTTCGCCATACGTTAGGCGTCGAATTTTTTGATGATTAAGGTGGCATTAGTACCACCAAAGCCGAAGCTATTGCTCATAAGAGTCTTAAGCTTAGCCGGTCGCATTTCAGTGACGATATCAAAGCCTTCGGCAGCTGAATCAAGATTTTCAATATTAATACTCGGGGCGATAAATTCTTCTTGTAGCATAAGTAAACAGTAAATCAACTCTTGAGCACCGACCGCCCCTAAGCTATGACCGGTCATTGATTTGGTTGAGCTAATAGGCGGGACCGTATTTTTAGCATCGTTGTCGGAAGCGAATACTTCAACAATAGCTTTCAGTTCGGTGATATCGCCTAATGGCGTACTGGTACCGTGGCTATTAATATAATCCACACTCTCTAAGCCAGCCTGATCTAAAGCTTGCTGCATACAACGTACCGCACCCTCGCCACTGGGGGCAACCATCTCAGCACCATCAGAGCTAGCGCCATACCCGACAATTTCGGCTAAAATATTGGCGCCGCGCGCTTGGGCATGTTCCAAGCTTTCAACCACCACCATCGCCCCACCACCGGCAATCACAAAACCGTCGCGATCTTTATCATAAGCACGTGAGGATTGTTTTGGCGTGTCATTATATTGCGTGCTCATTGCGCCCATAGCATCAAACATACAAGACTGGGTCCAGTCCTCCGCTTCACTGCCACCGGCTAACACCACGTCTGCTTTGCCCAGCTGAATCAGTTCAGCGGCGTGGCCGATACAGTGAGTTGAAGTCGCGCAAGCTGAGGAAATAGAATAGGAGACCCCTTGAATTTTGAGACCGGTCGCTAGAGCCGCAGACACTGAACTGCTCATAGTCTTTGGCACTGCCATAGCACCGACTCCGCGCAGACCTTTTTCGCGCATAGCATCTACTGCGATGACCACCCCCTCTGTTGATGCGCCACCCGATCCTGCTATAACTCCCACACGTGGGTTATTATTAATGGTTTCAAGTGCTAACCCTGCTTGCTCAATAGCGGCCAATGCGCTCACATAAGCATAGAGGCTGGCATCACTAAAAAAACGCTTCAATTTGCGATCTATACCAGAAGTGTCAAGTAACCCTTTATCAATACTACCGCTGACTTGCGATTTAAAGCCGTGCTCAGCGTAAGATTCATTAAATCTAATGCCAGACTGCCCTTGTTTTAAAGCAGTGGTGACAGTGGCTAAATCATTTCCGATACAAGAGACAATCCCTGCTCCAGTAATAACAACTCGGCGCATACCGTATTCCTTATAATAGCGATTCTTTAATGATGGCTTTGATGCCTCTTTACATTTAATGCTTATCTACATTTAATGCCTTTCTATGTTTAATGCCTTTCTATATTTAATGCTTATGTATCGACGTTTGCTGTTAGGCGTTTCTCAAAGCTTAATTTCTTTACTTCAAGTATTTTTTGATTCTTTTAGTTTTATAATAATACCGAAAATTGTCTAAGCACTAGGTCAATCATACCTTAATTCACGGTATGATAACGTATCGACGATTCAAAAACGTTGCTCAATTGCAAAATAATAGTAAAAATACCATGAACTCTAAAAGGCAAGCTGACAGGCCTTGCTGAAGTAATTTTGATAAGGGCAACATTAGCGATCATAACATTCAAAAACATAAGAGACAGATCACAAGCAGATGGTATAGAGGTGGCAATTATTCAGTCTAAAGTTACGAACAAGTCATAACTTTAGATACAAATGTCGTGGTAGCAATAACATTGTTCTCACTGACATAAATATCAAAAATTAGCTACACTAATAGAATAGATATCAGTACAAAAGCGAATTAATGTTGAGCTTATTAATGGTTTGTGCTAAACCTAGCAAACCACTAATAAGTAGCAGACCCCAATAAAAGGTTAAAAATTATTCGAACCTAAGCTTTTTAGGCATATTATTTTAATCACACCAATCATCATATTAAGGATACAACGATGGCAAAGCAGAGCACTCTTTCTCAAGGTATTAAGACTATCGGTTATTTTACACGGAGTAATCTTGAGCGTATGGGTTCACTAATTGATAGTGTTAACACCAAAACAGGTAAGTCAAGTCACTATAAAGCGGTAGATTTAGGCAACGACGATTACCAACAAGATCTATTCCGTGAGCAAACCTTAAAAACCACTCAACAGCTCCTTGGTACTCGCTTTGCTACCTATGGCAAATATGCTAAAAAAGTAGTCCCTGATAAGCTATTCCAATCTACGCTGGATAGTGCTTTTGCTCAGCTGGCGAAACTGGCCTCAAGTTGGAGTCAGCTCGACTTACCAAGTGAGCATCGTTTCGCTAATGTCGCGACATTGGATGACGGACAACGTTATGCATTGGCAACTGCTATTGCCAATCAAAACCGTGCGCTTGCAACCCTGGGTGGATTGACGGGTTTAGCCGGTTTGCCAGGGTTGTTAGCGGATACCTTATGGCTATTATTAGTGTCATTACGTACGGTTTATCAATTGGCTGCTGTCTATGATAAACCACTGACTGGTAAACAAGGTATAAAAGCAGCTTACGAATTACTCGCTAACGCTGACTTGAGTAAGATGCAAGAAAAACAAGCGCTGTTGGCAGGTATTGGGGTAGGTAAGGGCCTACTTGATAATGCCCAAAGCCGTGGTCTGCATAGTGAGCTCAAAAATTTAGGCCTTAAAAATCAGAATGTGAATTTCTATGCAGAACAAGTCGATAAAATTGCTGGGCAGGTAGGTATCGATCTGGATCAAATTGACTTGTCATGGGTCCGCCGCTTCTTACCAGTAACCGCTGTCGCTGTAGGCATGCGTTACAATAGCCGCTTGATCGATCAAGTCATTGGCGTGGCACAAGCGACTTTTGCACCAGAACCCAAGCTTGCCAATCGCGCGATCACTGATGACAGCAGTAGCGAAGCTGAGGTTAGTAAAAATACAGACAGTCAGAAAAAAGACACAGGGAAGCGTGTAGAAGAAGCATCAGATAGCAACAAATCTGCCGATGAGAAGCAAACAGAAACCAGCGAGCAAAAATCAGAGGTAAAAAAATAGTTATTGGTCATTGAGAAATAAAAACAGGTGGTAGTGTCTTAAGACTTTTTTGCATGACAAAGATAATGTCAAATAATGTTAAATAGAGTCTTGAAAGTTAAGACAATACCACCACTTAGTGCCTAACAATTGACAATTTTATAAGCTTGTCTTGTCAAATGTTTATTTTCACGGGTACGGCTTAGCTGTATTGCTAGCCAATAGTAGCGTATACTTAATGCATATCTGCTGAACGTTGTAAAGTAAAACTACCTATAAGTGGTTGAAATTACAACAACATATCTTTATAATACATTGTCCTAAAAATGGGTACCCCAAAAATCCGCGTATAGCGTGAGATGGCTGGTGGATTGGCCCATTTTTTTGTTTTATACCAAACGGGAGAAGCATGCCTTATGGCAACAACTAACCAATTGATTCGTAAGGGTCGCAAAACAATCAAGGAAAAGTCAAAAGTTCCTGCGTTGCAAGCGTGCCCACAACGTCGCGGTGTATGTACTCGTGTATATACTACCACGCCTAAAAAACCTAACTCGGCCATGCGTAAAGTATGTCGTGTACGTTTGACTTCAGGCTATGAAGTATCAAGCTACATCGGCGGCGAAGGTCATAACTTACAAGAGCACAGTGTGGTTCTTATCCGTGGTGGTCGTGTAAAAGATCTACCGGGTGTACGTTATCATACCGTTCGCGGTGCACTAGATTGCGCTGGCGTAAAAGACCGTAAGCAAGGTCGCTCTAAATATGGTGCGAAGAAACCTAAAGTTTAATATTAGCGATAATATTAACGTAGTGTGTATTCGTACGACCCATTAACTGTGCATGGGATTAGTGTTATCGGTTTGAGCATTTTATTTAACTAAACTGCTGCCACAACACTCCCTCATGCAGTAAGGCTGACTGATAACTCTTCACTGCGCTCACAATATATTGCTGCCAGTATGAGATTATGAATGTCAGACTCTCCTGAAGACAAGGAAATTTATTATGCCAAGACGTCGCGTCGTAGCTACCCGTGAGATCCTACCGGATCCTAAGTTTGGTAGCCAAACCATCGCTAAATTCATCAACCACGTGATGAGCCATGGTAAAAAATCTACTGCTGAGCGTATCGTTTACGGTGCTCTTGAGACTGTAGCTCAAAAACGTAACATTGAAGATCCTGTATCTTTTTTCGAAGACGTTCTCGAAAATGTTCGCCCAATGGTAGAAGTAAAAGCTCGCCGCGTTGGTGGTGCTACCTATCAAGTACCAATGGAAGTACGCCCCTCCCGTCGTACTGCATTGGCTATGCGTTGGATAGCCGAAGCAGCTGCTAAGCGTTCTGAAAAATCAATGGCTCTACGCCTTGCAGGCGAATTGGGCGATGCATCAGAAGGCAAGGGTAATGCTATGAAAAAGCGTGACGAAGTTCACCGCATGGCAGATGCTAACAAAGCATTCTCACATTACCGCTTCTAAGTTCGCTTAAAGCTGTAAGTGCTGGTAAATCAGACGCAACCATTTGCGCTACTGATTTATCAGCGTATATGGTTATTCTATAACCTTATCGCTTATTTATTCTATTGATTGCCGCTATCACTTGTTCAGTTGTTACATAACTTATGCTACACAATTTAAGTTCTTGAACGGCTGCGATGGCGGATATCTGTTATGACAATTTTGTCCTAGATTCAATGCTTTTATATTCTTATCACTGACGCTGTCAAACCGTATTAGGTTTATCAAGTGGCCAGTAAAATAGCCAAGCTAGATTTTTTTGCTAAGAGTATAAAGTAGAGACATACAATACATTAATACATACATGACTTCCCCTAGGAAAACACTATGGCTCGTATAACTCCCCTAAAGCGCTATCGTAATATTGGTATCTCAGCGCACATTGATGCTGGTAAGACAACTACTACCGAGCGCGTTTTGTTCTATACCGGTGTCAGTCACAAAATTGGCGAAGTACATGATGGCGCAGCTACCATGGACTGGATGGAGCAAGAACAAGAGCGCGGTATTACTATTACGTCAGCGGCGACTACCTGCTTTTGGTCAGGTATGGCCAAGCAATTCCCTGAACATCGTATCAATATCATTGACACCCCAGGTCACGTTGACTTCACGATTGAAGTTGAACGTTCTATGCGGGTACTTGATGGCGCGTGCATGGTTTACTGTGCAGTAGGCGGCGTACAACCACAGTCTGAGACCGTATGGCGTCAGGCAAACAAATATAAAGTACCGCGTCTTGCATTCGTAAATAAAATGGATCGGGTTGGTGCTGATTTTTACCGCGTTATTGAGCAAGTTAAGACTCGTTTAGGTGGTAACCCAGTAGCCGTTGTTATTCCAATTGGTAAAGAAGAAGACTTTGAAGGCGTGGTTGACCTAGTGTCTATGAAAGCCATCTATTGGGACGAAGCGTCTCAAGGTATGGAATATGAAGAGCGCGAAATCCCAGCTGAACTACAAGAAAAAGCGGAAGAATTTCGTGAAATCTTAGTCGAAACTGCTGCTGAAGCGTCTGAAGAGTTAATGAATTTATACTTAGACAATGGCGAATTGTCTCAAGATCAAATTCATGCTGCCATTCGTCAACGTACTATTGATAACGAAATTATTCCATTACTTTGTGGTACTGCCTTTAAGAACAAAGGCGTACAAAAAATGTTGGATGCGGTTATTCGTTATTTACCAGCACCAATAGACGTACCGGCTATTAAAGGTATTCTCAACGATAAAGACGAAAGCGAAGGCTTCCGCGAAGCGTCAGATGACACTCCTTTCTCAGCCCTTGCTTTCAAAATCATGAATGATAAGTTCGTCGGTAACTTAACCTTTGTTCGTGTTTATTCAGGTGTCTTAAAGCAGGGCAGCAGCGTTTATAACCCAGTTAAAATGAAGCGTGAGCGCGTTGGTCGTATCGTTCAGATGATGGCGAACACGCAAGAAGAGCTTGCTGAAATTCGTACTGGTGATATCGCCGCTTTAGTGGGCATGAAAGATGTGACTACTGGTGATACTCTTTGCGACGAGAGCAACGTGATTACTCTTGAGCGTATGGAATTCCCAGATCCAGTGATCAGTTTAGCGGTCGAACCTAAGACCAAAGCTGACCAAGAAAGAATGTCGATTGCTCTAGGTCGTTTGGCGAAAGAAGACCCTTCATTCCGTGTACATACTGATGAAGAATCTGGCCAGACTATCATCAGTGGTATGGGTGAGCTGCATTTAGAAATTCTTGTCGATCGTATGAAGCGTGAGTTTGGCGTTGAAGCTAACATTGGTGCGCCGCAGGTTGCTTATCGCGAAACGATTCGTGAGACGATTGAACAAGAAGGCAAATTCGTCCGTCAAACCGGTGGCCGTGGTAAATTCGGTCATGTGTGGTTACGTCTTGAGCCACTTGATCCAGCGGGCGACGTTTTATATGAGTTTGCTGAAGAAGTGGTTGGTGGTACGGTGCCAAAAGAATTCCATGGTGCGGTTGATAAGGGTATCAGAGAACGCATGAAAAATGGCGTACTTGCTGGTTACCCAATCGTTGGCGTAAAAGCGACCTTGTATGACGGTTCTTACCATGACGTTGACTCGGATGAGTTGTCATTTAAGATGGCCGGTTCTATTGCTTTCAGAAAAGGCTTCTTAGCTGCTAATCCGGCACTACTTGAGCCAGTCATGAAAGTTGAAGTGGAAACCCCTGAAGATTACATGGGCGATATTATGGGCGATTTAAACCGTCGTCGTGGTATGGTTCAAGGTATGGAAGATCTGCCTGGTGGTACCAAGCAGATCCGTGCAGAAGTGCCATTAGCAGAAATGTTTGGTTATGCCACACAGATGCGTTCAATGTCACAGGGCCGTGCAACTTACTCGATGGAATTCCAAAAGTACGCTGAGATTCCAAAATCAGTATCCGCTGCTATTATCGCTAAGTTCAACTCTAAAGATGGCGACGAGTAATTAATAACCCTTTAATAATGGCAATATAGAGCCTAACTCTGTATTGTCAGTTTTGATTAAGCCAATAACTTGTTAAAAGACTTGTTATTGGTCGTGATTTTCTTATAATATCTGCACACTATATGTGCAACCCTTTAACAATTATCTTAATGCGGTCACAATTGCCTTAATTATTGTATCAACACTAATGAAGCATTGACCCCAAATAAAGAGGAAACACTCATGGCAAAGGCCAAGTTTGAACGCAAAAAGCCACACGTCAACGTCGGCACCATTGGACACGTTGACCATGGTAAAAC
>NZ_JAXCIB010000012.1:0-77257 GCF_035984995.1 Psychrobacter sp. PL15
ATAATGTTTTCTCTAATTAAGGTAAGCTATTTAGCTTATCTCGTTTAGCGAGCTGACTAGTATATCATGTTGAAATAACCTGTCAAGCCTTTGTTCTAATTCGTTTCAGTAAGTTAGCTCGGTAGTCATTAAGTAATGAATTACTCTTAAACTTGCTAGCTTCCTTTGCTGAGGGGCGTATTATAGACGCTTTTAATGTGGTGTCAAGAAGTTATTTTATTTAGTTTGAAGTTTTTATCTTGGTAAGACTTAAACTTTATTCTAATTAGCTTTCTTAATGACGTAGATTTAATCTATGTTATTCAAGAAGCTCTTCCCTTCCGACTGGGTGGCATTATACGCAGTTTGACATACAGGTCAAGGGGTTTTGGTGGTTAAATTAATTATAGTCTTTGAATCAGATATAGAGTCAAAGATAAAAAAAGAGCCATCCTAGACAGGGTGGCTCTTTTCACAATACAAAACTGACGCTCTATCTACTAGAAATTTTATCTAAGTCTAAGACTGTATTGTAGATATCGTTTCTAAACCTTACTTTTTAACGTCGTAACGATGCCGGATAGCGCATAAATAAAACCAATGGCTAGAATGCCAACTGGTATGTCATATATCGCTATGCTCATAACCAATACGCCAACGATCAAGACCACAAAGGGTACCTTCTTTTTGTCGAACTCTTTAAAGCTGTAGTACTTTACGTTACTGACCATCAATAAACCACATATCACCACCCAAGCGGCGAACAACATTATCACCAGCGTATCATATTGCCCCACCCACTCGTTATGATCAATCGCGACCATGACGGCAGATGTTACTAAAATAGCAGCCAGTGGACTGGCCAAGCCGACAAAGTACTTTTTGTCAACTATACCGACCTGTACATTAAAGCGTGCCAAACGAAAAGCCCCGCAGGCAGTGAACACAAATGCACAACCTAGACCAATGCGACCTAATGGCTCTAGCGCAAAGCTATAAATTAGAATTGCCGGGGCAATACCAAAAGCCAACATATCGGCCAGAGAGTCATATTGCTCCCCAAATGGACTTTGCGCATTGAGCATCCGTGCAACTCGACCATCTGCACCATCTAAAATAGCTGATAAGAAAATCGCTAAGGACGCTTGATAAAATCGTCCATCAGTACTGGCCAAAATTGAGTAAAAACCAGACAGTAATGACAGAGTGGTAATTAAGTTAGGTGCTAAATAAACACCACGACTCACCACTTGCTTACCTTCAGCGACTTCTGATTCAATCACCTCAAAAGTCAGACCGTCATAGTCATCATTATCCGCTAAACGGATATTAGACTCATGCTCATCTACAAAGGGCGGCTGGGTAGCCGCACTGTCCTGCAATAGAGGTTCTTTTGGCAGCCCAGCGTTCAGATGGTTACTATCTGTACGATTGTTACTTGAATTATTGGTGTTACCTGAGTTATTGGGTGGTTGCTCGGTGGTCATAACAAGGTCCTTATTCGCCAACCAGCCAGCGCACATTAGTCGCGCTATCGGGGGTTAGGTTAGGCGCATCAGCTACTTTAAATACAGGTTGTAAGAAACGTAATATCTCACGTGCATGGTTGTCAAACTGCCACGGTGGATTGATAATGAGCATACCCGTACCATTTAGGCCAACAGCAATATCATTGGGATAGATATTCAGCTCACAAACCAGCTGACGTCTCATCTCGGTACGTTTCAGTTTCTTATAAAACAACTCTACCGCTTCAATGTTCTTAATAGGGAACCATAACGCGTAAGTGCCTTGTGGCCACTTATTATAAGACGCTACTAATAAATTGATCAGACGGGTAAAATCTTTATGTTCTTGTTCATATGGCGGATCAAGTAGAATTAGACCACGTTTCTCTTGTGGCGGGATGACCGCAGCAATACCTTCAAACGCATTGCGATGATGAATACCAATAGGCAATTTATGCAGCTGGTAGTTAAGGGCATCATACTCGCTAGCTTTTGCTTCAAACGCTTCACCGCGAACACTACCATCAGTGCTTTTTTCGACATGATGCGCAATCCACCACGGCGAGCCAGGATAGACTTTTTTGTCATAAGTAAAACGGGCTTGCTTAACGCCTTCCACGTAATCTTTAACCGCTGTTGGCGCTTGTTCGGTATCAGCTTTCATCAAGGCTTGAACACCGCCTCTAAACTCTCCTGTCTTACGTGCCTCTTCACTGGCAAGCGAATACAGGCCACGGCCACCATAGGCGTCAAGCACATAAAAAGGTTTGTTTTTTTGGCTTAATTGATTAAGCAGTTGTACCAATAAAATGTGTTTGACCACATCAGCAAAGTTACCGGCGTGATAGGCATGTTTATAATTCATAAGTTTAAAAGTTTAAGTAAGAAAAATTGCATCTATGGTAGCATAGGAAGCGCAAAAAATAACGATGGTTTTGGTAAATAGGTGTTGATTGACCGTTGATAGAGCAAGGTGGTGATGAAATGATAGAGATTAGCAGTAACCTTCATTTGACAGATTTAAGCTCAACAGAGTTGGTCATCGATAATCCGATAGGGGATAATAATCCGCCGCTGCTTACTCCGAATATCGATGGCATTAACGATGTTTCACTTACCCAACATGAACTACAACTGTCTGATTTCGAAGTTGACTGGGGAGATAGGCTTACTAATACCCAGCTTGATAAACTCGTCAATGAGGGTTGGATCATTATCGATGATGTATTTAACAGTAAGGCTCTGTTAGCGCTACAGGCGGAAAGTGGCTTTGTTGACTATCGAGCAGCACAACTCACCGCCGGTATTCAGGTCAGTGATATTCGCGGTGATAACATCCGCTGGATTACGCAGGTTTTTTTTGCTGGGTTTTATTATCTACAAAGCATTAACGCACTTGCTACCGTATTTAATCGCAGTTTATTCACTGGTATCCGCCATAGCGAGGCGCATTATGCCTGCTATCCGGTCGGCTTTGGTTACCAATGGCATAAAGATAATCCTACGAACCGTGATGAGCGCGTCCTCTCAGCGGTGTTTTATCTCAATGATGAATGGGCGAACAGTGACGGCGGTGCGTTAGAAGTGATCGATAATCATGGCAAGCATCACAATGTTATGCCAGTGGCTAATCGCTTAGTAATCTTTAATAGTAATATACAACATCAAGTACAGACAGCCCACCGGCAACGTTACTCTATTGCTACCTGGATGCGCCGTGATGGCTTAGTTCCTTTCGTTGAAAACACTTAATATTGAAAGCAACTAATAATTAACTTTGAAAAGGCTCCCAATGTCAAATCATAACTTAACAGCAGAGACTGTTAGCAATCATAGCGAAAGCATGAAAACCTCCACAACAGATACTCCTCAGCAAGCAACTTTAGCCTTAAGTATGGCATTGATGGAGCGTCCTTCGGTGACACCTGACGATACCGGATGCCAAGACATATTGTCAGCGCGACTTCAACAAGCGGGATTTGACTGCGAGTTTATGTACTTCGGCGATAGACAACAAAGCGGTGAACATGCTGAAGTCAAAAACTTATGGGCGCGGCGCGGAACCACTGAGCCAGTGATTTGCTTTGCAGGTCATACCGATGTGGTACCGACAGGCGATGAAAACAATTGGACCTATCCGCCATTTACCCCAACGCTTGCTAATGGTTATCTATGGGGACGCGGCGCGGCTGATATGAAAACCGGTATTGCCGCCTTTACGGTCGCTGCTGAACGCTTTGTCCTCAACCATCCAAAACATAACGGCTCTATTGCATTCTTAATTACTTCTGACGAAGAAGGCCCATCAATTAATGGCACAGTCAAAGTAATCGAAGCGCTAGAAGCACGAAATGAAAAAATTACTTATTGCCTCGTTGGTGAGCCATCGAGTACCGACACCCTCGGCGATATTATCAAAAACGGTCGCCGTGGCTCATTGGGTGCAGTCTTAACCGTTACTGGTAAACAAGGCCATGTTGCCTACCCACATCTAGCTTCCAACCCTATTCATGCGGTCCTGCCAGCCCTAGCTGAATTGACTGAGGCGACTTGGGATAAAGGTAATGAGTACTTCCCCGCCACCTCACTACAAATCTCTAATATCAACGGCGGCACTGGCGCAACCAACGTCATTCCTGCAACGTTAGAGGTGGTCTTTAACTTTCGCTTTTCTACTGAAACTACCGAAGATGAATTAAAAGCAAAAACTCACGCAATATTTGACAAATATTTTTCAGATAGTAAGGCTAAGTATGAGATTAATTGGAAGTTATCAGGTGAACCGTTTTTGACCCCTGAAGGCAAACTAGTCTCAGCATGCCAGCAAGCGATTAAAGCAGTTACCGATACTGATACTACTTTATCCACTTCTGGTGGCACCTCCGACGGACGCTTTATTGCCCCAACGGGTGCGCAAGTGGTAGAGCTTGGCGTACGCAATGCCACCATTCATCAAGTCGATGAAAAGATTGAGATTGATGATTTAGGAAGATTGGCGCAAATATATGAAGGGATTTTAGAGAACTTATTGCTTGATTAAGAACTTCAGTGAGACTGATTATATTTTATCCATAAAAAAGCGCTACTTGCTAAACAAGTAGCGCTTTTTTTATTTTTAGTCAGGACTGTTTTTGATAAAGGCTATGTGTAATAAGGATTATGACGAGCTGCAAATCATTAGCTGTGCGCTTCAAACTATAGCCAGTCATATCAAGTAATAGGTCAATAGTAAACAATTAGCTACGTTTTAAAATAGTTATCAACTGACTACTTTGACCCAGGCGTTATCATGCTTAGCAAAGCCAATCTTTGGATAGCTCGTTTTATTAACAGCATCACTGGCTTGCGGTGCAGATAAAAGGATAATCTGACAGCTTGGCGGTAATTGCTGCTCAATCTTTTTAATCATTAATTTGCCGATACCTTGACGATGGTAATTTTCAGCTACTGCTAATTCCGACAAATAACAGCAGTAGCTAAAGTCACTCACGCAGCGTGCGACCCCAATAAGTTCTTTTGGATTACCATCGGTGGCCTCACTGACTACTTCTTTAACCGTCCGTTTATCCGACCATGCCGTGATTAATAAGTCCGCATTATCAAGCATGCCTTTTATTACATAGTAGTTATCTATTGGTCGGCGTGCGCCTAGGCCACACTTATTTAATAGTTCGATGAACTGTTCAGGGCTAATAGCTGTATTGATTTGATAGGTAACTGCCACCTGATGCCATCCTCAATATTAAGTATTCCAAATTGTATAAGCTGATATTTACTGCCTGTATCCTCATTGGATAATAGCTTAGCACAAAGAGTACTTATATCTTAATAAAGCAGTAAAGACCGCCTTCGGGATAGGTAGCTAATGCAAAAGTAAGTAATAGTAATTTTTTAATAAATGAGAATTTAGTTGCAAATAAGAATCATTATTGATAATATCTGTTTCCACAAACATACGCTATTGAAATTCACTGTTTCAAATTGTCGTAATAACGTTATCTTTTTTAACTGTCTCGTTGCTTTCAATCTTAAATCAAACTTATTTTTGAATGCTTTGCTTCTAAATAACTTACTTCTAAATATCTTGGCAACGGAGCCCACAAGATGTCTCATCACTATCAGTCTTTTACTGTGTTTTTACTTTCAACCTTAGCTTTATCAATGCAGGCCGCTTATGCACAAAACCCAGACAATCAGCCAAACCCTACCACGGTAGCAGAAGAAATTGCGGTGACCTTGGATGAAATTACCATTATCGGTAGTAAAGATAATGTGCCGTTAATGACGGGATCAAACTATTATGTGGATAAAGAACAACTAGAAAATGAGCAAATCACAGATATTCACCAAGTCTTACAAACTGTACCTGGGGTTTACGTCTCTGAAGAAGATGGCTTAGGTCTGCGTCCAAACATTAGTATCCGTGCTGGTATTGGTGAGCGTAGTAGCAAGGTTCATTTGATGGAAGATGGCGTGCCCATCGCGCCAGCTCCTTATGCTGCCCCTGCCGCCTATTACCATCCGACTGCCCTACGGTTATCAGGAGTTGAGATTATCAAAGGTGCCCCGCTACTACGTTATGGCCCGCAAACAACTGGCGGCGTGATTAACTATCTATCAACCCCTATTCCCAATCAAAACGGTGGACAAGTGACCACAGCGGTTAATGACCGTGGCGGCGTTGATGTCCATGCTTATGCGGGCGGACGCTCAGGCGACTTTGCAGGTTCTATTGAGACGGTACAACAACAAGGTCAAGGCTTTAAGCAAATCAATGGTCAAGACATAGGCGACTATGATAACCAAGATTATGTACTAAAAGGTCGCTATCAGCTCAATCCTGCTCATAGTCTATTTGCTAAAGCTCAATATTCAGAAAAATCCAGTGATGAGACTTATTTAGGCTTAACGGATGATGACTTCAATAAAGACCCTAATAGACGCTACCCTATGTCGCGTCTTGATAATATGCAGAATGAACACACCGGTTTGAATTTGACCCATAACTGGCTGCTGGACAATAACGCTGAGCTGCGTACAACTGCCTATTATAATAAAACCCATCGTAACTGGTACAAGCTCAATGGCAATATGGTCGAGAAGTTTTATAAAGGGGATGTCACTCAAGGACAATTAGAGGGTACTGAAAACCTCGACAGTATTAAGATTAAAGCCAATGATCGTGACTATGATAGCACTGGTATTCAAACTAACTTTAATACCGATGTTTTGACCCGCTATGGCGACCACAATATTGATGTCGGCGCGCGCTACCACCGTGATAAGGTCGAGCGCTATCAGCCCAGTGATATTTTTAATCAGGTTGATGGCGATTTGATTTATCAAAGTACCGAAGCGCCTAGTGGTAGTAATAACCGCGAAGAAAAAGCAGATGCGACCAGTCTTTGGCTGACCGATACATGGCAGGTCACTGACCCATTAACCTTAAATCTTGCCATGCGCTACGAGCACATAGATACAGAGGAGACCCGCGGTCTTAATACCGATCAGCAAGCACGAGTCAGTAACACCCAATCTATCTTTTTACCCGGTTTGTCCGGCAGCTATCAGCTCAACGATAACGTGCAGTTAATCGCTGGTGTTCATAAAGGCTTTAGTCCACTAGGAGCTGGCGTGTCTGAGAGTGATAACACTGACCCTGAAGTCAGTATCAACTATGAGCTCGGCACGCGCTATATTGCTGGCAATAATTATATCGAAGCAGTCGGATTCTATAGCGACTTTGACTCAGTACTAAAAAATTGTACGGAAAATGCACCTTGTGGCCCAAGGACTTCAGGTATAGAAAAAGAGAGCGGCTCGGCGGCTATCTCCGGACTTGAGCTGTCAGCAGGGACAAGCTTTGAGATGTCAGGCTACCGTATCCCACTTAATGCCACTTATACTCACACCCAAGCTGAGCTGACTGAAAATTATGAGAACACACTCAAAGGTGACCGCCTCACTCTAGTGCCCAAAAATCAGGCCAGCTTGCGCGCAGGTATTGAGATGGATTCAGGATGGGATACGTATGTGACGGCCGTATATACCGGCGGTATTTGTGAAGAGGTTGGCTGCAGTCGTACCAATGCCCCGCGTAGCGAAACCGAGTCACTATTCACTATTGATGCCATCACCCACTACCCTATTGGTTATGGTGCAAAACTATTTGGTAAAGTGGAGAATATCGCAGATAAACAGGTGATTGTGAGCCGTACACCGTACGGTGCTAGGCCAAATCTACCGCGTACTTTTACCCTTGGCGTTACTAAAACGTTTTAAGTGGACTTAAAATGATCTTGAATAGTCATACTTAGTACGGTTATTCGTAATATAAAAAGCCCCATCTATAATGACAGATGGGGCTTTTTTATCGAGCTGTTGATTTGATAGGTTACCTGATGCGTCGTCACAGACTGTCCTTTTGGGGCTCATCACATGACTGAATTCACTCGATACCAATGTAGACATCAACTTGACCGTATTCTAGATTGCCATCGACATAACACTCAAAATCGACATCGTAAACTCGCGTGTGTTCGCAGCTTGGGTCATTAAAATATTCCCAGACCTTCTCCCACGCATTCATCACCGTATTAGGCATGTTGCCATGCTCAGAGAATACTAAATACTTTCCTGCAGGAATAGTCACTGTCATCACACTGCCAGCATTGAGAGTAGCGTCTTTGCCTGGCTGCTCTTGCTCGCCTTGCTGACTGCCTACCTTCCAACTGGCTACGACATCAAAAGCGCCGACT
The DNA here is from genome assembly GCF_035984995.1 of Psychrobacter sp. PL15. Lineage (NCBI taxonomy): Bacteria > Pseudomonadati > Pseudomonadota > Gammaproteobacteria > Moraxellales > Moraxellaceae > Psychrobacter > Psychrobacter sp. PL15. The sequence goes on from NZ_JAXCIB010000012.1 coordinate 8,246, forward strand.
TCATCATTGCTCTCATAGTTGTGATAAATACCATAAATATCCTCACCCTTTTCGAGATGACTCACATGACCTTGATAAAACTTTTGCCATAATCTACCTAATTTGGCAGTGTCGTGGCTGATTTCAGCAATGTTGGTGGTGCGAACACTGATACCTTTACAAGCTACCGCTTCGGTTAGCTCTTTAATTTGTGAAGTCATGATACTGCCTGTCCTGTTCTTTTGTTTAAGAGCCTGGTTATTTGAGGTCATACGTAAAGCAGTAAAATCGAACTAGTCAGCAGCTTCATCAATCCAATTCATTTGAATAGATTCTAATATACCTTCGTTCGATTTTTTGGGATCATCATCAAAGCCCTCAAGCTCTGTTATCCAACGATGTAAATCGGTAAAACGTACTTGTTGTGGGTCAGTTTCAGGAAATTTTTCGTAAAGCTCAATAGCGATATCCAAGCTATCTGTCCATTTTAATGACTGCGGGATCATAACGGCTCCTTAAAATTAAATTACAATGTTTATAATTAGCGGCATCACTCATTAACGCTATCATTAATTAATGGGATACCCAATCAATGTGCTCTATCCTAGCAAACTTCGCCTGATGATGTATAGCCAAGCCTCACAATTATTAACAACCGTCTAAATTAATGACCCTCTATTGATGGCGTTGGCGCAGACTTCACTGCTATCTGATGCTTGTTCCAAGAAGTGATGACCTCGGTCAGTCGCTCACCCACCATATCAAGGCAGCTGGGTTTACACTTACCTCGCTTATCCATCAATACAAACTTAGTCATTGCCACTGCCATCAGCTGATTTTTTACGAAGAAACGATGCTCAAAGTAGATATATTTATGGTCCCAGCCGGCCAGAGTGCTACTAACCGTCATTTTATCCAAAAACTTAATTTCTTTAAGATAGATGACCTCTTGCATGGCGATAATCCATTGCAATGACTTGATACCTTTTTGGTGACTACAGGCCAGCAGCCAGTGAGTGACGTTTAGCTCAATAAAAGATAAATAACGATAGTTGGGCAAGTGATTACGAAAGCCCATGTCGTGCGGCAATACTCGATAGTGGCGTAACACAGGTGTAGTGAGGGTTTCGATACTGAGCTGACCATTAACCGCCTGCTGTTTCAGTTGCTGCTTAAGCAAGCCAATCATAATAAAAAACCGCAGTAACATATTCACGAGCAACTCTCTTATTAAGTATATAAACTGCTGAAGGTTATAGCAGAAAAAAGGTAAATTGGTTTGACGCAAAAAAAGCCACCTCAGTGACTTTTAGCGATTATCGTTAGTATTCAAGACCGTCAAGTTAAAGACTAATTTAATCTATTTTAGCAACACTGCTCATTTTTAGTAGTGCACAAGCTAGACGCTGACAGTGATTGCAAAATCAGATTAGTGACGCCTAGTCTCTTAACCTAATGGCTGATTAAATTAGCAGCTTAATGACCCGCGCCATTGATACTACGAACCATCTCTTCGACCACTTTTTTAGCATCACCAAATATCATCATGGTTTTGTCCATATAGAACAAGCTGTTGTCTAAGCCGGCGTAACCGGTACTCATCGAACGCTTAATAACCATGACTGTTCGGGCTTTGCTGACCTCCAAGATAGGCATACCAAATATTGGCGAGGTAGGATCGTCCTTCGCAGAAGGGTTCACCACGTCATTAGCGCCAATGACGACTACTACATCAGTACTTGAAAAGTCGGAGTTAATCTCATCCATCTCAAGAATATCATCATAAGGCACATCGGCTTCAGCCAGTAAGACGTTCATATGTCCGGGCATACGACCAGCAACCGGATGGATAGCAAAGCGTACGTTAACACCTTCTGCTTTCAATAATTCATATAACTCTTTGACCGCATTTTGTGCGCGACCTTGCGCCATGCCATAACCAGGTACAATAATCACATCGTTAGCGTTGGCCATTAGGAATCCAGCATCTTCTGCCGAGCCTGATTTATAATTTTTTGGCGCGCCATCATCTCCGCCTGCAGCGACGGCTACTGTACCTATACCGCCAAATAAGACGTTTAATAATGAGCGATTCATCGCTTTACACATGATGTAGGACAAAATAGCACCAGATGACCCAACTAAGGAACCGGCAATAATCAGCATCGAGTTACCGAGCGTAAAACCAATACCCGCTGCTGCCCAACCTGAGAATGAGTTTAGTAGAGACACCACTACCGGCATATCACCGCCACCAATCGGGGCAATCCACATCCAACCAAACACTACCGCCAATACCGTCATCGCATAAAATGCAGGCAGCGAATCGGTCAAAAAGTAAACCGCGCCAAAACTAACCATAGCGATAAACAAAATGGCCTGTACCGGTTTAACCCAGCCGCCTACTAGAGTTTTTGCCCAACTCTTAGCAGCTAATTTACCAAAGGCAAAAAATGAAGCTGAAAAGGTAATCGCACCAATAAAGCAACCTATAAATAATTCTAGACGGGTAATGGTACTGTACGCTTCCTCAGTATGTAGCACCGTTGCTAAAGCAATGGCTACAGCCGCTAAACCAACGAAGGAATGCATCAGCGCCACCGTTTCTGGCATCTGGGTCATTGCAACCGTTTTGGCTTTCCACAGTCCAACGATTGCGCCTAAAACCATCGCGCCGATGATTAGCCATAGCACTGGGCCTTCGGCTAAGAAAAACGTCGTGATGACCGCAATGGCCATCGCCACCATACCTAACCGGTTGCCACGAATAGCCGTTTTTGGGCTGGATAAACCACGTAAGGTCAAGACAAATAATATCGCACCAACTAAATAAAACCAATCAGCATTGGTAGCAATCGTATTAGTTAAGTCGTTCATGCGTCACCTCCACTATCAGTGGTTACAACCGGGGCTTTTTTAGGTTTTGGTTTAAACATTGCAAGCATACGTTCCGTCACAGCAAAACCACCAAAGATATTGACACTGGCTAAAAATACGGCAAAAGTACCCAGTAAGCTGGTCGCGGTAAACATGCTACCGTCAATGGTAACGGTCTGGAGCATCGCACCGACGATGACAATACTCGATAGGGCATTGGTCACTGCCATCAATGGCGTGTGTAGCGCTGGTGTTACGCCCCAAACAACGTAATACCCTACAAGAATAGCGAGCACAAATATCGTGAAAATCGCTACAAAAGGCGTACTCATCATAGCTTCACCAGCTGGTGCCGCGGCTAAAATAGTCGCAATCATCTTATCCTCCTAAAAATCTATTTATTACTATTCATGGGTTTTACTGGCGTTTGGCGGTGGTCATTTATATTATTAACGTTGAGCGAGACGTACCTGACCATCATGCGTGACTGCCAATGCACCTTGAATCTCATCTTCCATATTTAAGCACAGGGTCAATTCATTGGGTGATGCATTGCCTGAGCCATCATTGTCGGCTACGGCTTCAGGTGTCGATTCAGAAGCAATTAAGGTGGTGATAAAATGAACCAAGTTATTGGCATAAAAATCTGAAGATTGCGCAGCCAACATCGAAGGAATATTAGCGGCGCCAACGATCCGCACGCCATTCTCGGTAGTGATGGTTTCATTGGCCACGCAGCCTTCAACATTACCGCCAGTACCAGCGGCCATATCAATCAGTACCGCACCCGCTTTCATTTTGGCAAGCGTGGCTTGGTGCACTAAGCGTGGGGCTTGTCGACCAGGAATTTGCGCGGTAGTAATCACAATATCAGCGGCACTTAATGCTTTGTCCACTACTGCTGCTTGGTCTTTGATATACTGTTCTGAGGGCGTCCATGCATAGCCGCCTGTGCCTTTAGCCTTTTGCGCTTCATCTTCACTCATCGGTACATCAAGCCATTTACCACCGAGCGATTCGACTTGCTCTTTGGCGGCAGGACGTAAATCACTGGCCTCAACCACTGCCCCTAAACGCTTAGCAGTGGCAATCGCTTGCAAGCCTGCGACTCCAACGCCCAGAATAACTACTTTAGCGGGCTTGACCGTTCCTGCTGAGGTCATGAACATAGGGAAAGGACGCGAAAACTCATTGGCAGCGAGCAGTACTGCTTTATAGCCGGCAAGGTTGGCCTGTGATGACAGGACATCCATGTTTTGTGCTCGTGACAAGGTGCGGGGCAGTAGCTCCATGGCAAAAGCAGTGACACCTTGTTCAGCATAAGCGTCAAGCTGGGTATTGCGGTAAGGATCTAGCATACCAATGACAATCTGTCCCGATGTTAAACTCGCAGCTATAGTCGCTGGCAAGTCATCTACCGTGGTGACTATACGAGCATCAGCAGTAACCTCAGCATTGCTAGCAGCAATGCTAGCACCGGCAGCTTGATAGCTGTCATCAGAATAATAGGCCGCCTGACCTGCACCAGACTGTATGATTACCTCAAAGCCAAGCTTGCGCAGTTTTTTGACTGCGTCTGGAGTTAGCGCCACCCGGCTCTCATGGGCGACATCTGCACTGATTACACCGATTTTCATACCATCTCCTTACGTCGAATAACTTACCTTGGATACTCTCAATTCACATTTACAGAGTACAAGGGACAAAAAAATTGAGCACTGCTTAAACTAAGAACAATAACTAAAGATTATCAATTTAATAAATTGATAGCTACGTTGCCATCACGCCTTTTTATTATAAAGACATCAAGAACCAACTTTCATTGGTTATTGATGACCCGTAAGTATAATAAAAAGTTAGGTATTTACACCATTTCCATAAATTTTATTGTTATATTTGGAAGTTTTATTTTTCCAACGAACTCCGGCTTTCAAGAAAAACACCCTAAAACAGCGATAAGAAAGACCAATCAAAGCAGTAAACGTTGCATACTAAGCGACCCTGAGCCTGTCACAGGTTTGTCATTAGTCTACTATATAAGGAATAATTATGTATTTTGTACTTTCCCCTGCGAAATCTTTGAACGAGAGCGATGCTATACCCCTCAATCTTGACAATTATTATAGCCAACCAGTGTTTGTTGACGAATCAGCACAACTCATAAAGGGACTTAAAAACAAAGACCCAATGGATTTACAGGAGCTAATGAACATTTCATCCGAGCTTGCTACTTTGAATGCCGTTCGTAATCATGCTTGGCAACTGCCCTTTACCACTGATAACGCCAAACCAGCCAGCTATTTGTTCGATGGTGATGTTTATACTGGACTTGATAGTTATGCCATGGATAAACAAACAATACTATATTTAAATGAACATTTGGGAATATTATCAGGCTTATATGGTTTACTTAAGCCATTAGATTTAATGCAGCCTTATCGGTTAGAGATGGGCACTAAACTTAAGAACGAGCGCGGTGAGAATTTGTACGAGTTTTGGGGTGAGCAGATTACCGATCTGCTCAATCAGCGGATTAAAGATACCCAGTCAGACGGTGAATTGCCGGTATTAGTCAACCTAGCCTCGAATGAATACTTTAAAGCCGTCAAGAAAAAAGCACTGCAAGCGGAAATAATTACCCCACGCTTTGAAGATCAAAAAAACGGCCAATATAAAGTCATTAGCTTTTATGCCAAAAAAGCGCGAGGGCTGATGGTGAAGTATGCCGCTGATAATAAACTTACCCACGCAGAACAGCTAAAGGACTTTAACCTAGCGGGATATTATTATTGTGCAGAAGCGTCGGATGGTAATACTTGGACTTTTAGACGTAATGAGAATGACCAGTAGTAAAGTCAACAAACTTATTAAATTGGTAATAAAAAACCCCGATAAGTTTAACTTATCGGGGTTTTTATCTAACTGGGTTTAACAAGCGTTTTATGGTTTGACTAGAGCAGTACGATTAAGCAACCGAGTTAAAATGTACCTAGCGTACATCGAACAGGGTTAACAAGGTCGTACAGATTTAGTCGAGGCAAAAATTACATCATGCCGCCCATACCACCCATACCGCCGCCGCCGCCCATACTAGCCATACCATCATCGCTTTCTGGTAGGTCAGTAATCATAGCTTCAGTAGTCAGCATCAAACCAGCAATAGACGCCGCATTTTCTAGTGCTGAGCGTGCCACTTTTGCTGGGTCAAGAATACCCATTTCAAGCATATCGCCATATTGGCCAGTAGCTGCGTTATAACCGTAGTTACCAGTGCCATTTTTCACTTCGTTGACCACAACTGAGGCTTCTTCACCTGAGTTAGTCACGATTTGACGTAATGGTGATTCCATAGCGCGACGTAGGATATTAATACCGGCGTCTTGGTCGTCATTATCGCCTTTAAGCTCAGACATAGCGTTCATGGCACGAACTAATGCAACACCGCCGCCAGGAACAACGCCTTCTTCAACCGCAGCACGAGTCGCATGCAAGGCATCATCAACGCGATCTTTCTTCTCTTTCATTTCGGTTTCAGTCGCTGCGCCAACTTTGATAACGGCAACGCCGCCAGCTAGTTTGGCCATACGCTCTTGAAGCTTTTCTTTGTCGTAGTCAGAAGTTGATTCTTCAGATTGACGAAGGATAGATTCGACGCGTGCATCGATGTCAGCTTTGTTACCAGCGCCATCAACGATAACGGTGTTTTCTTTTCCGACCGTGACTTTTTTCGCGGTACCAAGCTGCTCAAGAGTAGCCGTTTCTAAACTCAGACCAATTTCTTCTGAGATAACTGTACCGCCAGTTAGGGTAGCGATATCTTGTAGCATTGCTTTACGACGATCGCCAAAACCGGGTGCTTTTACCGCACAAGTTTTTAAGCCGCCACGCATGTTGTTCACAACCAACGTTGCCAATGCTTCATTTTCAACGTCTTCAGCGATGATTAGCAATGGTTTGCTTTGCTGCATTACTTGCTCAAGTAATGGCACGATTTCACGAATATTGCTGATTTTTTTGTCAACGAGCAAGATATAAGGGTTTTCAAATTCAGCGGTTAAGCTGTCTTGCTTATTAGCAAAATATGGGCTGATATAACCACGGTCAAACTGCATACCTTCAACCACTTCTAAGGTATCTTCAAAGCTTGAACCTTCTTCAACGGTGATAACGCCTTGCTTGCCGACTTTTTGCATTGCTTGCGAAATCAATTCACCAATTTTGGTGTCTGAGTTAGCAGAGATAGAACCCACTTGAGCAATGGCTTTTTCGTCGTCAGCGGGAGTAGCTAGCAAATGAATTTGCTTAACCGCTTCACGTACCGCTTTATCGATACCGCGTTTAAGATCCATTGGGTTCATGCCAGCGGCTACTGATTTCATGCCTTCTTGTAAAATTGATTGGGCAAGTACAGTCGCAGTCGTTGTACCATCACCAGCCACGTCATTAGTACGGCTAGCAACTTCACGGACCAATTGAGCGCCCATGTTTTCAAATTTGTTTTCAAGTTCGATTTCTTTCGCTACTGACACACCATCTTTAGTGATGGTCGGCGCGCCGAATGACTTATCGATAACCACGTTACGACCTTTAGGGCCTAAAGTAACTTTTACCGCGTTTGCTAGGATGTTTACGCCATCCATCATTTGTTTACGGGCATCACTGCCAAATTTTACGTCTTTTGCCATGATAAACTGCTCCAATAATTTGGTTAAATAATCTGATGAGATTATTAAAAATACTCTTATATTATTAAGAGTGCTCTTGAATAGGTTACTTGTTGTTATAAGGGCACAGCTTTAATTTTAAACCCTTACTATTTTTCTATTAACCTTCTAGCACACCCAATACATCAGACTCTTTCATAATGAGTAGTTCTTCGCCGTCAACTTTGACAGTTTGACCCGCATATTGACCAAATAGTACTTTGTCGCCAGTTTTTACATCTAGCGCACGAGTATCACCATTGTCACGAATCTGACCATTACCAGTGGCTAATACTTCGCCTTGTGACGGCTTTTCTTGTGCAGAACCCGGTAATAAGATACCACCAGCAGTTTTTGTTTCTTCTTCTATGCGGCGGACGACAATACGGTCATGTAAAGGACGGATATTCATCGATATGACTCCAAAATGTAGGTTATTTGAATTAATAAATTATTTAGTTTAAGAGACCCAAGCGCTAATCGCAAAACAATCTTTAAGATAAGCCTTGAGCTTGTCCCCAAAAGTGGGGGCAATATCAAATATCTTCAAGTGTAAAGCTAATAAATTTTACAAGAATGCTGCATGATTGGTAGAGATAAAGCGGTATTACTGCCTAAAGACTTTAAAAACCTGATATAAGACTCTGGCGGCTCACATGAAAGCTAAATTTTTTCTAAAACTAGCCCAGTCATTGCTCTAGTAATAGTCATAAACATCCGCAGTCAGTAACGTTACTAACAGCGCGTTACTTCTAGTAATAGCCAAGTCATTTGCGTAACACTAACAACAAAACCCAAACGCCAATAGCAACGCCTGCCCTTGAAAATGTAACAAGATATACTCATTATGATGGCTAGAGTTATAGCACCTACAGAAAAATCCTAGAGACAAGACGGTGCCTAGAGACCAATAATAGCGATAAAAGTCGTATGTTAAAGAAAAGTCCTGTATTAAAGGATGTACACTAATTGAGGAATATCCATGAGCGCTTCATTAATAAATAAGCCATCTACAGAAAACCATTCTACTCACACAAAGCGCAGTAAACACAAACTGCTGTCAGCATTGACCATGGGTGCGAGCATTGCTGCTGTTGGAGCACTTAGTATGACCACCCCCACCCTTGCTAACGCGAAGACCATTCAGGCCTCCAGTGCCGATTATAACTTTACAATAGAAGATAAGTATAAAGGCAGCGCCACTCGCAACTTAAGCAAATCAGGCAATCTCTGGAAATATGAGGTTAATGCACGCGTTGCGGGTATTGCGACCGCCTCGCAAAACAGTGCTTTTACCATTGTTGGCAATAATGTTAACCCTACCCAAGCCAGTACCACTTATAAACTCTTTGGCTTTGGTCGCACTCATAATCTCAATTTTAATGCTGGCAAAAAACAGGTGGCCAGTACCTATAAAGGTAAAACGGTTAACCTTAAAATGGCCCAACAAGCTTTTGATGACTTGAGCCTTGAAGTACAAATTCGCCAAGATTTACTGAATGGTAAATTTTCAGGCAATTACTATATGGCCAAAAAAAACGAGATTGAAAAAACGCCATTCAAAAAGTCCGGCAATACTAAAATCACAGTCCCTGCTGGTACTTTTGATACCGTCCGCGTTGATCGCATTCATGAGGATAACAGTCGCTCTACCAGCTTTTGGTTGGCGCCAAGTTTAGATTATCTACCCGTTAAAGTAAGCCAAGTGAACGATGGTAAAAAAATGGACTTAGAGTTAACTAAAGTAAATTAACAAGTACTTTAGCTTTGGGTACTTTAGCTTTGGGCACTTTAGCTTAACGTCCAGCTAGTTGTTATAAAAAAGTCTTATCATAAAAAAGCGGCGCTCTAACTATTAGAGCGCCGCTTTTTTATGACTTTATTGTGTACCCTTAAACCCATAACCGTTGATAAACTTAGTGTTGTCTGGGTTTTTTTTCTACATTATTCATTGAGGGTAGACGTTTTAATAGCAAGAACAACCAGGTATTAATCAAAAGTATTAATACAAAATCAAGTAAATAGACTGCCAACTCTGCCCAACTACTGCCATAAATGCGAGTGAACAGCACAACCCCACTGGCCCCTAGATAAACCAAGGTCACCATGCTGTCTATCAATAGCGCATAAGGCGAGCGTCCGCGTAATATCGACGGCGTTAAAACCAGGGCTGGCACCAGCCACAATGCTTGCCAAGCAATACCACCAATGATATCAGGATTCATTGGGTTAAAAATACTGATTAAAATAGGCAGTCCTAGCAAGCGATAGACTAGCCAAGCTAACCAGGTCAATACTAAGCGCTGACGCATTGGGGCAATAGGCTTGTTGGCTTTAGCGGACTGTTTAGTCGGCGTTGGACGTTTAGCAGGGTTGGAATGATTCGGCATTAGATATATGTGCTTCCTAATTGATGACATCATTCATTCTTACACAGAACAATGTTACTTAGAGTGTTACTTAGAGTGTTACTTAGAGTGTTACTTAAAATGCTGGAAGTGTTTCTGAGAATGCTGGTGTATTCATTTGCGACCACTAATGATTACAGCTATTACATAAATAGTGGCTAACTCATTAAACCATTGTTACCCTTTTAAAACCAGCCGATTGGTCAACACTAACAGACTGGCCCGTCAAACTAAATTAGTTTAACGTTTCCAATTCGCTTGCGCTAAAGCGGTCGCGCTAATAGCTAGGCGGCGACCTTGGGCTATCGCTAATTCAAGCTCGTCTGCTGTTACTGGTTGGTCGTGGGCAGCACCACTAACATGACTCACCCCATAAGGCGTGCCACCACGACTGGTACGATTTAGCGCCGGCTCAGCATATGGAATACCAATAATCATCATGCCATGATGGATCAGTGGCAACATCATAGTTAGCAAGGTCGTTTCCTGTCCACCATGCATCGAGCCTGTGGCAGTAAATACTGAAGCGGGCTTATTTTGTAAATCACCTGCCAGCCAAACGGTAACCGTAGTGTCCCAAAAATATTTCAGGGGTGCGGCCATATTACCAAAATGGGTCGGACTACCCATGGCTAGACCTATACAGTCTTTTAGATCATCCATCGTACAGTAGAGATCACCCTCGTCAGGAATCGCAGGCTTACTTGACGTGGTTTCAGGCGCGACCGTTGGTACAGTACGAATACGCGCCGTCATGCCAGCATCTTCAATACCTTGAGCAATCGAATAAGCCAAAGTCTTAGTAGTCCCATAATTAGAGTAATAGAGTACCAAAACATAAGGGGTGGTCTGACTCATTAGCAAAGCTTCCTTTTAAAATGATGAGTGACTCTTTTAAAGTCATTACTATTATAAGCGCATAAGTATAAGCGTATATGTATATTATGCCCGACTCATAAGCCCAGATGCAAACGTATCGTTCAGTGCTATTTTTAGCAGATTTATTATTGGTAGCACTGTTATTAGTACTGTTACGACCTTGAGCATTTTGACACAAATAAGTGGCAGATTCTGGTAGCATATTTTTGTTACACTATTCTTACTTTTAACCGCTCTAAATGGTCGACATGGAAAACTTACTAAAAAAAATCCCATTTTTACAGCAACCCTGGTTTCAGTTTTTGCGATTTTTAACGCGGCACTTCTTCGAAGACAATTGCCAACAAAAAGCCGCCTCTCTTACTTATACCACTATGCTGTCCATTGTTCCTATGTTGACTGTATTGCTGATGATTTTATCTTCTGTACCAGCACTCGCTTCAGTCAGAGCACAAATTTATGAAGTCATCTATAGTAACTTGCTGCCACAATCAGGATTGCAAGTTAGTAAATACATTAATAGTTTCGCTGAAAAGTCCTCTAATTTAACCGCTATCGGGGCGATGGTATTATTTGTGACGACTATCTTAACCCTGACTACTATTGAGCGCGCCTTTAATCAGATTTGGCGCGTAGAAAATCGTTCCGGCGGCATGAAGAGCATGTTACGTTATTGGACCATTGTTACCCTGGGCCCACTGGTACTCGGCACTGCATTTATCGCCTCAAGTACGGTACAAAGTCTAGGCTTTTTGAATCGCCAAATTGCAGGTTATGGTATTGACTGGTCATTTTGGGTACAGGTCGTATCCATTGGAGTAACCATGGCAGGTTTCATTGCTATGTATTGGTTTATTCCAAAAGCACGCGTACCTGTGAAAAATGCGGCTATTGCTGGTGTCTTTGTAGCCATTGTATTTGAGCTACTTAAGTATGTCTTTGGTACGGTAATGACCAACTTTACCAGCTATGAAGCCATTTATGGCGCATTCGCTGCATTACCGATTTTTTTATTATGGATCTTTTTGTCATGGAATTTGATTCTGTTGGGCGTTGAAATTAGTTATACCTTGACAATTTTTGAGACCAAAGAAGTCTATCCGCGTCATCCACTGCTGAGCTTACTGGATATGCTTAATCTAGTTTATACTCATCATTTAACAGGTGATGCGGTAAGCGAACAAGAGCTGCGCAATGTGCTGGGTCGCAAAGAGCTGCCGAAATGGTATACCTATATCAACTACCTGCAAGACAGCAATTTAATTGCGATGACCGAAGACGATGATTATGTGCTCAAAAAAGACCTTAGTAATATGACACTGTGGGATTTTTATCGCACCTTGCCTTATCCGCTACCGATTAAAGATGAGCTTGATGAAATGAAACAAGATCAGCAAAAGCCATGGCTCAGCTTGTTGGTCAATCGTTTTGAAAATACTGAAGCCTGTGCTAAAGAGCAACTTAATTTACCCTTATCTGCTATTTTTGCCCACAGTCAGCCACGCCAGAAATCATCAACTGATAAAGAGACTGCACATAGCAGCGGTGATCATAAAACGGTTAGAAAGTCTGTCGATGAAAATTTTGGCAAGTCCTCTACTAAGGGCTCCGATAATAATGACACACCAAAATTTGAGCCAGCAGCTTATGATAAAGACAGCGAGGTAGAGTGCGATAACCATGATCGTGAAATTTTAATACCTGATAGCGATAGTGAAAAATGGCAATCTTCTACCAATGAGGCTAACGAGAGTAAGGGCCATATTATTACTGAAGATGATAATCCAGAAAGTCATCACTAAACGACCTTACTACTACGAAATATCGAGTAACCACTATAAAAAATTAAGAATATATAAATTCTGGAGATCGTGGGGGTGAATAATACTAAATATAAACTGCCTAATAACATTATTACTATCAGCTTACAGTGGGTGAGGAAATTTCTACATCTGTGGTCAATACAGACCTTAACTAACTTACCTGAGCGCTTGAGAAATCTATGGCAGCAGCTGCTTGGCTCCTACTGGTTTATCCCAACGGCTTGTGTGTTACTTGGCATAATTCTGGCACCCATCTTAGTCACTATTGATCAGCAGTTTGATCGTGAAACTGTCAAGGAAATTAGTTTTGCTTTTACTGGTGATGATCAAGCAGCGCGCGCTATCATGACAGCGATTGCAGGAGCAGTACTTGGGGTAGCAGGCACGACGTTCTCAATCACTATTGCTGTGCTATCGATGGCCTCTTCTCAATTTGGGCCACGATTATTACGTAATTTTTTGACTGATACCCCAAACCAGTTCGTACTTGGGGCATTTATCGGTACTTTTAGCTACAGCTTATTGGTCTTAAAATCTATTCATAAATACGATGTTGAATTTGGTGTGCCGCAGTTGGCTGTGACCTTTGCTATTATCATGGCTATTGTCTGCGCCTTATTGTTGGTCTATTTTGTGCAACACATGGTGCATGCTATTCAAGCCTCTCATGTCATTAAAGATGCCAGCGATGATGCCATTGAAAATATTAATTATTGGTACAGTGATAACTGTGAAATTCAGTACCAGCGCGATTTAACACATGAAGATGTGACACAGTTTTCTGACTGGCCAGCGACCGCCATTTATGCGCCAAGCTCAGGCTATCTCCAGCAAATTTATACTGAATCGCTGGTCACTTTGGCGCAAGATTATGGCGGCGTACTGCAGTTGCATACCAATCTAGGGCACTTTGTCACTGACAAAAATGTCATGGGATATTTTTATCAGCGTCCCACCGATCATGCCAGCAACCTACAAAAAACCCAAACTGCCAATCTTGCTATTATGCCGCGCACACCTGATGGCCTGTTTTGGCAACGTTTTGCGACAGGCATTCATCTTGAACGCCGACCGGTACACTCTAATGATATTGCTTACAGCTTGGGACAAATGACCGAAATTGCAGTACGGGCTCTATCTCCTGGTATTAACGACCCTAAAACCGCTGTTAATTGCGTACAGTCGTTGACTGCCTGTCTGAGTTTGATGATGCGTCGGCAACCGCCTAATTCCTATCATTTTTATACTCTTCCACATAATGAGGACTCGCCTGAAGTCATCGTCAACCAATCACGAGTAGCGATATTATCGGTCATTACTAAAACTCCTAGAATATCCGACTTTATTGATGTGTCTCTTGGAGAAATACGTCGCTATGCCACTGCTGACTTAATGGTTTTAAAAGCTTTGTGTCAGGCAATGACCGATCTTAACTATGCCCGTGTCAACAGCGCTCAACGACAAACGCTACTACACGAGCTGTCTCTAATTGAAAGAGCAGGAGAAGAAAATCTAAGTTATAACGAGTTGGTCGTTGATCTGAAGGCAATGTGCCATCAAGCACGACAGTTTATCCATAACGATGATGCCAACCACCAACACTTTGAATATGTCAGCGCGTTTTCAACTCATATTCATCAAGCGCTACAGACGCAGTCGAGCTAAGCTCTTATAAAAGATTGATTTTTGTGAACATCAGTAAAACCATAAGATTCACCCTGCACATAACCCTGACCACATTTGGGCTTAAAACAGGTTTTTATATTAATTTGAGACTCTCTTCATGGCATCTGCAACTGACCTAACCGTACTTGAAATCAGCGCCATTTTTTTATCGATTACTGCCTCACTGACCTATATAAATCACCGTTTTATCGGTCTACCAACGACCATCGGTGTCATGGTTATCTCTATCCTGTTATCTATTGTAGCCATATTTTTAGGATTTTTAGGCTTTGATCAGCTGATTGATTATGAGGTTAGCTTATTGGATCAACTTGATTTTACCGAGGTATTACTTGATGGCATGTTATCTATGCTGCTATTCGCAGGTGCATTACATGTCAATATTGGTGATTTAAGACGTTACAAACTGCCGATTGGTATTTTAGCCTGTATCGGTACGGTAGTATCGGCAGTGCTAATCGCTACTGCACTTTATTTTATGCTGCCACTGTTCGGCTTTGGGCTACCTTTTATTTGGTGTTTGTTATTTGGTGCTTTGATATCGCCTACTGACCCAATCGCTGTAATGGGTATTTTGGCTTCGGCAGGCGCACCTAAGAGCATCGAAACTGTCATTGCAGGCGAGTCGTTATTTAATGACGGCATCGGTGTCGTTATTTTCGTAATACTACTTGGGATATTATCTAGTGGTGATATTCCAACCGCCAATTATGTGGCGCACACGCTAGCAGTTGAGGCTGGCGGCGGTATCGTATTCGGTATTGTATTAGGGGCAATTCTATATTACCTCATCAAAAGTATCGACAGTTATCAAGAAGAGGTGCTATTAACACTGGCAGGCGTAATAGGCGGTTATGCGCTGGCCAGTCATTGGCATTTGTCAGGACCGTTAGCTATGGTAATGATGGGGCTAATGGTTGGTAATCGCGGGCGTGAGCTGGCGATGAGTGATAAGACCCGCCACTACATTGATCTATTCTGGGAATTGATTGATGAGATACTAAACGCGATCTTGTTTGTTTTGATTGGTCTTGAAGTAGTGATGATTGCCTACTCCGGTAACTTGTTTATTGCTGCTGGCTTAACTATTATTATCGCCCTACTGGCTCGCCTTATCGTAGTAGGTATGACTACCAAGACCTTTAGCCGTCAGCTCAATCTGCCGGACGGTGCGTGGAAAGTATTAACTTGGGGCGGACTGCGCGGCGGTATCTCAGTGGCGTTAGTATTACAGCTGCCAATAGGATCTGAGCGCGATATTTTATTAGCCCTGACTTATGCGGTGGTGGTGTTTTCTATCTTAGTGCAGGGTTTAAGTGTCGGTAAAGTGGCCAAAACTATTTGTCCTACTGAAGAGAAGTCAGTGGACAATGCTTCTTAACACCTTGCTGATTGAACATTTCTGCGGAAGTATCGTTAAGCTTCCAAAGCAATAAGCCCACCCAAGGAAATTTTCTTTTGCTGGGCTCAAGGTTTTGGTGCCATTCATATTCAATACTAATTATGTTTAGAGCCAGTCATATTCAATGCCAATCATAGCGTAGATAGTGAGACTCTATATCAGACCTTTGCGTTTCATATTGCGATAAACAATAATAACAATCACAATATTTAAGACTAAAATGCTTAGTTTAAACCAGTCAAAGGGGCTCGTGAGCAAATAATACAGCTCGATGGGAATAAATATGCCGTAACCCACCACTCCAAACCAATAGGCCCAAGTTCTATCTTGCCATAGTCCATAAGCCTCAATAAAGCGCAGGCTCGCATAAGAAAATATTAATAACAAGAATAACGTCCAGTTTTTGCCGGCCTGCTGCGCAATCTGTACCGCGCTCTCGACTTGCGGGGCAAGCAGGCGGCCAAAACTCTGTTGCCAAGAGTGTGTTGCTGTTGACAGCCAGCGCTCCATATCTTTATGCCACAGCCATAACGCAACGGCGCCTATCAGCGCGCCAATACCTTTTACCAGTTCATAAATTGCGACTGCTTTAATAGACTCGCTAGACTTACTTGCTTTGGGTCGCGGTCTCTTCCTAGGGTTGTTATTGTCTGTTGGCTTATGCTGTTGACCCATCGGGGGCAGCTGCTGACTGTCGTCCTGAGGGGGCAAGTTAGCCAAAGAAAGTCTCCACAACGCGCCCTTGTAACCGTTGAGTAAAGAAGGGGGTGTTTTTACCACTGGAATGCATCGTTTCTGCGGTCACCTGCCATTCGAGATTAGGATCAACCACTATGGCACCACCAATATCTTGATATTGTGTATCAATGCCCGCAATTTTTGCAGGATTCAGGCAGATTTTATCGACCAGTTGCTCTAAGGTGAGCACCTCATCACGTACCAATTGGCAGGCTAGCGCCATAAAAGTATCAAAGTTTGAAATGCCGGGCGTGCTCTCTTCAAACGGGGCTTTTTTTGCAGTGGCATTTAATGGCTCATGATGACTACAAATCGCGTCAATAGTGCCGTCTGTTAAACCACGACGTAGCGCCTTTTGATCGGTATTACTACGCAGTGGTGGTAATACATAGGCCATCGCATTAAACCCTTCTAAATTATCATCTGTTAGGTACAGCTGATGCATGGCCACATCACAAGTCACTGGCAATTTTTTACTTTTGGCCCAGCGCATCAGTTCTACCGAAGACTTGCAGGACAGCTGACTAAAGTGTGCCGCTATTCCGGTCTCTTCAACCATCAATAACTGGGTTGATAATGCCACAGTTTCAGCAATCCACGGAATACCTTGCAAACCATGGTATGAGGCAATATAGCCTTCATGCGCCACCCCATCATTAGACAAGCTAGGCTCATCAGGATAAAAGAATACTTTCATGGCAAAAGTTGCTGCGTATTCCAGGGTCCGCAGTAGTACTAAATCATTGCTAAAGGGCCGCCGAGCGTTAGAAACTGCAATACAGCCACCTTTTTTTAGGCCAGCGATATTAGAAGGGCGCTCGCCTTTAAGACCAGCGCTTAAGGCGCCCAGAATATGCAAATAAATACCACCATCTTCAAGTGCGCGCTCACGTAGACCTTTAAGTAACGAGCCATTTTCTAAAATAGGACTGGTATCAGGTGGAATAACCACATGCAAAAAACCATTAGCACGTGCAGCACGCCCTTCTGAAGCGAGGGTTCCGTGTTGCTGTTGTCCAGGCTCACGCAGGCGTGCGCATAGATCAACCAATGGCGGTAGCAGCCAAGTTTCACGCTCAGCTGTAAAGTTTGCCAGCTGATCTATAGCAGCGCTTGGTAGCGAGTTTCTAAAGGTTTTAGGCAGTAAGTCGAGCATCTGTACATGAGGGGTTATAACATTGGTCATAGAGGTTATTACCGTATTAATAAACATTAGATAAATAAGATAGCAAAGCAGGATAAACTAAAATCAATATAATTTTTTCGCCTCCAAGATAAACTGGCGAGTATAACCAGCATCTTCATCTTGGTAGAACTGGCTAGTATTTTCTAGCCGCTTGATGCGCACGTTGCCCTTCCATTGCCATTGCCAACACTGCCATACGAATAGCGACGCCGTTATTGACTTGCTTTAAGATCACTGACTGCGCACCATCAGCGACACTTGAGGCAATCTCTACCCCGCGATTCATCGGCCCTGGATGCATGATTAAGGCATCAGGTTTAGCCAATGCTACCCGCTCAGGAGTAATGCCATAATGCTTATAATACTCGCTAGATGAGGCCAGTAAAGGCGAGCCAATACGCTCATTTTGTATTCTCAGACCCATGATGACATCGCAATCGGTCACACAGCTGTTCATATCTTCGTATACTTGTACCCCAAAGCGCTCAATACCCTTAGGTAATAAAGTGCGTGGTGCAATAACCCGGATGTCTTTTACCCCCAGCGTTTGCAAAGCACTAATATCTGAACGCGCCACTCGTGAATGCTTGATATCACCAATGATAGCGACTGATAACGCCTCAAACGGACGCGGCGCTTCACGGTGAATGGTCAACATATCGAGCATTCCTTGGGTCGGATGCGCATGCCAGCCATCACCGCCATTAATAATAGCGATGTCTGGTGTCACCTCAGTAGCCATAAAATGAGCGGCGCCTGATGCAGAGTGCCGTACCACAAAGATATCAGCGGTCATCGCCTGCAAGTTCCAGAGCGTATCACGCAGACTCTCACCTTTTTTGGTGCTAGAGCGTTCGATATCAATGTTTAATACGTTAGCACCCAAACGCTTTTCTGCCACCTCAAAGGTGGTTCGAGTACGCGTTGATGGCTCAAAAAATAGATTCATCACGGTACAGCCTCTAAGCTCTGGGCTGTTTATAAGCTGGCCATTATCATCGAAAAACGTTTCCGCTTTAGCGATAATAGCTTGCAGTTGTGCTTTATTCAGGCCTTCTACGCCTAAGAAATGCCGAAGGCTACCATCGACGTTCAGCTGCGGGCGGCTTAACGATTTATTGAGCCTTTGATGAATGTTATCAGGATCGAACTTGGCATCATCAGACGGCGATACCATATTTATTGAACTGTTATTTATAAAATTTGACATAATGGCAAGTCTTTATTGTCGGTTTATATTGATTTGGCTTATATGGCTTCATTCATAACTTTCTATTCATTTATAGCGATGAGTACAGATACAAGGACATTTTGACGCTTATTTGCTACAATTTACCGCAGTGGTAGCTACTGGCACCAATAATCTCAATAACACTGCTAGCGATGCTGCAAATAGACGGCTGTTGACCGTCACAAACAATACTTTTGCTCAACTTATGAATAATAATGGATATAGTGTAGCTGATTTTGTGGTCAGGACAAAGATACGGTATCGGCTATTTAAATATTTGCCCACTTAACGGCCTATTTTGGCTTATTTTATATTTTTTATAAGTGTAGCCTCACCTAATAAATAACACCTCTAACACTCTGTACCCTTTAATCCCATTTATCAGGAAGCCTTATGACGACCCTAGCGCAATACCTAAACAACCATGCAGCCAATCCTGTGGTTAGCGATGTAATTATGACCATCACTGACGTTGGCAAAACTATTTCACAGTTACTTAGAAAAGGCGCATTAGCAGATATTTTAGGCGAAGTAGGCAATCAAAACATTCAAGGCGAAGAGCAAAAAAAGCTGGATGTACTGGCCAATGATTTACTCTTAAATGCTTTGGAGCAAAACACACATTGTGCTGGCGTGGCTTCAGAAGAGCTTGATAATGCCACTCCTGCCAATGCGGATGGTAGCTTGTTAGTGTTATTCGATCCACTGGATGGCTCTTCAAATATTGATATTAACATGGCAGTAGGGACAATTTTTTCTATTCTACCTTATCAACGCCAAGGTCACATCAGTGAAAATAGTGATTTTTTGCAGCCCGGCAATCAGCAGCTAGCAGCGGGTTATTTATTATACGGCACCTCTACTATGTTGGCACTGACTGTCGCCGATAATGTCGTTATGTTTAGTCTAGATCCAGATAGCGATGATTATGTGCTGATAGAAGATAATGTGCAAATCGCTGCTGACACTAGCGAATATGCTATCAATGGTTCAAACTATCGCTACTGGCGCGCACCCATGCAACAATATATCGATGAGCTCATTGCTGGCGAGACTGGAGTACGCGGTCGCGACTTTAATACTCGCTGGGTAGCAGCAATGGTCGGTGACGTGCATCGTATCTTATGTCGTGGTGGCTTATTCGCGTATCCTTTTGATACTAAGTATGCGCATAAAGCGGGCAAATTACGTTTAATGTATGAGGCCAATCCCATGAGCCTGTTGATTGAACGTGCTGGCGGCGCGGCAACTGACGCCGTCAATCGTATTCTTGATATAGATCCCACTGATATTCATCAGCGTGTCCCAGTGGTACTCGGCAGCAAAAACGAAGTTGATTATGTGAAAGAATTACATGTACAGCATAGCGAAAAATAAGACAGACTTGTTATAAGTCATTTTTAATTTAATGTTTACTTTTAAACGGTCTATTATGACATCGAATCTAAATGAGCCCACTATCTTAGTTACCTCAGATAAAAACCAGACGGTAAAACTGGCAGGCGCGCTTTTGTCACAGGCACGCCAGCGCAAAAAACAGGGGCAGACCATACTTGAAGGCGTACATCTAATCGATGCGGCGCTGCGTAGTGATTATCCATTTGTACAAATATTACTAGCAGAATCAGCACAGGCAGATATCGAGGTGCAGCAGATTTTGACCCGTTTGCCAACCTATACTGCTATTTTAACCGTGTCTGACCCCTTATATCAAAGCATTCGTAGCTTAGGTGTTGGCATTGATATCATGGCGATTATTGATATACCGACCCCAAACTTGCCAATGATTAATGATGACTGCCTGATTCTCAATGATGTACAGGACAGCGGTAATGTCGGTACCCTGCTGCGAACCGCAGCAGCAGTCGGTATCAACACTGTATTGTGCACCAGCGCGACTGCCCAAGCATGGTCACCCAAAACCTTGCGTGCCGGCATGGGCGCGCAGTTTGCATTAAATATTTATGAAGGACTGAGCAGCACAGAGATTCTAGATCATGTACAAGTCCCGCTATTGGCAACCAGCTCGCATACCGATACTTTAATTTACGAGCATGATCTCCAGGCGCCAATCGCTTGGATCATGGGCCATGAAGGTCAGGGTGTTTGTGCCGACTTAATGCAATGTGCTACCCCTATTGCATTGCCGCAACCTAATGGTCAAGAAAGTCTCAATGTCGCCATTGCAGGCGCACTTTGTTTGTATGAAACCTTACGTCAACGCCACTACTCCTAAATAGCCTCTCTTTTGAGTATAAAAAAATCCCGCCATCATTATGGCGGGATTTTTTTATGCTTGTCTGGTCGCTTACTATCAACACGTCAGGCGCAAATTAATAAGAGGAATACGAATAGCAATTGTATCTCTATCACATCGAGCATGTTTGACATCATAGTAAGTGAGTAATTTGTTGACTCTGGCTATTAAACCTTGCTAGTAAGCTCAGGTAACGCATCAAACAAATCAGCTTCTAAGAAATAATCAGCCACACTAGCGATTGGTGACTCTGGATCATTATTAATCGCCACGATGATTTTAGAATCTTTCATACCCGCTAAATGTTGGATAGCACCTGAAATACCGGCAGCAATGTACAAGTCTGGAGCTACGATTTTACCCGTTTGACCCACTTGCATATCGTTTGGAACATAACCTGCATCGACAGCCGCACGTGATGCGCCAACAGCAGCGCCCAATTTATCAGCCAATGGCTCAATGTATTTAGTGAAGTTCTCACCATTTGCTAACGCGCGACCACCAGAAACTACAATGCTGGCCGAAGTCAATTCAGGACGGTCGGAGGTGGCCATCTCTTCATTAACAAAACTTGATTTGTCAGACTGTTGCACATTATCGATAGTTTCAACAGTCGCTGAACCACCTTCAGCTGCAGCAGCGTCAAAACCAGTAGTACGTACCGTTAGGACGATTTTACTTTCTGTGGTTTTAACGGTTGCTGTCGCATTACCCGCGTAGATAGGACGCTCAAATGTCTGCGCATCAATGACAGCAGTCACGTCTGATAGCATACTCACATCAAGTAAAGCAGCAACACGTGGCATAAAGTTCTTGCCAGTTGTAGTTGCTGGAGCGATGATGTGGCTGTAATCGCCAGCAAGATCAACTACCAATAGCGCAATAGTTTCTGCCATTTGGTGCTCATAGGCAGCATTATCGACAAGAAGTACTTTGCTCACGCCTTCTGCTTTTGCAGCTTCGTCAGCTACCGCTTGATTACCACTACCTGCGACCAATACATGAATGTCATCGCCGATTTGCTTAGCAGCAGTGATAGTATTCAAGGTTGCCTTTTTTAGACTGGCATTGTCATGTTCTGCATATACCAAAATTGCCATTATTTTTGTCCCTTATTTATTCGTATCGTCGATTTGTACAGTCAGTTATACACATAGTTATTTATAGGCCTAGCTTTCAGAGTACGACGGCAAACATATAACTACTATGTAGATACCAAAGCAAAGATTAAATTACCTGTGCTTCATTGCGCAACTTATCGACCAACTCATCAACTGAACCCACCTTGATACCAGCTTTACGCTCAGCAGGTGGCATGACTTTAATAATTTCTTGCTTAGAAGCCATTTCTACACCAAAATCTGCCGGTGTTTTCTCATCAAGCGGTTTCTTTTTCGCTTTCATGATATTTGGTAACTTCGCGTAGCGTGGCTCATTTAAACGCAAATCAGTGGTAATGACTGCTGGTAGTGCAAGTTCAACAGTTTGTAAGCCACCATCAACTTCACGAGTGACATTTACCTTATCGCCTTCGACTTTAACTTCTGAGGCAAATGTACCCTGACCAGCACCCATTAGCGCAGCAAGCATCTGACCAGTTTGGTTGTTATCATCATCGATGGCCTGTTTACCCAATAAAAT
The DNA here is from genome assembly GCF_035984995.1 of Psychrobacter sp. PL15. NCBI lineage: Bacteria > Pseudomonadati > Pseudomonadota > Gammaproteobacteria > Moraxellales > Moraxellaceae > Psychrobacter > Psychrobacter sp. PL15. The sequence continues at coordinate 31,056 of NZ_JAXCIB010000012.1, forward strand.
GATGTCGGTGCCTTCTTGCTCAGCAATGCTTTTCAAGATTTTAGCTACTTGTAGCGGATAAGGCTTGTCATCAGATACTACCAGTACACCGCGATCAGCACCCAGTGCTAAGGCAGCACGGATCTGTTCTTGTGATTCTTTTGGCCCAATTGAGGCCACAATGATTTCGTCGATCACACCCGCTTCTTTTAGGCGCACCGCTTCTTCAACCGCGATTTCATCAAAGGGGTTAATAGACATTTTGGTGTTGGATAGATCCACACCAGAGTTATCAGCTTTTACACGAACTTTGACGTTATAATCAATGACACGCTTGACCGCTACTAATGCTTTCATACGTTCCTCGTTTATTAATGTTATGAATTAAAAAATTATAAATTAAAAACCACTGGTTTATTGTCGTTCAAAATTTCAATCAGATATTATGACTTAGCCAGGGGTCACTAATCAATAAAACCCCTGCAAGGGAATACCGAAATAAAATGTACTTGCTTAGCAAGATTGTTGACAAGTGATACAAAACCTAAGTTCATCGTTATTTATTATACTCAACTATCTTGCGTGAGCATGCCGATAAGGTCAAGACAAGGGCGTGAATAATGCGTCATAAATTTGTCACCATTCTCTAGAAAATAGCCTTTAAATCTATAAAATCGTCCCTTTTTTTATTTAATAGTTTGGGTTTCTCTACCTTTATAGCATTACTCGCCCTCAACATGCTTGATATTTTGTTGTCATTTATAATACCAATTTATTTTCCGACGATTACTTAACCCGGCTTATTTACAGCTCACTATCACGAACGTCATTAAAAGCATTTTTATAACAAAAAAGAGCAACCTGATGAGAGGTTGCTCTTAATATACAATCTAAACAGTATTTTTGTCGTGTTAACGACATAGTAATCTATAAGTATCTATTAACTGGTGACTGTAGTAATGACTGATAAATCAACCGAAACTAGTCGTCAGTTAGATTAGATAGCTTCGATTTGCTCAGCTTGTGGGCCTTTTTTGCCATCACCTAAGATGAAAGACACTTTTTGTCCTTCGGCTAGGGTTTTGAAACCGCCACCTTGGATAGCGCTGTAGTGAGCGAATACGTCTTGTCCGCCATTGTCTTGAGCGATAAAACCAAAACCTTTAGCTTCATTAAACCACTTTACAGTGCCTTCAACTTTATCTGACATAAATTTTCCTAACTCTTTAACTGTTGGCGAGACGTGTGTCGTCACCGATTAATTGATATATACTCGTCTGATTTGTGAGCAGATGCTCGAAGTCGAAGGTGGTATATCTTTAAGATAGCTCACTTTCGTCTTAAATCCTATGAGTACAAATTTATTATAACAGCTTTTCTTAACGGTAGAAGTTTAAATTAGGTCTTTTTGTAAATGATCAACTAGCTATCTAACGAGACTTTTATGGCATTCTTATAGCCTATTCGCTTATATATTTCAGGTTTTTAGCTCGAGAGCATAATTGTCTAATAATTATTATTTATTGTCGCTTTGGACTTTATGACACATAATAAATCATTGATTACTCGCTAGTACCAGTCATAAGTCATAGGTCATAGGTCATAGGTCATACCCTAGGCTACTGGTTAGTTAGATAGCGGTAACCATGGAGAGGTCAATACCAATAAACAAAGGGCAAAGAATATCAACGAAAATGACTGGCTGTAGGCAATGTATTTAGGGGGTACGACTAAATCTTTGGGCGAGTCTGGAATACCTTTGCGTTTGATTAAGCGAGTGCCATAAACCCAGCCAAAGATAGTGTAAATCCCATAGGCAGCAGGAACAGCAGTAGCTAGAGGTGTTAAATCTATCACATATAGCATGACTACTGAGACAAAAAACCAGGCTGTATCTAATAGAGAGCTGATTTGAAATAATAATGATTTAGGCAGCTTGCCATCAGTGCGCTTGAGCATCTCCCCTTCTGTCCAAATGAGAACGGCAACTATGGCGCTGAGGACAATATATGCGAACTGCGGCGTCAGCCAGTCTGGAAAAGGTATTTGCACAACACACAACCTATAATCTGAGAATAAGGAAAAATAAATGCGGCGGTCGTTAACTGATTAACAACTATGCCGGACTCTTATATTAGGCAGCCAACATAGGTTTTCAAGCCGAATACTGGATATCCATCAAATTACCCCTCACAAACCAGTCCGAAGAAAACTCATAAAAAAACCCGTACAATCAACTTGATCGCACGGGTAATAACTGTTTTGGAGTGTATTGACTCCACAGCTGGTTAAAAGCTGTTAAGTAACCACTTAGTTTTTGTCTTTATCGATAATTTTGTTACTACCAATCCAAGGCATCATACCGCGCAATTTAGCACCAGTAAGTTCAATTTCATGCTCAGCATTGTTACGACGACGAGCGGTCATTGATGGGTAATTAGTCGCCCCTTCAGTGATGAACATTTTAGCGTATTCGCCAGACTGGATACGTTTTAGCGCGTTACGCATGGCTTCACGTGATTGCTCATTGATAACTTCAGGACCAGTCACATATTCGCCATATTCGGCATTGTTACTGATTGAGTAGTTCATATCAGCAATACCGCCTTCATACATCAAGTCAACAATCAGCTTTAACTCATGTAAGCACTCAAAGTAGGCCATTTCTGGTGCATAACCGGCTTCAGTTAGGGTTTCAAAGCCCATTTTGACCAGCTCAACGGCGCCGCCACACAGTACTGCTTGCTCACCAAAGAGATCAGTTTCAGTTTCATCTTTAAAGGTAGTTTCAATAATACCGGAACGACCGCCACCCACACCAGCAGCGTACGACAAGGCTAATTGCTTGGCTTGACCTGAGGCATCTTGATAGATGGCGATAAGATCAGGAATACCACGGCCTTTTTCGAACTCAGAGCGTACCGTATGACCTGGCGCTTTAGGGGCAACCATAATAACGTCAAGATCGCTACGTGGCTCAACTTGGTTATAATGAATGGCAAAACCATGAGCAAAGGCTAGAGTAGCACCTTGTTTAATATTAGGCTCAATCACGTCATTGTATAGCTGCTTTTGGAACTCATCAGGGGTCAAAATCATGACCACGTCAGCGCCTTTTACGGCATCTTGTGCTTCGGCGACTTTTAGGCCGGCATTTTCAGCTTTTTTCCATGAGCTTGAGTTAGCACGTAAGCCAACAGTCACATCTACGCCAGATTCTTGTAGGTTTAAGGCGTGGGCGTGACCTTGTGAACCGTAACCAATAATGGCAACTTTTTTGCCTTGGATAATAGATAGATCACAGTCTTTATCATAAAAAACGTTCATAAGTAGAGTCCTTTTCCTCAATCATGGATAGCCATGGATAGTAAACGCTTATATCGCCACCTTTAGCTTAAGATGGCTTAATATATAAGCATGATTTTAAATTTCGAATAAATAATTTTATCTAAGATAAGCTGCAACAGTCTAAATACTTTCAATTAGATAAAATGACAAGAATGATGTTATATACTCAGCGTTTTTTCACCACGGGCAATGCCAATCGTACCCGAGCGTACCACTTCTAAGATACGTTCGCGACCGATGACCTCAATAAAGCCATCAAGCTTGGCAGTATCACCAACGATTTGAATGGTATATAAATTGGCATTGACGTCAACAATCTGTGCTCGAAAGACATCAGCACTGCGCTTAATCTCTTCACGCACGTTACCAGTAGCGCGAACTTTAATCAGCATTAGTTCGCGCTCAACGTGTACAGTATCTGATAAGTTAAGCACCTTAACCACTTCAATCAGCTTATGCAATTGCTTGGTCACTTGCTCAATTTTTTCAGGGGAGGTGGTGGTGGTCAAGGTCAAGCGTGAGATCGTCGGATCGTCGGTCGGTGCGACGTTCAGAGTCTCAATGTTGTAACCGCGCTGAGAGAATAAGCCGACTAACCGCGACAACGACCCCGCTTCGTTTTCCATTAATACCGAAATCAGATGTTGTTGTTGCATTAAGTACGCTCCCCTTTTGATAACCACATGTCACGCATCGTTTGCCCAGCAACGTGCATCGGATACACATGCTCATTGCGATCAACATGAACATCAATAAATACTAGCTTGTCTGTCATGGCCATTGCTTCAGCAATTTGTGCTTCCATAGTCTCAGGGTCGGTAATTTTGATCCCGACGTGACCATAACTTTCGGCTAATTTTACAAAGTCTGGTAGCGAGTTCATATAAGACTGCGCGTGACGGCCTTCATACACCATGTCCTGCCACTGCTTTACCATACCTAGCTGCGCGTTGTTTATATTAAAGATTTTGACCGGTAGATTGTATTGTAAGCAGGTTGACAGCTCTTGAATATTCATCTGAATAGAGCCTTCACCGGTGACACAAACCACATCGCGATCAGGATAGGCAAGTTTGGCCGCCATAGCATACGGCAGGCCAACACCCATAGTACCAAGACCACCCGAGTTAAGCCATTGACCTGGCTCTTTATAGGTGTAATAAAGTGCGGCGAACATTTGGTGCTGACCAACGTCACTGGTGATAATGGCATTACCATTAGTCACTTTGCATAAGGTTTGTACGGCGCTTTGCGGCTTGATACCATTGTCTGTGCTAGTGTCATAACGCAAACCATGACGTTTACGCCATTCATTGATCTGTGACCACCAGTCTAGTAATGCATGCTGCTCTAATTCTTTATCTTCGCCAATGATTCCTAACATGTCCGTCAGTACCGATTTTACGTCACCAACAATAGGAATGTGGGCAAAGACAGTCTTTGAAATAGAAGTGGGGTCAATATCGATATGAATGATGGTCGCATTAGGACAGAATTTTTTGACATTGTTAGTCACACGATCATCAAAACGTGCGCCGACTGCCAAAATGACGTCCGCATGATGCATGCTCATATTGGCCTCATAGGTGCCATGCATACCAAGCATACCAAGAAACTGCGGATCAGAACCTGGGAATGTACCTAGCCCCATCAAGGTGTTGGTCACAGGTAAATTTAAGCGATGACCAAGCTCAGTCAACTCTTTATGAGCTTTACTCCAAATGACACCACCACCCGCATAAACGACCGGGCGTTTTGCAGCGAGTAAGGTCTCAACGGCTTTTTTTATTTGGCCGCTATGGCCTTTAATCGAAGGCTGATAAGAACGTACGAACACTTCTGCTGGGTATTCATAAGCATATTTTTCGCTAGGCGCAGTCATATCTTTAGGAACGTCAATGACCACGGGACCCGGACGACCAGCCTTGGCAATATGGAAGGCTTTTTTGACAATCATCGGAATTTCGCTGGCATGACGCACTTGAAAGCTGTGCTTGACGATAGGACGTGATACCCCAATCATATCGGTTTCTTGAAAAGCGTCTTCACCGATTAAGCTACTCGGTACCTGACCGGCAATCACTACCATCGGTACTGAATCCATAAAGGCAGTAGCAATAGCAGTAACTGTGTTAGTCGCACCCGGACCAGAAGTCGCTAGCACCACACCCGTATTACCGGTGACCCGTGAGTAGGCATCAGCCATATGGCCCGCTGCTTGCTCATGACGTACTAAAATATGCTCAATTTGTTCCTGCTGAAACAAGGCGTCATAAATATGCAGGACCGCACCGCCTGGATAGCCAAAAATATATTTGACACCCTCATCGGTCAACGCTTGCACCAACATTTCAGCACCTGATAGCATTACTGGTTGATCACTACCTTCAGCGAGTTTTCGTTGCTTTTCAGGGAAGTTTTTGGCGGCGTTAGCCGTTTGAGTGTGTCCGGTCATATTCGGACTTTGTGTAGTCTGTGTCACTGTCATCACCTTTATTTTGCGGCGCAAACTAGCAGTTTTTCACAGTAGTAAACAGCGACGCCAAAACGTGGTTGTCTTATACTTATGAGAACAGTCACTAGCCCTTGTCCATATCAAGAATGTGTGTCCATTATATCCAAGTACCACTGTGTTGTAAGACAGTATGCGACTCAAATACAGCACTTTATAGGGTCAGTTTTGTGACAAGAAATTATCGATGTACCGTGACAAGATGCGTGGGCATCTATAAAGGAAGTTTATTATTTGTTATCGATGCGAACTATGGTTCATTATATACCTTGATATATAACAATAGAGCATCTATCACATTTAATGCTAAATCGTATTGCGCACTTATCAAGAAGTTACCATAGCGTCAGCACGCTATATGATGCTTTCTATCAATGCCTACTTACCGCATAGATTGCATTTAACAGATTTAAAATAATAAGTTCATCTTAGTCATTGTAGACAGATAAGTCCGGAGACAATAAATGCAATCATTAATAGTAGTTACGATAACTGCTATCTTTGCTGCATCATTGTCACAAAGAAAATAGAACCACATGAGCTACCGATAAGTAACCTGTCGTTATTATTTCCAAGTGCCACGACAATATAATAAAAGCCGCTCACTGACCAACCAACACCCATTATATTCGATGGTTTGGGCGCTATTGTCAAGGAAAACTTCTAACGCCCACCCCTAACTATTGGTTATTAAATAGTATGCATTCATAATAGTTCTTTGCTAGAATCAAATGCTACTGTACTGGCAAGGTTATCAACAGACCGATACGATGTTTTTATATGACTGCGCATGTTTTTATTATTATTTGAAAGGATTGCCATTATGCCATATGCGCCTACTACATATGCGCCTACCATAAGTACCGCTACTAAGCTGCTGGTTACGCTTAGCACCACCTGTATGCTGGCACTAACTATGAATGCCAGTCATGCCATCCAGGTGTATAAATCTATCGGCAGCCATAGTGAAGTTAAATACAGTCAGCATGCGCCGAAAAATGGTAAAAACATTGAAGTCATTGAGTTTCGTAGTGATGGCAGACAAACCAATACCGGCCAACTGGCGGGCAAAACTGAAACCAACCAAAATAATAACACCCAAAATGCAGAGGATCAGCGCGTTGCACAATTAGAGGCGCGTATTAGAGATCAAGAGGCAAATGCGAATGCTCAGCGCTGTCAATCATTACGTAATAACTTAACCAACCTCAACGTGGGTGGCCGTATTTATGAAATGGACGCTAGCGGTAAGCGCCAGTATTTAGATGGCCGTGAAATTGAGCTAAAGCGTGAACGGGTTCAACAAGCAATCAGTCAATACTGTAACGGCTCGACCACCTAGTTTTAAGGCTATTTTATCGATAATATAGTTAAAATACCTTAAAAACGCGACGGTACTGCTGGTATACGCTTTTTGCAGCCTCTGTCTGCGTAGGCACAGCAAACAAGAACAACTTATGCCAGCAGTAGGTTATGTATCGATATTACTTTTCATTGACTATAGGTTAGGATTAATCAGTCAATGAATGATCAGTAATTGCATCACATGGCGGATGGCCGCAGGCATATCCTGTGCCTGTAGACCTCGCTGTCCAATCAATAACGATGCATTGTTATCACTATTCACCAGCCTATCTCCTGCCAGCCCATGAATAAGAACGGCTTGATGTAAACTGTGTAATTCACCCTCTAAATCTTGTTGGGCTAATAAACCGGCGGTCACTCCAGATAATATATCCCCCATACCCGCCGTTGCCATACCCGCGTTACCGGTGCCACAGACATATACTTTGTGTTGCTCTAATACCGGCTCTAATACCGGCTCTAATACTAAGGAACCTACCCCTTTGAGTACCCAAGCACCGCCATAAATCGCCGCACACTGTTTTATTGCAGCTAATCTATCGCTTTCTACGTCACTTACCTCTCTATCAAGCAGTTTCGCTGCTTCACCACTGTGTGGGGTCAAACAAACTGAGTATTCAGTACTGTACTGTCGCAGCTGTGCTACTAGTTCATGGTTATCGACATGCAATGAGGCTAAATGATAAAGACCATCGGCGTCTATTACTATAGGCTTGCCCTGTGCGATTGCAGCTTGGATATAAGTTATAAATAAATGTTGTGCTTTTTTATCACGACCGAGCCCCATGCCAATAGCCACCACCCTAGCATCTGCAATTAAGCGTTTGACCCCATCCTCATCATGCAAGCTGATAGTCATCGCATCTGGTAGCGAGGTTAATAACGCGCCGTGAAAGGCTTCATGGCAAGCGACAGTGATTTTACCCGCTCCGGTCGCCATCGCGCTGGAAGCTGCTAATATTGCCGCCCCGCCCATACCTTGTGAGCCATCAACTCGATTGCCACCGATTATTAGTACCTGACCATAGCTGCCTTTATAGCTGTTTTGTCGGCGTGCAGATAGGTCGTGTGCGGTATTAAGCAAAGTCGCGACTGGCGTCAATGCTTGATCAGTCGTTTGATAAGGTATCAGCGGTATATCAAGCACTTCTCCGCTATAATCGTTACCGTCTTTAGTATGAAGACCAAATTTACGAGCAATCAGACATAAGGTCACATCAGCCTGTATCGCTATGCGCTCAAATACTTGACCCGTGGATGCCACCAGACCACTCGGAATGTCAACGGCCACCACCAAAGACTCAGTGGCAGTAGCGTGCTTAGCAGCCCAGTTAAAGCTAGTGATTGCTTGCTTGTAGACTCCTGTGGGTATGCGGTCCAATCCAATACCAAACAGCGCGTCGACATACACATTAACAAAGGGAATATCTATAAAAGGAGCTTCACATGGTCGAGCGTTATTATCTGTATGACTTTGAGTAGTATTAATTTGGCTATACACGCTATCTTCAAAATATTGATAATGGCAGTTAATAGACAACGCCAGTTGTTTTGCCTTGATCGCATCAGCTATAGAGGCTTGTTCACCTTTATTGTTAGCAGCCTTATTATTAGTCTTATTATCACTGACCTTAACTTTATTGCTTTTATCACCACCAACGACTATGACTTGTACCTGCCAGCCCGCTTGCTGTAAATAATAAGCAATCAGCCAGCCGTCTCCACCATTATTACCTTGTCCCACCCAAATACTAGCTCGTTGCTGACGACTATCACGCGGGTAACTCGGACTCATGCCTGCTGAACGAGAGGCAGAAGACTTTAGAGCACTCAGCTGTTTGATATGCTGTGCCATCTGCCAAGCCGCTTGGTGCATCAATCCAAAACTATCATGACCTTGTGCAAACCATGCCTGCTCTATCGTATAAAGTTGCTGGCTGTTATATAACGCAATAGGCATCGTTGTCTGTGGCGAGAGTAAAGTCGCTTGCATTGACATAGCTGATCCTCAATTATTATCCTAATAATTTATGACTTAATTTCTATCAACCTGAACGGTATTAACTCATACAAGCTTAGCAAAAGCGTCCTTATCCTTATGTATTACTCTTATATATCAATACTCATGCAGATTTATGCATCTTTGCCCTTGCGCTCTTCGCTAACTGGCTTATCATAACGGTATTCACGCTATCATTTATCATTATTTATGAATACAAAATCTCAAATGGTTCTGCCATCTAAAAAATCCACACAGCCATCAGCAGGCAGTAGTGAGGCGCAAGATAATATCACGGTCAATAACCTAACGAGCTTTGCGACGACAGCCGAAGTAAAACAATGGATTAAAACTCAGGCACAAGCTTTGGGATTTGCTGATTGTGGTTTTTTGTCGGTGCACCATCCGTTATTTATTGCACAAATGGAACAGCTACAACGTTGGCTGGCTAAGGGTTATGAAGGCCAATTACAGTTCATGCATAATAACCACGATCTACGTGCACATCCTGAACAGCTGGTAGAAGGGGCAAAAACCATCATCAGTGTCCGCATGGATTATCTGACCCAAGCGCCAACACCACGAACGGTCGCCGATAATGCTCGGCCTAATCAGGGCATCATTGCCCGGTATGCCCGTGGGCGTGATTATCATAAAACCATGCGGGGTCGTCTAAAACAATTGGCACTAAAGATTGAAGGCATGCTGCCTGAGTGGCGGCATTTAGATATTGGCGCTGAGACTGAGTTTATTTTTCGACCGTTTAGCGACTCTGCTCCTATTTTTGAGCGTCCCATAGCCGATGCGGCTGGACTGGGTTGGACAGGCAAGCATACTTTATTACTTAATAAGCAAGCTGGCTCGTTCTTTGTGCTGGGCGAGCTGTTTATGAGTCTCGAATTGCCTGATGATGAGCCCGTTGAGGCCCACTGTGGCAGTTGTAGCGCCTGTATCGATATCTGCCCTACCCAAGCAATTGTCGCGCCCTACGAGCTCAATGCATCGGCCTGTATCTCTTATTTGACTATCGAGCACAAAGGGTCAATTGACACTAAGTACCGCCGTGCCATTGGCAATCGTGTCTTCGGCTGCGATGATTGTCAGCTAGTCTGTCCGTGGAACCGCTATGCCCAATTAACGCCAGTAGATGACTTTACCCCCAGGCATAAACTTGATAACAGTAGCTTAGTTGAATTGTGGCAATGGCAGGAGACAGAGTTTTTGCGATACACGGAAGGCAGCCCGCTCAGGCGCACAGGCTACGTTAACTTTTTACGCAATATCACTATTGGTTTGGGTAATGCTAATGCCAGTATAGATATCATCACGCAATTACAGTCTAAGTTGGGTGTTCACAGTGACATGCTAGATGAGCATATTGAGTGGGCAATTAACGAACAGCGTCATAAACTATCGCTACTTTAGATAGGATTTATATATTGATAAAAATATAGACAATAAGAAACGCCTTTTAACAATTAAAAGGCGTTTTTTGTACTTGGTATTCTAGTCTAAGAAGGAATAGCCAACAAAACTATAGATTACAGATTATAGATTATAGATTATAGATTATAGATTATAGATTAAAAATCTATGGCTTAGGAATACGCAATACTTGACCGGGGTATATTTTATCTGGATCGGCAAGCATGGGCTTGTTGGCTTCAAATATCTTCAAATAATCGCTAGATGAGCCATAAACGTCCTGAGCAATCTTGGACAAACTATCACCAGACTTGACCGTATACATCGTAGATTCAGGGGCATCTTCTTCAATGTCGATATTATCAATAACTTTTGCGACATTCTGTACGTTGCCGATAGCAATAATAGCCTTTTCGCGGTCAGCTTGAGTTTTAGCTGAGCCACTAATCTCTGCCGTATCTGTTGAACCGTTATATTTAACTTTTAAATTACTAATATTCAGATTTTGCTGCTGGATACGACGTAGAAGAAGGCTTGCTACCGACTGAGCAGAGGGCTCGCCACTGGGCTGCTGGCGTGTTAGCATCAGCGTTAGTTTCTACTTTAGCATCATGCTGGTCATCATCACGGTTAAAAATCTTGTCACCAATGTCTTTTGCGAAGCTAAACATTCCCCTATATAAACTCCTTGTTAAGTTGTTATTAATTATTAATCTTGTTATTTATATAAATGACAGTAATGGATTATAGAAAACATTGTTGTTGTCACCGATTATGAGTATAACAAAGGCCTTAGATTTGGATAGTTTTGCATCGTAAAAGTGTGTCGATTAATGTTAAATACACGTCACGTATGTAAGTAGTTTTTTGGATTTTTATATGATTATAAAATATTTAATTACATCCATAAAAAAACCGCCTACCTTTGCGGATAAGCGGTTCAAAGAACGAACTATAATGGGTAACGGTGGTTACTTATAGTTGAGCCTGTACGTAGTCAATTGCTTTTTGAACAGTGGTCAATTCTGCTGAATCTTCATCAGGAATAGTAATGCCAAAATCACTTTCAAATGACATGACCAATTCAACTAGGTCCAATGAATCCGCACCTAGGTCTTCCATAAATGAAGCATCATTGTTGATGTCTTCAACATTCATGCCCAATTGTTCAGCTACTGCGGCTTTTACTCTTAACTCGGTATCATTACTCATGTAGATCTCTCCTTGTTCATCTATTATTTTTGATAAATTGCTATAGCGCTGTTTTTCACGCCGACAGCATTTCATATAAGATGGTGATTATCAAATCAGCGTTGCCGATTCAGTACCCTATAACCTACTGTACGTTCTTATCTAATGTCTGATTAAGACTTGCTATCATACAGGTCTTTGACACAAAAGTATCCGCTATTGTAGCACCATTTATTAGAGTTTACACTCGTTCACGCAAATTTTTATTATCAATGTGTAACGTCTATTTTTCAGACTACATATACATGCCGCCATTGACTGGAATAACAGCTCCAGTGATATAGCTGGCCTCGTCACTTGCCAAAAACAGTACCGCAGCGGCGATGTCTTCTGGTTGGCCAAGACGGCTAATCGGTACAGCATCCAACATAGAATTGAGCAGGCGCTCGTCGAGCTCGTCAGTCATATCCGTTTCGATTAAGCCTGGAGCAACACAGTTGATGGTTACTTGCCGTGAACCAATTTCACGCGCAAGCGTACGACTGAAACCTTCGACCCCAGCTTTGGTAGCGGCGTAGTTAGATTGTCCAGCGTTACCCATCTGCGCAACGACAGAGCTGATATTGATAATACGGCCACGGCGCGCTTTCATCATACCTCGAACAGCGCGTTTGCTCATTCGGTACACTGATGACAGGTTAGTATCAACCACATTGTCCCAGTCATCATCTTTCATGCGCATCAACAAGCCATCTTGAGTGATACCGGCATTGTTCACTAGTACTTGTACCGCACCATACACACTTTCAATCTCTTCGAACAACTTATCGATCTGCGCACTATCACGGACATCTAACACTCGTCCAATGCCACCTGAATCATGCAAATAAGTGTCAATAAGTGCGGCACCTTTTTCTGTGGTTGCAGTACCAATAACAAAATGTCCTTCTTTAGCAAAGCGTTTGGCAACCGCTTTACCAATACCACGGCTTGCACCGGTAACTAAAGTAATCGTTCGGCTCATACTAAAATCTCCATAAGTTTATCTAGGCGAACAGGCTTGTCTACCGGATAACTGGCAATAGGCTGCGCTTGACGTTTGGCTAAATTGCTCAATACGTTGCCACTACCGCATTCAATTAAGACATTAATTTGTTTGTCCGCTAACTCCTGCATGGTCTGTGACCATAACACCGGCTCACTGAGCTGCTCAGTTAGAGCTTGCTTGATACCTTGAGCACTGGTCTCAACTCGAGCATTGCGATTTTGAATAACCGGAATATTGGCTTGGTTAAATGGTATTGCTGCTAAGGCTTCAGCTAGCGCACTGCTCGCCGGCTGCATCAACGCACAATGTGACGGCACGCTAACTTTTAGAGCAATGGCTTTTTTGCCAGTGTTCTGCACTTTATCGATTACCGCGTTAACACCAGCAGCGTTACCCGATACCACCACCTGTCCTGGACTATTAAAATTCGCCGCTCCGACGATGGCACCATCGACATGCTCAGTTGCCTGTTCGCATAGGGTTTCGACTCGATGATCTTCTAATCCTAATACCGCTGCCATAGCCGTATCAATACCTTCGACTGCCTGTTTCATCAATTGGCCACGCTTATGTACCAGTCTTACCGCATCGGCAAAAGGAATCACACCAGCGGCACAAAGAGCGCTATATTCGCCCAAAGAGTGACCGGCTAGATAACAAGGCGCTTTGTCCATTTTAGTTTGCAAAACACGCCAAATTGCGATGCTGGCCGTCAATAATGCCGGCTGAGTATACTGAGTTTGGTTGAGTCGGTTTTCATCTTGACAGATTGCCCACAAGTCTTCGCCCAGAGCGGCACTAGCTTCAGTAAAGGTGTCGTGAATTTGAGGATAAAATTCAGCCAGATCGGTAGTCATACCAACTACTTGCGAGCCCTGTCCAGGAAAAATGACTGCAATACGAGAGGGCTGTTTTTTTGTCATATCTGGTGCGGATGCCATAGACAATATTCCTTATATAATTGGAAATATCCCTAAAATAAATAAGGATGGTATTCTAAATTAGAGGCTATTTGGGGAATTTATTCTAAAATAATGTTTTAACGAACCATCAATCATAGCTGATTGTTAGCGAACTATACACTGCTGGATACTATTATCATAGCTACTGAGCAGGCTGACCTTGGGTAACAAAGCGCTACTTCTGCTGTAACTAAGTTTTGTGGCTATAGCACGCTGTATATAATTGCCATGCATCGTAAACAAAATGTTCAGCAGATAACGCATAACAAAAAGCCAAATTATCCAGCCATCTAATAGTTGATGGCGAAATAACTTGGCTTTTATTAGCTCAATGTTTATTGCTTAATAATAGTTGTACTTGAATATCGTAGCTACTACGGCCGCTATTGTATTCTTGCATCAACTATTATATAGCCAATAACTTAAGCGTCTTGACTGACTTTGAACAGCTGACGACCACGATAGAAACCATCTTTGGTCATATGATGACGCTGATGTTTTTCACCAGTGGTGGCGTCTACGCTGAGTTCAGCGACAGTCATACGGTGATGTGAACGGCGCATGTCACGACGTGAACGGCTTTTGCGGCTTTTTTGAACGGCCATGATATAGCTCCTATACTTAAAGGGATAAGCTTGAAATTCAGCTTTAATCGATACTGACAGAGGCTATGTAATCACAACAACCTAAGTCTTAAGCATCATTAATAAAGGGTTTGCCACGTGCATTGAGAGGCTAACTAAGTCTAAAATCTATGGATAATTCGCTCAGTTAGTTTCTGTCTACCAACAGCACGTTGCTAGAAAGCAATAAACGGGATATTATACGCATGTTTAACCGATTAATAAAGCCCTGCCTTGCGCTGTTATGTATAAAAATACTAAAAGGCGAGACAGCTAGGTTAATGCAAGATAATTAAGCGCGGTGATTAAGGGTTTGGCTTATAGTTTACCTTTTAATGCAGCCAGTGCTGCAAAGGGGTTTTCTGTTTCCTCTTCAGGTATATCTCCCACTTGCTCAACAGCCATCTCACAGTCATCATGCTTTGCTGCCATTGGAATTTTGAGCAGTATTTCATCTTCAACTAAATTCTTAAGTAGCAATAAACGCTCAGGTGTCTGATCGCTAATCACCTCATTTAATAACAAGTAGTCTTGTTCCTCATTTACTATACGTACTTGGCTTTCATCATCTAATAACGCAATATCACAATCATCTGTGATATCAATTGCCACCGGTTGCAAACAGCGTTGACAGTTTAGCCATACCTCACCAGTCGTTTTAAAAGCAAGGTGCAAAACATTACTACGACGATATAATTTAGCGTCTATTTGTAATTTTGGTTGCTCGTGCTCTGTGGTTAATTGCGCAGCCAGACGCGAAAAAGTCGTCGGCACTACTTCGCCTTGCCACTCAAAACCGCTATCAGCCCACTTATCTAAAGAAATATGTTCAGGCATATCTACTAAGATAGACGCTTGAGTAGCACCGGTGTGAACTGCTGATGGTTTGTTCGCTGGAGTACTTGACATGCGCGGCCTCATTAGTCAAAAACGGTGTATAATATTGCCTGCCATACTAACCGAAAGCTCAAGACGACGCTAGCGCTAGTATGTTACGATTTTTGACATTTGACGCGATAATAGCTTAGCGGGCAAGGTCGAAAATACGTTTTTTACTATCTGACCCTTCATTCGGCTAATTATTTACTTATGATCTCTCACACCGCCAATCCTGATTTTTCCACCTTGTTAAACACTGTTGACGCCGAGGTCTTATTGCAACATTTGGTAGCGTTAGAAAATGAGATAGCAGACGCTAGTGGCCCAATACAAACTCACATAGATGAGCATTTGAGCTATCTGGCACGGCAATCGCTGTGCAATATTGAGGCGCTCGATAGAAAAGAAAATAGTGATGCTAGTATTGGTACTAGTGTTAGTGATGATACGGGTATTCTAAATAACTATGACGAACAGTTAGCTACTAGCAGCTTAATGACCCTGTTTGATAGGCTGTTTGCTAGCCAACAAGTAAAATTAGTTCGCAGTGGTAGTGAGCCTGAGTATATCCCTGCTGATAACACCAATCCTGCGCGTATTGAATTTGCTCATGGTTTTTTTGCTAGTGCTTTGCATGAAGTCAGTCACTGGTGTATTGCCGGCGAAAAGCGTAGGCAACTGCCAGACTTTGGCTATTGGTATGCACCAGATGGACGCTCAGCAGCACAACAGCACGCATTTGAGTGCCTAGAAATAAAGCCCCAGGCCTTAGAGTGTTTATTTACTCTTGCCTGTAGACGGCCTTTTCAAGTCTCACAAGACAACCTGTTTGCCGATTTTGATACTAGCGCTAGCACCTTTACTGCTGATGTTTATCGACAGGCTGCCCAATATCTTGCCGCACCAAAAAACCTACCTCGTGATGCGAAAACATTACTGCGAGCATTATTAACGATCTGTATTATCAAATAGCTTAAATTACTAACCGCGCTTTGCGTTATCTATTGTATTAGATATCAGCTGTTTTATTTGCCCGTCACCTACCAGACATGCTATCAAACAAGCTGTTAAACAAGTACCTACAACTGGTAACGCCTTACCTCTATAATCCATATTTGCTTTGGTACTATACTAATGATGTAACTGATATAATTTATCTAAACGTAAGAGAAGATAATACATACTTACATCAGACGCACCGAATCAATAGTGACGTCCAATTAATCAGCATATTAATAATCATAACGACACAAAGCCAAAACTATAAGACCTGTAATATTATTAAATAGGAGCTCTCATGCAAATATTCTATATTCATCCTGACAACCCACAACCACGCCTGATTGAGCAAGCTGCTGACTTACTACGCGCT
Organism: Psychrobacter sp. PL15; assembly: GCF_035984995.1. Classification (NCBI taxonomy): domain Bacteria; kingdom Pseudomonadati; phylum Pseudomonadota; class Gammaproteobacteria; order Moraxellales; family Moraxellaceae; genus Psychrobacter; species Psychrobacter sp. PL15. The sequence goes on from NZ_JAXCIB010000012.1 coordinate 47,759, forward strand.
GATCAATTGCTGATCTACCCTACTGATACCAGCTATGCTTTTGGTTGCCGACTAGGGGCTAAAGATGCACTTGATAAGCTTAAGCAAATTCGCGAACTCGACGATAAGCATCAATTTACTCTACTGTGCCGTGATTTAAGTGAGATTGCCACTTATGCGGCAGTAGATAATGTGCAATTTAAGCAACTTAAGGCTCATACGCCAGCGCCGATTACTTTTATTTTAAACGCCACTAAAGATGTACCTAAAAAACTGGCGCATGCTAAGAAAAAAACAATTGGTATTCGTGTTCCTAGCAATCCTATCGCTCAAGCATTGCTAACAGCAATGGGTGAGCCCATCTTGACCAGTTCATTGATATTACCTACCCATGACCATGTTTTGGATGATCCTTTCGATATCGAGGACTTATTAGGCAATCAGATAGACGGCCTAATCAACGCTGGTATAAAAACGACTAAGCTCACTACCATCGTAGATATGACCAGCGGCCAACCTGAAATCATTAGACAAGGTGCCGCCGACGTCAGCTCGCTATTATTATGAATAAGCGGTGGTTATAAGAAATAAATAAGCGCTAATAAACATTTAAAAATATCAACGCAAAAAAAAGCCCCATATTATTGGGGCTTTTTTATAAAATATACAGATAGCGTATAGATTTAGTCGCGATCAACTAATTCTACATAGGCCATTGGTGCATTGTCACCATCACGATTACCGCATTTTACGATACGCAGATAACCACCTGGACGCGTTTGGTAACGAGGACCTAACGTGCCAAATAGTTTGCCTACCATAGCTTTGCTACGCATACGGCTGAATGCTAGACGACGATTAGCGACGCTATCGTCTTTTGCCATAGTGATTAATGGCTCAGCAACGCGGCGTAATTCTTTAGCTTTTGGTAATGTTGTTTTAATCAGTTCATGCTCAAATAACGAGTTGGTCATGTTCTGGAACATTGCTTTGCGATGACTGCCGGTACGACCCAGCTTGACTCCACTCTTACGATGGCGCATGGTCAAATATCCTTAAAGTTTAACGGCTACGATAAGAGAAACGATCATCAACACGTAAGTCAGCGGGTGGCCAGTTATCTAGGCGCATACCGAGCTCTAAATCTTTAGACGCTAGTACGTCTTTGATTTCCGTTAATGATTTCTTACCAAGATTTGGGGTTTTAAGTAGTTCAGTCTCTGAACGCTGGACCAAATCACCGATATAGTAAATGTTTTCAGCTTTCAAGCAGTTGGCTGAGCGAACCGTTAGTTCAAGGTCGTCCACAGGGCGTAATAGCACTGGATCAACCTCTTCTTTTTCTTTCACAGGCTCAGGCGCTTCTTCAGCTTCTAAGTCAACAAAGATAGAAATCTGTTGTTGCAAGATAGTTGCTGCTTTACGAATTGCTTCTTCTGGATCAATAGTGCCATTAGTTTCAAGCTCGACGATAAGACGGTCAAGATCGGTACGTTGTTCTACACGTGCGTTCTCAACCTGATAAGCGACTCGCAGCACTGGGCTAAAGCTTGCATCAAGCTTTAAACGACCAATTGCTTTGGTATCGCCATCTTCACGGCGCTGATTTGCTGGCTCATATCCACGACCCATGACTACGCGCAGACGCATCTTAAGATGACCACGGTCGCTTAATGTACCCAATACCAATTCTGGATTGATAATATCGACATTATGCGGCAGGGCAATATCTGCAGCAGTAATGGTGCCTGGACCTTGTTTATCCAAGGTCAAAAATACTTCATTTTGGTCATGAAGAGTAATGGCCAAGCCTTTTAAGTTCAAAAGAAGGTCAAGTACGTCTTCTTGCAAGCCTTCAAGCGTTGAGTATTCATGGTCAACACCATCAATCTCAGCTTCAATGACAGCAGCGCCAGGTAATGAAGATAACAAGATACGACGTAAGGCATTCCCTAGGGTATGCCCAAAGCCGCGTTCTAACGGTTCGAGCGTGACTTTCGCAATCGTTTCATTAACCGTGTCCACGTTAATGGCATTCGGCGTTAGAAACTCAGTTGCATTTAGCATCATGATGTCACCTCGATTTATTTAACTGGTTTAATTAACGTTACTTATGTTTACTGGAATTATTTACTGACATCAACATTCATTGATGTCAGTATTAACATCAGTCGCAACGTCAGTTATTTAGAGTATAGCTCAACGATCAAGCTTTCGTTGATTTCAGCAGGTAGATCAATACGATCAGGCGCTTTTTTGAACGTGCCTTGTAATTTGCTGTGATCAACATCTAGCCATTCTGGGATACCACGTTGGGTAGCCAGTTCAATCGCGTTTTTAATACGCAATTGTTCGCGAGATTTCTCTTGGATAGCGATGACATCACCATCTTGCAGCTGAATTGAAGGAATGTTCACACGAACAAACTCATCACGACCGGCTTTTTTTACCATCACTGTGCGATGGCTGACTAGCTGACGTGCTTCGGCGCGAGTTGAGCCAAAGCCCATGCGATAAACCACATTATCTAGACGACTTTCTAGCATGGCTAACAAGTTTTCACCAGTAGCACCGCGCTTACGAGCCGCTTCTTTATAATAGTTTGCAAACTGACGCTCTAACACACCATAGATACGTTTAACTTTTTGTTTTTCACGTAACTGTAATGCATATTCCGAGGTTTTATTACGGCTGACGCCGTGTTGACCAGGCGGACGGCCAGCTTTTTTCGTTTTCACATCGTAAGGTTTAACGCCAGACTTAAGACCTAAGTCTGTCCCTTCACGACGTGATAATTTAAGTTTTGGTCCAATATAGCGGGCCATATTCATGTCTCCTGTAAGCTTTTTTAATAAAAAGCTTCGTCTTTAATATTAGACGCGGCGCTTTTTCGGCGCACGGCAACCATTGTGTGGGATTGGGGTTACATCAGAAATACTGTTAACTTTATAACCCAATGCACCTAGTGCTCTTACCGCAGACTCACGACCCGGTCCTGGTCCTTTGACCAAAACATCGATATTCTTAACACCATATTCTTGAGCCGCTTTACCAGCGACTTCAGCTGCAACCTGAGCTGCAAATGGTGTAGATTTACGTGAACCACGGAAGCCTTGTCCACCTGAAGTGGCCCAAGCCAATGCATTACCTTGACGATCGGTAATCGTAACAATGGTGTTATTAAAAGACGCATGGATATGGGCGACGCCCTCCGATACTGAACGACGAGCCACTTTCTTGCGACTACGAGTGTCTTTTGCCATCTTTTAGCTTCCTAAGTTAATTATCTTTTAATTGCTCTACGTGGACCCTTACGAGTACGCGCATTCGTTTTCGTACGTTGGCCATTTACAGGCAAGTTACGACGATGACGAATACCACGGTAGCAGCCTAGATCAACCAAACGCTTGATATTCATTGATACTTCGCGACGAAGATCACCTTCAGTCGTAAAATTTGTAATCTGTGCACGGATAGCGTCTAACTGTGAATCATCTAACTGACTGATTTTAGTGGTCGGTGCAATGCCAACTGCTTCTAAAATTTTCTTAGCAGTGGTACGACCTACACCAAAAATGTAAGTTAGCGAAATAACAGCATGCTTATTATCCGGAATGTTGACGCCGGCAATACGAGCCATCGATTTCTCCCCATTAAAGAAAAACAAGCATTATTCATTATAAATAGCGCATTGCTTTTCAGATTTATTGCTGTTGATACCTAGCCTTTCACAGTTATCACTATCGCACTAATCTGCTAGGCAGACTGGCCAAATAGCGTCAAGCTATAAAAGATATCGGTACAAACTACGGCAAGTGGCGGATGATATCGCATCCGCCGTTATTTTTCAAGTGTTAATTCAATTGGTAGCATAGGCACAATGCCGTATTCTACTTATTTGATTAACCTTGACGTTGTTTGTGGCGTGGTTCTGCTGTGCAAATAATATGCACACGGCCTTTACGGCGTACAACTTTACAGCTACCACAAATCTTCTTAACTGATGCTTGGACTTTCATCGCATGCTCCTTGAAATATCGCACCGCTTACTTAATACAAAGTATTTAAGGTTGCGTGGGCGACTGAATTAACGTCTGATCATGATATTGATGGGTCATCAAATGCGCTTGGATCTGCGAGATGAAGTCCATTACCACAACCACCATAATCAGTAATGATGTACCACCGAGTTGAAACGGTACACCAAATGACGACTGGACGACCATCGGCATTAAACAAATAACCGTCATATACATCGCGCCAATAAAGGTCAGTCGATTTAATACATGATCGAGATATCGTTGAGTTTGTTGTCCAGGACGAATACCTGGAATATACGCACCACTACGTTTAAGGTTTTCGGCAACTTCGCGCGGACTAAAGACCAATGCTGTATAAAAGTAGCAGAAGAAAATAATCATCGCACCAAACAGGACTAGATATAGCGGCTGTCCAGGAGACAATACCAAAGCCATATTTTGTAGTATCTTTTGCACAAAGGTGGGATCGGTTGATTGACCAACCCATTGCCCTAAACTTGCTGGAAATAACAACAATGAGCTGGCAAAAATAGCAGGGATAACCCCTGCCATATTAAGCTTCAGTGGCAAATGTGATTGCTGCTGAGCATAAATTTTACGACCTTGTTGTTGCTTTTGCGCATAGTTTACCGGCACACGACGTTGAGCACGTTCAATATAAACGATACCCGCGGTGACCGCGACTCCGAGCACTACAAAGATAAAGAGTACAATCAAGTTCATCTGCCCTTGATTGACCTGTTCGATAGATTGCGAAATCATACCTGGCGTACCGGCAACAATACTAGCAAAGATCAGCATTGAAATACCATTACCCACACCGCGTTCTGTAATCTGCTCACCAAGCCACATTAAGAACATAGCGCCAGCTACTAAAGAAGTAACCGCTGGGATATAAAAGGTAAGTCCGGACGACAGAGTTAGATTCTGGCTAATAAGGCCAGCGCACATTCCTAATGACTGTACCAACGCTAAAGCAAGTGTCCCTTGTCGGGTATACTTGTTAAGCTTACGTCGACCTGCTTCACCCTCTTTTTTGAGGGCTTCAAGCGACGGCAGTACCGCTGACATCATCTGTACAATAATCGACGCTGAAATATACGGCATGATGCCAAGCGCCATGATAGACATCCGCTCAAGCGCACCACCTGAGAACATATTAAACATGCTCAAGATGGTGTTTTCATTGCGAGAGAACAGGTCTGCCAAATTGACTGGATTAATACCGGGTACTGGAATGTGCGACCCTAAACGATAAACAATCAATGCGCCAATTAAGAACAGTAAACGCGTCCATAGCTCGTCATACTTACGTATAAACGCAAAAGGATTGAGCGGTATACCAGATGATGACATTGATTGTTTTGACACGTTGCTACTCCTCGATGCTACCACCAGCAGCTTCGATTGCTTGCTTGGCACCTTTAGTCACTTTTACACCTTGGAAGGTATAAGCTTTAGTGACGTCACCTGACAAGATAATACGGGCACGTTTCATATCGTGACGAATAAGGTTAGCCGCTTTAAGAGTAATAACGTTAACGATATCGCCTTCAACTTTATTCAGTTCAGACAAACGGACTTCTGCAGTCGTCATTGCCATTTTACTGGTAAAACCGAATTTTGGTAGACGGCGGAATAGTGGCATTTGACCACCTTCAAACCCTCTGCGAATACCAGAACCTGAACGTGACTTCTGACCTTTTACACCACGACCACCAGTTTTACCAAGGCCTGAGCCGATACCACGACCACGACGTTGGGCGGTTTTTTTCGCGCCAACACCTGGTGATAATTCATTTAATCTAAGTCCCATTACGCTTCCTCCACTTTTACCATGTAGTTAACGCGATTGACCATACCACGGTTTGAAGGAGTATCTTCAACTTCAACAGTATGATTAATACGGCGTAAACCCAATCCTTTCAAGCTCGCTTTGTGGCTCTTGAGGCGATGGGCACCTGATTTTAATTGAGTGACTTTCATTGTTTTCATCGTAACTCGCCTAGTCTAAGTTAGCCCAAAATTTCGTCTACAGATTTACCACGTTTAGCTGCCATCTTTTCTGGAGTTGACATATCACGTAAACCATTAAACGTTGCACGTACAACGTTAGCAGTATTGGTAGAACCATAACATTTAGTCAAAACATCTTTGACACCAGCAACTTCTAATACCGCACGCATTGCGCCACCAGCGATTACGCCAGTACCTTCAGATGCAGGTTGCATATAGACTTTACTAGCACCGTGACGTGCTTTGATCGGATGATACAAGGTTGCATCATTTAGCTCAACAGTAATCATATTACGTTTGGCAGCTTCTAGTGCTTTTTGAATAGCAGCTGGCACTTCACGTGCTTTACCGCGACCAAAACCAACACGGCCATTGCCGTCGCCCACTACTGTCAAAGCAGTGAAAGAGAAAATGCGACCACCTTTGACCACTTTTGCAACGCGGTCAACAGTAACCAAACGCTCTACTAAACCGTCTGTTTGTTCATTTTTATCATTTTTATCATTTCTAGCCATGATTAAAACTCCAATCCATTTTCACGAGCGGCTTCAGCTAAAGCTTTAACTCGACCATGATATTTAAAACCACTACGGTCAAAGGCAACTTTAGTAATACCAGCTGCTTTTGCGCGTTCTGCGATCATTTGGCCTACAGACGTCGCTGCATCAACGTTACCAGTCGCGCCTGAGCGCAAGCTGCCGTCTAAGGTAGATGCCTGAGCGATCACTTCACCACCGTTCGGAGAGATAATCTGGGCATAGATATGCTTTGGTGTGCGATTAACTGTTAGGCGATGAACACCTAAGAAGCGAATATGCGCACGGGTTTTTTTAGATCGACGCAGACGAGCTGCTTTTTTATCAAACATTTCATCTCACCTTATTTTTTCTTAGCTTCTTTACGAACCACATGTTCGTCGCTATAACGAATACCTTTGCCTTTATAAGGCTCTGGTGGACGGAAACCACGGATTTTAGCCGCTGCTTGACCAAGCTGCTGCTTATTGTTTGATTTTAAAACAATTTCAGTTTGCGTTGGGGTTTCAGCTGACACACCTTCAGGTAACGTATATTCTACTGGATGCGAGTAACCAACGTTTAGGGTTACTTTATTGCCAGTAGCTTGCGCGCGATAACCAACACCGATCAATTGGAGGCGTTTTACAAAGCCTTCGTTCACGCCTATAACATAGTTGTTAAGTAGGGCGCGGATGGTGCCAGTATGCATCATGGCTTCTTTTGAATCGACTGTAGGTGAGAGAGTAACAACATCATCTTCCTGTTTCAGCTCGACCAATTCATGCAGGCGTAAAGACAAATTGCCGTTCTTGCCTTTCACTTCGACCTGCCGATCGTTCAGAGTGACGCTTACGCCGTTTGGCAGCGTCACTGGGGCTTTAGCCACACGAGACATAGGAATATTCCTTAAAAAAATTAACAGCTTCTGTTAGCAATAAATAATAGCGAAAAAACTAACAGGCTAAAAAGCGTGTTAGCTTAGCATAATTGACCCCGTTAGACACCTATCAATTTTAAATAATTAATGAGGCTGATTTTATATCAACCTTATAATGCATTATCATAAGATTAATATAGTTCTAACGAGATGCAAATAGACTTCATCGTCGGGTAGCTTACGCTACAAATGCGACAACTTCACCACCGATACCAGCAGCGCGGGCAGCACGATCACTCATGATACCTTGGCTAGTAGATACGATAGCAACACCCATACCTTGCTTAACAGTAGGGATAGCGTCTTTACCACGATGCTGGCGTAAACCAGGACGGCTAAAGCGCTGAATAGTTTCGATGACAGCTTTGCCTTCGAAGTATTTTAGTTCGATAGATAGAGTTGCTTTGTTGTTATCTTCTGCAGTAACAACAGCATTAGCCACATAACCTTCACTAACTAATAGGTCAGCGATTGATTTACGTAGTTTTGAACTTGGCATGGCTACGGATACTTTATTAGCCATTTGGGCGTTACGAATACGGGTTAGCATATCCCCAACGGTATCTTGCATACTCATGTAGTTACTCCTTACCAGCTTGCTTTACGAACACCAGGCACATCGCCTTGCATGACTCGCTCACGCAGCATATTGCGTGATAAGCCAAACTTACGGAAGTAGCCATGAGGACGACCTGTGATAGCACAACGATTACGCAGACGTACTGGCGATGAATTACGTGGTAGAGCTTGTAGCTCTAGCATTGCTTCCATACGCTGTTCATCACTTGCGTTGATATCACCGATAGTCTCTTTTAGCTTGATACGCTTATCAGCGTACTTAGCAACCATTTTTTCGCGCTTTAATTCGCGGTTGATCATGCTCTTCTTTGCCATAACGTCTTTACCTTATTTAAATGGGAAGCCGAATGCTTTAAGCAGCGCACGACCTTCATCATCAGTAGCAGCTGACGTGGTAATTGTCACATCCATACCACGGATACGATCAATCTTGTCAAAGTCTACTTCTGGGAATACGATTTGTTCTTTGATACCCAATGAGTAGTTACCACGACCATCGAAAGCTTTAGGTGAAAAACCGCGGAAGTCACGAACACGAGGAATTGCAACGGCAATGAGACGATCTAAAAATTCGTACATTTGCTCACCGCGTAGCGTTACTTTACAACCAATTGGCCATTCTTCACGAATTTTGAAGCCAGCGATTGATTTACGCGCTTTGGTGACTACAGGTTTTTGACCAGCAATCGCCGTCATATCAGCTACTGCACCTTCAAGCAATTTCTTGTCTTGAGACGCGCCGCCTACACCCATATTAAGTGTGATTTTAGTGATTTTAGGCACTTGCATCACGTTAGCTAAACCAAGATCTTCTTTGATCTGCTGCTTTAGTTCATTGTTATATAAAGCTTTTAATCTTGCCATTACCATTACACCCTTAGTGTCTTACGCAGTCGCCACGACTTCACCATTTGAACGATAAACGCGCTGTTTTTTGCCGTCTTCGTTAAATTGGTAAGTAATACGGTCTGCTTTTTGGGTTTGCGCATTTAAAATTGCGACATTTGAGAGATGCAGAAAAGCTTCTTGCTTAATGATACCGCCTTCAACGCCAGTTGCCTGATTTGGCTTCTGATGTTTAGTGACAATATTAATGCCTTCAACTTTAATACGATCGTTTTTTACAGCTTGTACAGTACCTTGTTTGCCTTTGTCTTTACCAGCAATAACAATAACTGTATCGCCTTTTCGTAATTTAGCCATGGGTTACCTCACAATACTTCTGGTGCTAGGGATACAATTTTCATAAACTGATCACCACGTAGTTCACGAGTTACCGGTCCAAAAATACGAGTTGCAATCGGCGCTTTGTTTTGGTTCAACAATACCGCAGCATTGTCGTCAAAACGTAGCACAGAACCATCGGGGCGACGAACGCCTTTTTTGGTACGTACAACTACCGCATTCATCACATCGCCTTTTTTAACACGACCGCGAGGAATGGCTTCTTTAACCGTTACTTTGATGATATCGCCGACTGATGCATAACGACGATGAGAGCCACCCAGTACTTTAATGCACTGAACTCGTCTTGCACCGCTATTATCTGCAACTTCCAGCATTGACTCAACCTGAATCATAGCGTTACTCCGCACGTATGAGCAATAAAAACCAGTTGCTGCCGCTAGCACAGTATGAGTAGACGGCATTTAATGTAAATGACCGCATTACTCTTAATATGAGTGATATACGCTCGGCGCAATCAGCATCCTTAAAAAGGCGGACATTTTAACAGCTTCTGGTTAATAATGCAATTTACTTAGATTTTCTCTACTTTTTCAACCACATTTACTAAAGTCCACGACTTAGTTTTTGAGATTGGACGCGTTTCTTTGATTTGGACAAGGTCGCCTTGTTGGCAAACGTTGTTCTCATCATGGGCTTTAATTTTAGTCGAACGACGAAGCTGCTTGCCATACAAAGGATGACGAACCAGACGCTCAATCAAAACCGTGATGGACTTGTCCATCTTATCGCTGACAACTCGTCCTGTTAGGACGCTAGCATTTGCGGTTGCTTGATTGTTATCACTCATGAGTCGCCTCGCTGTTTCTCGTTAATCAAAGTCTGAAGCTGAGCAATCGTACGACGATTGCCACGAACTTCATGGGTATTCCCCAACTGACCGGTTGCTTTAGCCATACGAATACGGAAAGCATCAAGTTGCTTTTCATCAAGTAACTGAGTCAGGTCTTCTAATGATTTATCACGTAATTCACTGATCTTCATTACATTATCGTCCGCTTAACAATGGTAGTTTTAAAGGGCAGCTTTGCTGCAGCAAGCGTTAACGCTTCACGAGCAAGTTCTTCTGAAACCCCTTCAATTTCATATAATACTTTACCAGGCTTGACTTCGCATACCCAATATTCTACAGGACCTTTACCTTTACCCATACGTACTTCTAAAGGCTTTTTGGTAATAGGTTTGTCTGGGAATACACGAATCCAAATCTTACCACCACGCTTAACTTTACGAGTAATGGTACGACGTGCCGCTTCAATTTGACGGGCAGTCATACGACCGCGAGTCAAAGATTTTAGACCAATTTGTCCGAATGCAACGGTGCTTCCACGATGAGCTAGCCCAGTGTTACGACCTTTGTGCATTTTACGAAACTTGGTACGTTTTGGCTGTAACATAGTTTAACCTCTGTCTGTGTTTCGACGGTTTCCACCACGACCACGGCGTTTTGGCGCACGAGTCTGCTCTTCTTTGACGGGATTATATACGCTATTCATGCCGTCAAGGATTTCGCCACGGAAGATCCAAACTTTTACACCGATGGTGCCGTAAGTAGTTTCCGCACGTACTGACGAATAGTCAATATCAGCACGTAGCGTATGCAGTGGCACACGACCTTCACGGTACCATTCAGTACGAGCAATCTCAGCACCGCCAAGACGGCCAGACAGCTCAACTTTAATACCTTTGGCACCAGAACGCATGCTGTTCTGTACGGCGCGCTTCATCGCACGACGAAACATAACACGACGCTCAAGCTGGCTACCAATACCGTCTGCTACCAGACGCGCATCGAGATCAGGTGACGTGATTTCTTCAATGTTGACCTGAGCAGGTACGCCCATAATTTTGGTCAATTCTTTTTGAAGTCTTTCGATATCTTCGCCTTTTTTACCGATAACAATACCAGGACGCGCAGTGGCGATGGTAATCTTAGCAGCACCAGTAGGACGCTCGATCATAATATTACTAATCATAGCGTTATCTAGTTTTTTGCGTAGATATTCACGAACTTGTATGTCGTTGATTAGGTATTCTGAGTATTGTTTAGGGCTAGCATACCAGTTTGCGTTATGCTTTTTGACAACACCAAGACGTATTCCGATTGGATGTACTTTTTGACCCATGACTTATTCTCCTACCTTTATAGTGATGTGACAGGTACGCTTGCTGATACGATCAGCGCGACCTTTAGCACGTGGTAGGATACGCTTTAGCGTAATGCCTTCATCAACGTAAATAGTGCCGACTTTCAGGTCGTCAATATCTAAGCCGTGATTATGTTCGGCATTGGCGATGGCTGAGTTAAGACATTTCTTAACAAACACAGCACCTTTTTTATTGCTATACGTCAGGATATCCAAAGCACGTTCAATAGATTTGCCACGAACTTCATCAGCAACGAGTCTAACTTTTTGTGCCGATATGGCGGCACCGCGTAATTTTGCAGTTACTTCCATGGTAAGCACCTTATTTCTTAGCTTTTCTGTCAATGCCATGACCACGATACGTACGAGTCGGGGCAAATTCACCTAGTTTATGACCAACCATCTGTTCGCTCACGATAACCGGTACATGAGTACGGCCGTTGTGAACAGACAAGGTTAGGCCAACCATTTGTGGCAGAATCATAGAACGGCGCGACCAAGTTTTAATGGGTTTGCGTGAGTTGGTTTCTAATGCAGTCTCAACTTTAGCAAACAAGTGCGCGTCTATGAATGGACCTTTTTTCAATGAACGAGGCATGAAATTCTTCCTTTATTTCTTCTTGGCGCGACGGATGATCATACTGTCAGTACGCTTATTATGACGCGTTTTAAGTCCTTTAGACTTCTGACCCCAAGGGCTGGTTGGATGGCGACCTTTATTACGACCTTCACCACCACCATGTGGGTGATCAACAGGGTTCATCGCCACACCGCGAACGGAAGGACGAATACCACGCCAACGTGAAGCACCCGCTTTACCAAGTGATTTCAAGTTGTTTTCAGTATTAGAGACTTCACCAATAACGGCACGGCAGTTAACGTGTACACGACGAGTCTCACCTGAACGCAGGCGAAGAATCGCATAAACACCGTCACGACCTAGTAACTGAACGCTTGTTCCCGCTGCGCGAGCCATCTGTGCGCCTTTACCGATTTTAAGCTCGATATTATGGATCACAGTACCCAATGGGATATTTTTAAGCGGTAGACAGTTACCTGGGCGAATTGGAGACGTTTCACCTGATAGCACGGTATCACCAACGGCTTGTTTTTTAGCAGCGATGATGTAGCGACGCTCACCATCAGCATACTTAAGCAAGGCAATATGTGCAGTACGGTTAGGATCGTATTCAATACGCTCTACCGTTGCTGGAATATTGTCTTTGGTACGTTTGAAGTCAATAATACGGTAATGTTGTTTATGACCACCGCCAATATGACGAGTAGTAATGCGGCCATTATTATTACGACCACCTGACTTGCTTTTTGATTCTAGAAGCGCTGCAAACGGACGACCTTTATAAAGGTGTGGATGCACCACTTTTTCAACAAAACGGCGGCCTGGTGATGTTGGCTTCGCTTTTACGATAGGCATGAGTGTTATCCTTATTCGTTGTTCGCTGTTTCACTAGTAGAGGTAGTAGCAGCTACTTCCTCACCAGCATCAGCCATTTGTACATCGTGACCAGCTTTTAAGGTGACATAGGCTTTTTTGTAGTCGTTACGACGGCCGATGTTTTTACCAAAACGCTTTGTCTTACCTTTAACATTCAAAGTGTTTACTTTTAAAACTTCAACACCTTCAAACATTAGCTCAACTGCTTTTTTGACTTCAAGCTTGGTAGCATTAGAATCAATTTTAAATACCTGAACGCCAAGTGAGTCACCAAGCATTTGAGATTTTTCTGAGAATACAGGCCCTCTTAAGACCTGATAAAGTCTTGCGTTATTCATGCTAGTGCTTCCTCAAATTGTTTCGCAGCTTCGACTGTCATGATCACTTTGTCGTACGCGATCAAGCTCACTGGATCCACTTCGTTTGTACCAAGTACATTGACGTTTGGAATATTGCGCGCTGCTAAATATAAGTTTTCGTCAACTTCTTTGGTGACGATTAATGCACGAGATGCATTTAACTCATTTAACTTTGCGATCAGCTCTTTGGTCTTAGGTCCAGAAACGCTCAGCTCTTCAACCAAAATTAAACGCTCTTGACGTATTAATTCGGCTAGGATGCACTGCATAGCACCGCGATACATTTTGCGGTTGACTTTCTGTGACCAATCTTGTGGTTTGGCGGCGAATGTACGACCACCACCACGCCAGATTGGGCTACGAATAGAGCCTGCACGAGCGCGACCAGTACCTTTTTGACGCCATGGCTTAATACCACCGCCAGAAACTTCGGCACGGGTTTTCTGTGCACGTGTACCTTGGCGAGCACCAGCAAGATATGCGGTGACGACTTGATGCACTAATGCTTCGTTGAATTCACGACCAAAAGCCGTATCAGAAAGCTCAACCGCCGCACCTGTAACTGTTTTTAAATCCACGTTAATCCCCTTGCTTAGGCTTTGACTGACGGACGTACGATGACATCGCCACCGGTGGCACCCGGGATAGCACCCTTGATGACAAGTAATCCTTTTTCGGCATCAACCGAAACCACTTCTAGGCCTTGAACTGTAACACGCTTGTTACCCATTTGACCTGGCATCTTCTTACCTTTAAATACCTTACCTGGTGACTGGTTTTGACCAGTTGAACCAATGGCACGGTGAGATACTGAGTTACCATGGGTGGCATCTTGCATGCTAAAGTTGTGACGCTTTACGCCGCCTTGAAAGCCTTTACCTTTACTATTTCCTGTGACATCAACCATCTGACCTTCTTCAAATAGGTCAGCTAGGATTTCACCACCAATTTCACGACCTTCAAGATCGCTGTCATTAGCACGAAATTCCCAAACACCACGACCGGCTTTAACGCCAGCTTTTGCGAAGTGACCTTTTTGTGCGGCTGTTACGCGGCTGTCACGACGAGTACCTGTGGTAATTTGAATAGCTTGATAGCCATCTATATCAGTATTTTTTACTTGAGTGATGCGGTTTGCATCGATCTCAACCACTGTCACAGGGATAGAATCACCTGTTGCAGTGAAGACACGGGTCATGCCGCATTTTTTACCGACTAAACCAATCGCCATTTTAAACCTCTTTATATCTTCTATTAATGGATTGGGCGTTTAATGTGCATTAACCCAAAGCAATCTGAACGTCTACGCCCGCCGCTAAGTCTAACTTCATTAACGCGTCCACAGTTTTGTCAGTAGGCTGAACAATATCAACCATACGCTTGTGAGTACGGATTTCGTACTGGTCACGAGCATCTTTATTGACGTGTGGCGAGGTTAGAACGTTGAAACGCTCAATACGAGTCGGCAACGGTACAGGACCACAAACTTGCGCACCGGTGCGCTTTGCAGTATCAACGATCTCTTGTGCAGATTGATCAATCAGACGATGATCAAAAGACTTGAGACGGATACGGATTCTCTGGTTAGCCATGCCAGCAAGCTCCTAATATGTGCTTTCGTCATTCTTGCTTTGCAAGTGGATGACCAAAAGCCGTTTGGTTAAATATTTACTTCGAGCGGCCTGCTGTTCTTAATCAGAAGCTGTTCTTTAACAGAACCAGTAGCGTGCTAAAAGCAAAATAGTTTAAAGCCCCGCCGTCTCTCCCATTTATTGGAAAGCAGCAAAGGCATAATGAAATAGTGCTAGAAACGATGCTCTAGCTGTCATGGCGCCAGCTTTTTAATTGGCCGCGCGCATATAAATCAGTGGTATATATTATACAGAGTATTTTGTTAATTGCAAGAGTAATATCAGAGCACTTTAGGGGCTATCTATCAACAAAACTTATCGATTTTATTTCAGCCATTCTTGATTGATCTACATTTACTTTACAGTATTAATTTTAACTTATGAACTCAGTAAGTACAGATAACTTAATATTAGGTAGTGCCTTAATCTAAGACAATATCGTATTGTTCTTGAGTATAAAGATTTTCTACATCAAAAGTGATCACCCGCCCCAGTAGATATTCAAGATCGGCTACCGTGTCTGCTTCCGAGGTCAATAGCAGGTCAATAACCGCCGCATGCGCGACCACAGTGAACTTCTTGGGTGAATTGTAAGTACGGGCGCAGCGCATGATTTCGCGAAAAATCTCAAAGCAAACAGTCTCAGCTGTTTTCACAAAACCGCGACCTTGACAGGTTGAACACGGCTCGCACAATTGCTGCCCTAGCGACTCTCGAGTACGTTTGCGAGTCATTTCTACCAAGCCCAACTCACTAACTTGAGTGATATTACTTTTAGCATAGTCTTGCGTTAGCTGAGACTGTAAGCTCTCGAGTACATCGTCTTTATGCTGCTGCTCAAGCATGTCGATAAAATCTAGGATAATGATGCCCCCTAAATTGCGCAAGCGCAGCTGCCGTGCTATAGCATGAGTGGCCTCTAGATTAGTCTTATAAACGGTATCTTCTAATGAGCGACCACCGACGAAAGAGCCAGTATTGACATCAATGGTAGTCATGGCTTCAGTTTGATCGATAATCAGATAGCCACCAGACTTCAGATCAACGCGACGTTTTAGCGCATCCCGCAAGTCTTCTTCAACTCGGTGCACATCAAATAACGCCTGCTCAGCAGTATAGTGAACGATACGATCATAAACGAAAGGTACGAATTCTTTGGCAAAAGTCCTGACTTTCTCATATATCTGAGCGTTATCGATAATGACCTTTTCGGTGCCCTCATGTACTAGGTCGCGAATAGATCGTAGCGGCAAGGAAAGCTCTTGATAGATTAACTCTGAGCTTTGATTGTGTTTCATTTCCTGCTTGCGCGCGCAAATAGTACGCCACAATTGCAATAAATAATAAACATCTTCCTCTAACTTATCTACTGGTACACGCTCAGCAGCAGTGCGGGCGATAAGACCACCTTGCAGGTTAACCGTTTGCATCAGGCTAGTAAGTTCGGTCTTTAGACGCGTGCGCTCTTCTTCGCTATCAATACGTTGGGAAATACCGATATGATCACTAGAAGGCAAATAAACCAGATAGCGTGAAGGCAAGGAAACATTGGTAGTCAGACGTGCGCCTTTACTGCCCAACTGGTCCTTGGTCACTTGTACTAAAATACGTTGGCTTTCGTGCAGGCGATGTTGAATCAGAAGTTTGCTGGCGGTGGGTACTATAGTGGTGCTTTGCGGGCTGACCACTGGCGGCGTCACTGCCAAATTAGTAGCAGGTATGGCAGCATTGTTCTCACCGTTGTCAGTAATGGCGTTTTTATCAGTCTTATCTTCAGATTTATTAGTGGCCGCTACTGGTTGACGTGGCGCTCGCTGCATATCATTAACATGCAAAAATGCCGTCCGTGATTGGCCAATATCGACAAAGGCAGCTTGCATTCCTGGCAGGACGCGTACTACCGTGCCCAAATAAATATTGCCAACTAAGCCTAGCTTATGATGGCGTTCAATATAAATTTCACCCAGCACACCATTATCTAAAACTGCGACACGGGATTCCATTGGACTGATATTGATCAGCAGCTCTTCAGACATAGGGTCTCTTCTCTTATCGCTCAGCTTTCTTATTAGGAGTTAATCGTTTTCTATTCTTACAGTGTAGCAAATGCGACTCGACCCTGCCCATTACCCTAGCGTGTCATTATGTGCAGGCAGCTACGCAGTTACCCTATTGTTACTATCTAACTTATAACCACGGCACTCGCTTCTTTGATTAAGGCCAGTGTTTGCGCTAAAGGCAACCCGACCACATTGGTATAGCTACCATTGATCCGAGTGACCCATGCGGCGGCTAAGCCTTGGATGCCATAACCACCCGCTTTATCAGCAGGTTCACCGCTGTTCCAATAGTCTGTCATCATATCCACTGTTAATGGCACAAAGGTTACTTCAGTGCGCTCAATAATTTGCTGCTGCCATAGGGCTCTAAAGGTTCCTGCAACATGGCTATTAGTATCCCAGCTATTAATAAGATCAGTGGCATTCTGCCCCGCACTGTTATTAAAATCGTCAATTGGTGTTATTAGCGTCGCTTGTACGGCGGTCCATACTTGGTGAGTGTTATCAGACATTTCCTGCCACATACTGTAGGCATGATGGCGATCTATTGGTTTGGTCAATACCGTTCGGCCATCCGGTAAGACACCGATGGTATCGGCGGTTAGCATTATAAATGACTTATTAAACGAGGTAGAAAATGTAGATAATTCAGTGCTTTCACTTTTAGAACTGGTATTTAGCTGTTCGATAGCCGCTGCAGCTTTGCTGGCGACCATACGTTCGATATAATCTTTTGGTAGCTCGCCATAGAGAGGGGTTTCATCGGCGTCAACACTCATGATACTAAAATCCAGCTGCGCACTAGTGAGTAACTCGCGACGCCGCGGTGAACCAGAAGCCAAAATAATATCCATCGCTATTCTCTTGTATTGTTACGTTATATAGGGTTTGCGATGTCAGACGCTTTGACAGTTAGCCAGCTACTCAAAAAGTATAAAATAGCCCGTAATTTTTATTCAAGTAGTGCTTACAATAGGTATTGCAGTGGTTGCTGAACCATCTAATAAATAAATTTGCGTAAAATTAATAGCACCAAAGGCCAGCTAATAATGCTCATTATTAAGGATGCCCCTGACTGAGCTACCAATGTATTTTGGGTGATCAGCTGTAATATCCATAGGTTCAGCTGAAACACTAATAATCCTAGTGTTGCTATTAGCCATGCCGCAGAGGTGTCCAATTGCTTAATATAAGTGCTGCTTATTTTAGTTACCAACGCGACCACTACAGCGGCAAAGGCTTGATGCCCTAATCGCGTGTCCATTAGTAAGTCTGCAATAAGACCTATAGTAAAGGCGGTAAAGATACCAACATAACGCGGCTGAAACAGTAACCAAAAGATCAGCACCATAATCATCACCATCGGGCGCAGGGTGGCCATATTTGGACTTAATGGATAGACATTGAGTGATGAAGAAACCACGAAACTTAGGATAATTGCGAACAGCAACAAGCCAGTTGAGTGCTCAGAGTTGGAATGCACCATGAATGCTGACCTTAACGAGTATGTAGCGGCGACTGCTTTAACGTTTATTTAGCGATGAGTAGGATAAGCAGTAACGGATAAGGACTCAGTGGTTATCCTGCTGAGTGCAAGCGCGGCGCTATAGTGACAATATCAGTACTCGTTGTATCAGTGCTGGTCTTGTCGGTGGACATTAATGACGATAACTCACTATCCGCACTTACTGTCTTATCTTGTAAAATTAATACGTAAGAATTATCAACAAAATTAGCCGCTGGCGACACTTTGATCGTTCTAAAATTATCTGCTTGCGTGTCATTGATATAGGTAATGCGACCGACTCGATAACCTGCTGGAATACGCCCCCCAAGACCTGAGGAAATCAGCTCATCACCGACCCGCACATCTGAGGTTTTGAACACATAGTTAAGACGCAATGACGTCGGTATACCTTCACCAGTGACAATAGCACGTTGGCCCGTACGCTTAACAGTCACTGCAACCGACTGTTGCTCGTCAGTAATCAGCAATAAACGACTGGTATTAGGATAAACATTAATAATTTGTCCCAAAATACCATCTTCATCAATGACTGTCTGCCCAACTTCTACCCCATCTTGTGCGCCTTTATTAAGCACGACGATTTGCTTGAGCAGACTGGTATCGGTACCGATAACTTGGGCCAAATTGAGCTCAAATTGTTCAGGCTTAGTGGTTGATAAAATACCTTGCAAGCGCGCGTTTTGAGCCAAAATATAATCTTGCTGCTGTAGCTTGGCTTGCGCGTGAATCACTTGCGACTTTAATCGTACATTTTCGCGGCGCAGCGTTTCTTTTGATTGCATGCTATCACTTGCCCAATGTTGAGCATAACTTGGTAATAAAGACAGCTCATAAATAGGCTGCATAGCGGCATGGCTAATATTGCGAACCGGTTGGAACCATTCTGGATTTTTGCTGTCAAACCACATCAGTATCAAGGCTATTATTAATACAATAGCAGTCTTACGAAGTGAGAGCGGCTGGCGTACAAAAATACTTGGAGTCATAAGGAGTCTAATTTAGCAGTTCTAATTTAGCAGTTCTAATTTGATCAGAACACAGTACTGGCTACAAAAAAGTTAACTGTCGGCGACCATATACTGTGTCTCAATGCGCCTTATTATTACCATTTTTTGATACTATAACAGGCAGCCCTATTGGCTTTGGCTGCCTGTGGCTCTGGTGTTAAATAAGCCGAGTCAAGTTAACCAGCATTATCCATTTAGAAATATACTATCTAGAGTGTTTATCTAGAATACTTATACAAAAATCATATTCAGGCTTTTATTATTAATAAAATCAAGCGCAATACCGCCGCCACGACTGACACAAGTTAGTGGGTCTTCAGCGACAGTCACTGGCAAACCAGTCTCTTTTGAGATCAGCTTGTCTAGGTCACGCAGTAACGCACCACCACCAGTTAAGACAATGCCACGTTCAGCAATATCCGACGACAGTTCAGGTGGCGTTTGTTCAAGAGCTACTTTTATCGCACTAATGATACCGCTTAAGGGATCGCTCAGCGCTTTTTGAATTTCTTCAGAATTGACCGTGAAGGTCTTAGGAACTCCTTCTGCCATGCTACGACCACGAACTTCCACTTCTAGCGAGTTATCTTCATTAAGCGCAGAGCCAACCTCTTGTTTGATACGCTCAGCAGTGGTTTCACCAATCACACAACCGTGAGTACGACGTACATGAGTGATGATAGCTTCATCAAATATATCGCCACCGATACGAATTGATTCTGCATAAACACAGCCTGACAATGCGATTACAGCAATCTCAGTGGTACCGCCACCGATATCGACGACCATAGAGCCACTGGCTTCATGGACCGGCATGCCGGCACCAATCGCCGCTGCCATCGGTTCTTCTAGTAAGAGAACTTTGCTAGCACCTGCTGATGACACTGCCTCACGAATGGCTTTACGCTCAACTAAGGTTGACTTGCATGGCACACAGACCACTACATTAGGCTGGGCCATGAAGCGCTTAGCCTTCACTTTTCCAATAAAATGCTTGAGCATCTTTTGTGTTACTTCAAAGTCAGCGATCACCCCGTCTTTTAGTGGACGAATGGCCGTAATGTTGGCAGGAGTACGCCCAAGCATTTGCTTGGCATCAATACCAACCGCCGCTACCGTAGGGTTTTGCGTGCGATTACTGCGTAGGGCGACCACTGTTGGCTCGTTGAGCACCACACCTTTATTAGGAATAAAGATTAGGGTGTTAGCAGTACCGAGGTCGATTGCGATATTATTTGATAAAAATCCAAACAGGTTCATGACTAATATATCCAGCGTCTTACAAATGAGGCGAATGAGGTGACTGAGGGGCTACTCGTCAGTGTCGAGTAGGTCGTCGTTGAGTATTGACTGTAGCGAAAACTTATCGTCGCAACCCGTCAGAACTAAAAAAACAATGAAACAATGAAATCGGCCTAAATTATACCGATTTAGCTCAAAAAAAACATAGATATTTACATTAGTAAGCAAGGATTTTAATCTTAAGTGATAGAATTTGTTACGACGTTTGAAACGACAGCAAGTGCGGTTTTAACAAACAAATAACAAGGCATCACATTCGTACAGGATTTTTGCTTAGCGTTTCTCGGTCACTGTAACGTATTTCATGGCTTAATAGGTAAACGATTAATAATAAATCAACAACTATACCGTCATTATAGCAAACTCACCTATCTTAACTGAGATTGGGCAGCAATCAAGCCGCATGCTCTGTAAACTTGGTTCAGATGCTTTATAATGTGTCACTGATTATGATAAAAACACTGATAAAAAGTACTCATTGTTATTTTAGCTCCTACTAAAAGTAAAAGCACTGCCTCAATAGCAATAGCGCTTATCAAGTAGGCCGCAATAATGATCCCTACTCTCAATAAAACAAGCTCAGTACCTTATTAATAATACAAGCTCAAAACCCTAATTATATTTACCATTAAATCTATAAGCGTATTGAGGACTATTAACAGGCGCTTATTTTAACAAACACTGTCCTTCCCTGGAGAAACAATGTCAAATATGTCCGAGCAACCGTCAACGACTGACAGTAGCGTCAGCCGCCACGAAATCCTAGAAGTTGCCAGCCTAGCGCGGTTGGGTATTGACGAAAATACAGCTGACAGCTACGCCAATGATATCAGCAAGATTTTAAACTTAATGAATACCTTAGCAGCCGTAGATACCACAGATTTAACCCCGTTGGCTAATATTCATGAAGCCTGCCAAGACTTGCGTGCGGATGTTGCCAAGCATGATATCAATCGTGAACGCAATCAATCGGTCGCGCCAGCCGTTGAGCAAGGCTTATACCTAGTACCGCAAGTTATTGAATAGCTTTTCGCTTAAAAACTTCGACTGACCAACTGATTTTATTTAGCTTTATTTTATTTTATGCAGTTAACATTTTGACGGACGACCCCTTATGTCTGAACTTCATCTATTAAGTACCCAGCAGCTGATTACGGGCTTACAAGACCAACAATTTAGTAGCCTTGAGCTGACCGAACACTATATCAAGCGTATTGACGCTTTAGATAGCAAGATTAATAGCTTTATTACCCATACTTCTGAGACCGCGCGTGCACAAGCGCAGGCAGCAGATGAGATGCGTGCGCAAGGCGATAAGCGTCCACTACTTGGCGTGCCGATGGCGCATAAAGATATCTTTTGTACCCAAGGCGTACTGACCACCTGCGGCTCTAAAATGCTGCATAATTTTGTCTCACCTTATGACGCGACTATCGTGACCAATATTGCTAGGGCCGGCATGATTAGTCTCGGCAAGCTCAATATGGATGAGTTCGCGATGGGCTCAGACAATAGCAGCTCTTATTATGGCACAGTGCAGAATCCATGGAATCTTGAGCGCGTGCCTGGCGGCTCATCCGGTGGTAGCGCATCAGCAGTAGCAGCAGGATTTATTCCAGTTGCGACCGCTAGTGATACTGGTGGCTCTATTCGTCAGCCCGCTTCGTTTTGTGGTTTGACCGGTATTAAGCCTACTTATGGCCGAGTCTCGCGTTTTGGTATGATTGCCTATGCCTCAAGTCTGGATCAAGCCGGCAGCCTAGGTCGTAGCGCCAAAGATTGCGCTTATCTATTACAGCCTATGGTCGGCCATGACCCACGCGATGCCACTTGTATTAAATACGACATCCCCGACTACGTGCAAGATATCAACGATGCCGAAGCGCAAGCAGGCGATAAGCCATTCGCAGGTCTGCGTATCGGAATTGCCAAAGAGTATTTCGGTAAGGGACTAAATGCCGAAGTCGATAAAGTGGTGCGTGCAGCATTACATAAGTATGAGGAACTTGGTGCGACGATTGTCGAAGTGAACATCACTGATCCTGAAATTACTCTTGCAACTTATTATATGCTAGCACCAGCTGAAGCCTCTTCAAACTTATCGCGATTCGATGGCGTGCGTTTTGGCTATCGCTGTGAAAATCCAAAAGACTTAATCGACTTATACACGCGTTCACGCTCTGAAGGCTTTGGCCCTGAAGTACAGCGCCGGATCTTGATGGGGACTTATGCTCTATCAGCCGGTTATTTTGATGCTTACTATATTAAAGCTCAAAAAGTACGCCGCTTAATCATCAAAGACTTCGATGACGCTTTTGCCAACTGTGATGTGATTGCCAGCCCAACGGCACCAACCGCCGCTTATAAACTTAGCGACAACTTAGATCCCGCCACCATGTATCTGGGCGACGTTTATACCATTGGGGTTAACTTAGCCGGTTTGCCTGCGCTCAGCCAACCAGTTGGCCTGACCTCTGAAGGGTTGCCTGTTGGTCTCCAGTTGATCGGACAGCATTGGCAAGAGAGCCAACTGCTGACTACCGCGCATCTGTTCCAGCAGCATACCGATCATCATTTACAACACTCTGCCATCGCTAAGGAGACGGTATAATGAATACAGCAACTGATAACAGCACCGTCCATGAAAATACTGTACGCCCTGAGGCTTTGCGTTCAGAGCTATTGGTCGATGGCTATGAAGTGGTCATTGGCATTGAGGTTCACTGTCAGCTCAATACCGACAGTAAGATCTTTTCAAGCGCGCCAATCGACTTCGGCCATGAGCCCAATACCCAAGCCAGCATCGTGGATTTAGGTCTGCCTGGTGTCTTACCTGTCCTCAATAGTGGCGTAGTAGAACGCGCGCTAAAATTTGGGATGGGCGTTGATGCTGAACTTGGACTATTCAATACCTTTGACCGTAAAAACTACTTTTACCCTGACTTACCAAAAGGCTATCAAATCACCCAAATGGCCAACCCTATCGTTGGTCGTGGCCATATTGATGTGGTAGTTAATGAAGGTGATAACAACGAATACCCTAAACGTATGGGCATCACACGCGCTCACTTAGAAGAAGATGCGGGCAAGTCTGTCCACGATGCGGTCGATGGTATGACCGGCGTGGACCTCAACCGCGCTGGCACGCCGCTGATTGAGATTGTCTCAGAGCCTGATATGCGCTCAGCTCATGAAGCACTTGCTTATATCAAAGCCATTCATCAGCTGGTCACCTGGCTGGGTATCTCTGATGCCATCATGGCGGAAGGTTCGTTCCGTTGTGACTGTAACGTCTCCATACGCAAACCTGGTGCGCCACTGGGTACTCGTACTGAGCTCAAAAACCTAAACTCATTCCGCAATATCGAACGCGCTATCAACCGTGAAATCGAACGTCAGATTGATATTATCGAGGAAGGTGGTAAAGTCGTACAAGCGACGATGCTTTATGATCCAGAGCAAGACGAGACCCGCGCCATGCGTAGCAAGGAAGAAGCCAACGACTATCGTTACTTCCCTGACCCTGACTTGCTACCAGTGCGTATTGAGCAACATACCGTTGATACCATTAGAGCAACAATGCCTGAACTACCAGTGGCACGCCGTGCGCGCTTAGAGATCGAGCTTGAGCTATCTGAATATGACGCGCGTATCTTGACTGGTAGCCGTCAGCTGGCTGATTATTTTGAAGCTGTGGTTAGCGAAGTCGGTCAGCAACACGCCAAGATTGCTGCTAACTGGGTCATGGGTGACTTGTTGGGTGCGCTGAATAAAGACGATAAAGACATTACAACCTCTCCTATTAGCGCTAAGCAATTAGCCGGTATGCTCAAACGACTCTTTGATGACACACTATCAGGTAAGCTGGCTAAAAAAGCTTTTAGCGCGTTATATGAGCGCGAATTTGGTGATGCCGAGGATGCCGCGGATCAAATCATCGAAGCCAAGGGTCTCAAACAAGAAACTGATACCGGCGCTATTAAAGCTATCGTTGAAGATGTGATTGCCAACAATGAAGCTATGGTTGAAGAGTATCGTGGTGGTAAGGAAAAAGCCTTTAACGGTCTGGTCGGGCAAGTGATGAAAGCCAGCCGCGGTAGTGCCAACCCACAACAGGTGAATCAAATCCTAAAAGAGTTATTGGGTTAAGGTTAATTAGTAGTAAACTGGACTGATTGTTGTCAGTAAAATCTATTTGCAGATTCGAGAAATAATTAACTCTTGCAATATGCAAGATTTTGCGTAGAATAGTCAGGCATTCGGGGCGTAGCGCAGTCTGGTAGCGCACTACACTGGGGGTGTAGGGGTCGCAGGTTCAAATCCTGCCGTTCCGACCAAACATAATATTAGGGCATACCGTCATTGACCGTATGCCCTTTATTTTGGGCGTTTTTTGGGTTTTCACTACCTTGTAGGTGTATGGCGTTCTATATAGAATGTTGGTATTATTGTTGGTATTGAGCAGTACCAACATGGACAATACCAACAAAGGATAGACCCATGCCCCTAACCCATACAGGTATCAACAAGCTACAGCCTAGCCCCACCTCTATTGATACAAAACGACCTGACAAACACAGTGATGGTAACGGGCTGCAATTATGGGTGCGTTATACGGGCGTTAAGTCATGGATCAGCGCCTACCGCTGGCAAGGCAAACAGCAAACCCTCACTATTGGCACTTACCCAGTAATGAGCCTACAAAATGCACGCCAGCGCAATATTGAGATCAAAAGATTAATAGCTGATGGTGTGAACCCTAAAGACGATAAGAAAAAAGCACAAGCAGACAATGACGGAGCAAGGGCGTTCGATACCATAGCCCAGCGTTGGCATGATGACCGCAAGGCACATATAGCCCCTACTACCTACAGCCGTGATTACTCACAGTATCAACGCGATATTAAGCCCGTCATTGGTCACATGAACATAGAGGACATAACCACGCCTGACATTTTGGCTATCGGTAAAGCTATCGAAGCGAGGGGCGCAGCTGACATGGCAAGGCGTGCAATACGTCAAGTAGGGCAGATATTCAAACAAGCCATACGTGAGGGCTTAATCAATACCAACCCAGCCAACGACTTAACCGAAGCGCTAAAACCTCATAAGGTAAAGCACCATAGTCGTATCACTAGCCAGCAATTACCAAAGCTACTACAAGACATTAACGCCTATGATGGTGATCTACTGGTAAAGCTTGGCTTATGGTTTTTGTGCTATACGTTTGTAAGAACACAAGAACTACGCTTTATGGAGTGGGCAGAAATAGACTATCAGGCGAAAGTATGGCGCATACCAGCCGACAAGATGAAAATGGATAGACCACACCTAGTACCGTTAGCACCGCAAACAATGGCACTCTTAGAGCAGATCAAACAACTAGGCTTTTCGGACAAGTATGTTTTCTTTAATACCTCAACCCGTAAACCATACAGTATGAACGCATTTATCACTGCCCTATGGCGCATGGGCTATAAAGGGCGCATGACTGGTCACGGCTTTCGTGGACTTGCCAGCACTACCCTACACGAACAGGAATTTATGCACGAAGCTATAGAGCTACAGCTAGCACATGAAAAAGAGAACAAGATCAGCAAGGCATACAATGGAGCGCAGCATTTACCCTACAGAACCAAGATGATGAATAAATGGGCAGACTTCATTGATGACGCTTACGCTGGCAAGTTGGATAATCTTATTCATGGCAACTTTAAGCAAAAAGAAAAAAAGCTAAGTTAGGGCTTAGCTATAACAACTATGCCTGGCTAGGACTAATTACCCGAAAGCCAGCCGTTCACACACCCTTATGCTGTCACTGCCTTGCACCTACTTTGATTTAAGGGTGTAGGGGTGTGAATTGTGGGATTACTAGATGCAGCAATAGAGAAAGCGAACTGCTATATATCACCAAAAGACTTCTTATGTTTTATGTCGTATAAGCTAGGAGAGCCAATTAAAGAGATCATATCTTTTTTGCTGCATAACAATTTTGATGAGCTAGTAAACGAATATTACATAGATCAACATTACCGCATTTACTCATACAACGATATTGATTGTAAGTATAAAACCAGTACGCTATTTCATGAGATCGCAAAAGATGGCTTTCTCGACTATATGATGTTTTGTAATTTTTTTATGATGATTGCCTAAAAGATGATGATGCAGATTTAGATTTAGATTTTTACGAGCCTATTGAAATAGACTTTTATTATAGTTTAGAAGAACTGCAGAAAATTGGCTTTTTAAAGAAGCTCAACTTGCCTTTAGAGAAAGGTAGGACGCTAGATTATAGCGTGACTGGCGATGATATGGTGACAGCTAAAGAGCCTAAGGACGGGATAAGATCATTTAAACTAATAGACACTAATGTCGTAAGTGCGGCGGAAAGAGCCAAACAAGAATAATCTATAATAGATGAGTATGGCTATGGATCACAAGCGCATAGTATCTATAAGACTCTTGAGATGGCAGCAAAAGGAGAGCCTGAAACAATAGTGCAAGGCGAACTAGAAACAAGCAATCAACTTATCAACGATCTTAAAGAGCAGGTAGTGCAGCTTATTGCTGATAATGACAATCTCGATAAACGACTAGAAAGCCTAGCAGATACGCCAGCCGATGACTTAAAAACAGTGCCACACCAAGCATACAAGACTGTAGATAGAGTAATGTATGCAATGGCTCAACTTACTAAAGTGGATAATTCAAAACCATACAGCCAAAATAATCCATCTTTAAACGCTAGTATTACTACCTTACTATAAAACCTCTATTAAGCCCTACCCCATAATATAGCAACCATGAGCCGTTACACACCGTAGCGGTATGTCATGGAGCTACAAACATGGCTAAGCTACAAACTACGCAAAATACACCAGTGATCCCTTTTACTGGTGACACCTCGCACAACACCGAACCAACCACTGCAAACAATCCATCTATGCAACTGCCTACTACTGGCATGGGCAGAGCTAAAGATGTTCTGCCCTTACATGACAAGGCTTATGGCAACTTTAGCAGGTTTTTAGAGGTATAAAACTATATTGGTAAGCGTTCATCGTCTGCCTTTTTTATGCCTAGAGTTTTGTATAGATCAAAGGTAAACAACATAGCGAACACAATCACAACTTGTTATCTATTATCCAAAAGTTTACAATCGAGCATAAGTATTCTAATAATTTGCCATGATAATTGACATTAACCAAACCGAACAATTTAGTCGCTGGCTGCATAAGCTGAAAGATCCACTAGGTAAAGTTGGTATATTGGCACGTATTAAGCGAGCGCAAGGTGATAATTTTGGTGACCATAAGCTTCTGCCAGACACAGGCGGTATCTATGAGATGCGTATATTCGAAGGTAACGGTTACCGTGTCTATTATGCCCAGCAAGGAGATACCCTCTATCTATTGTTGATAGGAGGCAGTAAAGACAGCCAACCAAACGATATTACTAAGGCTTGCACACTATGGCAGCAAGTCACGGATCAAGAAAAGGAGCTTCCTAATGACTGATATTAAAACTAGCCAATTTGATGTGGCGGAATACCTGACAGATGAAACTCTCATCAATGCTTATTTAAACGAAATATTAACTGATGGTATGCCTAGCGAGTTTATCCAAGCTTTAAACGATGTGGCAAAAGCAAAAGGAATGAACGAGCTGGCACAAAAGACAGGTATAAGACGCGAAAGCCTTTATAAGACGTTGAGATCAGAAAAGCCGCGTTTTGATACCATGCTAAAGATTATTGACGGCATGGGCTTACAAATCACTTTGACCCCTAAAGCAGAACCTTGCTTAGACGCTTAGACGTTGAACAGTATTCAATTATTATTTTAAGAGGTAGGCGTTTATCGTCTGCCTTTTTTTATAGTAGTGCGAAAAACCCACCAATCAGCCTTTTTTATAGTGTCCAAAAACACTAGGATTTCCCTAAGGTTTATTGATCCACAATGTTTACTTTGATATGAGGTGCAACATGTTGACCAATGTTGACGTTCAAATCAGTTTACAGGCAATAAAAAAGTATAGTCATAAAATGAAATTACCTTTACCCAGCGATACAGATCACAAAAAATGGATAGAGGGGACGATAGCGCAAAGCATCGCTATCATTAGCCTATAGCGTTACAACGCCATTACAACGCCATTTAAGCAGTATAAAGCTTACCACCGCAAGCGTAGAACCTCACAAAACCTCGCTTTTATTTCAATATTAGCAACACTCACTACGCAAGATTGCTCCATCAAATCATCTACAATCATCTACCTTAGATTGCCTCAACAACCCCATAAAACCCCATATCAAGAACCATACAAAACCGTACATTTTGCCCACCGATGATAAGCCCAAGAACTTAACTAAACTTAACATTTACAGCGACACCGCCAACGGTCAAAACCTTATAAAACCTTACATTGAAAACCTGTCAAAACCATACACTCAAACTCCGATAATGCTGACATTAAGTAGCTCATAACCTCATCATTACACTATTAGCAAACCCAGTAGCTACAAAGGCTTATCTAGTTTATAGACAAGTATCGCGCGCACACGCGAGGTAAGCACCAATTACAGGGTTTTTTTACACCTTAGATTAACACGTGAAGTGCAATTTCAAACAGCAGGTGAAAAAGAGGCCTAGATGCGCTAGCATCAAGGTTACTATCCACCGCCAAAGTGAGA
>NZ_JAXCIB010000013.1:0-53101 GCF_035984995.1 Psychrobacter sp. PL15
TTAAATAGCAGACCAAGAAAACGATTGGGATTCAAAACACCAAATCAGGTATTCTATAACATCATTTAGCGTTGCACTTGGTGTGTTAATCTAGGGGGTGATATATGGCGTAAATCGTGAATTACTGTTTTGTTAAGATAATAATAAAGCCAAAATACTTAAAGATTGATGTTTATATAGTAGTTATTGAATATTCATCGAATGGAGACAGGAATTGGATCAACTACGTGCAATACGTTATTTTAGTAAAGCCGTCGGAACAGGGGGTTTTACCAAAGCAGCAAAGGTATTTGATGTGCCATTATTGGATGAGTTTGGTACGTTGTATCCCCAGATTGTTCTATTTGAGCATAAATTAACAATCACTTAGAACTCTGATATGGCGGTTTATTTGATTTATCAAAAACAGCGTTATTCAGTGCCCAAAGTAAAAGCAGCAGGATATTTTTTAGCCGAAAGAATAAAAGCAACCTATGAGCGCTAAAAGACAAAGTCACAAAACAGACTTCATTTAACATAATATACATTATGCGAAAACAAACCAACGGTCTGAGGGGGTTACTAAAAACAATTACTGTCACAAATTCATTGGCTTCTACGCAATGGCCTTTAAGATATAGCTTTTCTAAATTTATTTCACGACTAAATTATTCGTACTGTATTTTTTGAAAACTTCAAAAATACTTATCGCTATGGGCTGTCAAATATAAGAAACCAGTTTCGATTGATTGCTAACAGCTATCTAACTAAAACTGACAGTTACCTTGGCTAATAACTTACTCAGTACTTTACTTAACAGCCACTTTTTATTAACCACAAGCCTCCATTAAATAATCTTTTAATGAATTGCCTTGGTCATCCAAAATAACATCGGTTACTTGGCAATTAGAATTATCACAGGATAACTCATAATATACGTCGCTGCCTTGTGCCAAGCTGACTTTAACCAATCCTTGCTCAGTCACTGAAAACTGCTTATCTTGCTCATAATTAGGATCTTGCGAATCCCATAAAACGTCATAACCGATATGACAGGACATTTGCTCTCTATCGAAGTAATCTCGCTCAAGTTTCATAGCCGCTTGTAGCTCTTGACTGCCGTATTGCTGCAGCACCACAGGATCATCCATTCCTTGATTAATGACATCCTGTTCGTACATTTTTGTGATAGTAGCCTCTTTTATGGCGGAATTTGGCTGCGACGGCTCAGCTATATTTGCTGTGGCGGTACTTATAGCCACCAGTCCCATTATTAGTGTCAGTGTCAGCAATCCCAACTTTTGCATAGTAACCTCTATAGACCCTCAGTTATAGGCTATCAAGATCTAACCTTATGATTAATATTACTTATTGCACCGTGTCTACCTCATAAATTTTCTGCATTATCGTATGAGATCAATTTAAGGGCTAAAAACAATAGTCTACATGGCTCTATTATAAATATTCGTAAATTATTTTTATAATGATATTTAATATAGTTAACTCAACATTTGCTTTTCTATTTCTGCGGTAAGGGCGATCTTATGGCAATGTTATTTCACTAGTAACTAGTAGCTGTTTAGAGTTCCTGCTCGCAGCCACTGGCTGTCAGTCTCTAGCTGAAACTTATTATACCGACTGCTAGAAACAACACTCAGAGTAGCAATCAAAACAACGACCCACCTACTCTAGAAAATACACAGCCAACACAGCAATCGCTTACCCAGCAAGCATTACGTATTCAGCGCACATTGGCTAATAACAACTATGCCAGCATTGTTGATGATATTCATCCGACCCGTGGCGTACGATTTTCGATGTATGCTTATATACGCCCAGAAGTTGATAAGACCTTTAGCTGTGCCCAATTCGTACAATATCTGCAACAGTCAAAAACCCGCTTCACTTGGGGTGACTTGCATGGTACTGACGAGCTATTAATCGTTCCGTTACCAACATACTTAGAGTCTTGGGTTGATGGTGGTAACTATAATGATGCTTATATAACGGTCAATACCTTTGCATCTAGAGGTAATATGATTAATAACGTCAAAGATATCTATCAAAAATCAGATGTCGTTGATTTTTATTATAAAGGCAGTGATGAGTATGTGGGTATAGACTGACGTGGAGTGCTCTTAGCATTTAATAAATATCAAGGTAAGCGTTATCTGATTGCTATACACAACTTTTTTTATTGTGAACTGACTATATATATGTATTTGATATAGGCTGTGCTAACACACCTTATGAAACCTAGATCATAAACTTACGATCTCGGTCTTAATGGATTCTGAATAAAAAACTTGACCATAATATCGTAAATCTCAGGATAAGCATCAACCAACTTTTGAGGAGTCTCAAAGAACACCTCACTAAGAACTGCAAAAAACTCAGCCGGATTGGTAGTGCCATAACGATTCAATCCTGATTTTCGGTGCTTTTGAAAGTCTTCAAAATCTCGCGTCATAATCTCAGTCCATCTAGCAGGATCCATGTCAGGTTGTAGCGGCGGAAAGCCGTTGGCTCGTCCATTTAGCATGTCTAGTTTGTGTACAAACTCGTGAATGACGACATTGTGGCCATCACGCTCGCCTGAATGTTTAGCATCCTTCCATGACAGAATAACAGGGCCTCGAACCCAGGCTTCACCGCTACGATGTTGGTGACCTTCATGGACGATACCGAACTCGTCTACGGTGCTGCTTTCGCTGGTGTATGAACCAGGATAGATGATAATCGATGACCAGCCAACGTACCATTCAAGGCTTAGATTCAAGATAGGTAGACAGGCTTGCAAAGCAATGGATTGTCTTACTTTATCTGTGATTACAAAGCCTTGAGCACCGGTGATCGACTTATCATCCAAAAACAAGGTTGCCAACTCAAACAGCCGGCTCATCTCTTCCTCGTTCAGCCTATCCAGTATCACAATGCGCTTGGCAGCTTGCATCCAGTCGGCATTGGTAAATTCACTGTTGTCCAATACACGCTGCTCGCGCCAGTCTTTTATCATGCTGAACATTGGTCTATTTTTCCTCTAATATTGACGTTTAGATCGCATTTTTTGCTGCTGTTGCAACGCTATACGTAGAGAGCGCCCAGCACACCTATTTTATAATAGGTGTATATTATAATGCTACGTAGGGCGTACCCTACCCAATTGCTTAAAACACATGTCTTAAAATACAATATAATCAGCTATCTAAACAATCTTTATCTCATCAATCTGCTGCATAATCTTATCAGTTAGACTCAGTACAGCGATAATATTCATATAGTGTTTGATATCTTTGAGCAGACTTGATGGTCTGACCACCGTAAACACAAAAATCGCGTAGTAGCTCAACTAAGCGCGCAAATTCACTGTCATAAGATGTGACCACGCCAGCAACTAACTCACCGACGCACACCTCATGAACGCGATCGCCATTGACATAAAATTCGAAGTGCAAGTAGTCGGTGATGATTAGATTGTCTAGTACCGCCTTATAGCGGTCGAATTGCTCTTTATATGGTCTGGCGCGCAAATCTTTGCCCAGGTCTTTGGCTTCTATAAAGCCGATAGGAATGTCTTTTTTGCTGATTAAAAAGTCAGGGTTGCCGCAATCAATGAAAAGTATTCTTATTGTTTGAAGAAGATTAATATTATAACCAAGAAGTCAAAGCTTCCAGCCGAGTGACTGATTTAAATTAATCTAAATGTACCACAGCGTGATGACCCTATTCTACACCTTCACCTACTGCGATTCTTAAAAAGCATCAGCTTACCTTTAACCGCTTATTCTCAGTTTATCAGAACCTATTACCTAAAGCTTGTTGTGAAGGACACTATAGACGATGTATAGTTTATTTCAGACATAGGCTATACATTGGAGGTATTGCCTACCTTATAATAAGGTCAGTCTGATAATTATAATCAATAACTTTACCAAGGATGCGTGAGGTATTTATGAATCAGAAATCAGCCCAGTCTCAAAGTCAGTCCCAGAATCAGACTCAAAATGACAATAAAAATGGTGGCCAAAGCCAAGATCAGGCTCAAGGACAAACTAAACATACAGCCACAGATGCTACCAAGTCCACTGCAAAAGACGCCCCGCAAAAAAATATAAAAAAGCTGCCAAGCTTTGATGAGTTGCAAACCGCCAAAGGTCAATATCGACCCGTGGCTCAAATGGTTGGCAACTGGTTAGACAATATCAATATTGATGCCCTCAACCATCTAAACGAACAAGCAGAAAACATCTTTTACCGCAAAGGTGTCACTTTTACCGTCTATAGCGATGCTAAAAATATCGAGCGTATGATACCGTTTGATATTATTCCACGGATCATTGCTGCTAGCGAATGGCAACTGATAGAAAAGGGTTGTAAGCAGCGAATCACTGCACTAAATGCTTTTCTTCATGACATCTACCATGACCAAGCTATTATGAAAGCTGGTATCGTGCCAGCCAGCTACGTCTATGCCAGCGGCTGCTATGAGCCTTGGATGATGGGCATTGAGCTGGACAAGCCTATCTACTCGCATATTAGCGGTATCGATTTGATTCGTGATGAGACTGGTAGATTCTGTGTATTAGAAGACAATTTACGCACCCCTTCTGGTGTCTCTTACATGCTTGAGAGCCGCAATATATCAGAGACATTATTGTCTGATATGTTTACCCATACCCCTATTTTGGGTATCAGTGATTACCCAACGCGTCTCAAAAAATGCCTCGTCAGCTCAACCAGTAAATATGACCCACAAATTGCAATCTTGACTCCAGGGCGTTTTAACAGTGCTTATTATGAGCATGCCTTTTTAGCACACGAGATGAATGTACCGCTGGTACATGGCTATGACTTGGTGGTTGAAAACAGCAAAGTTTACATGCAAGGCATTCGCGGTAAAGTTCAGGTCGATGTTATTTATCGGCGCATTGATGATCCTTATATTGACCCACTAGCGTTCCAATCCAGTTCTATATTGGGTGTGTCAGGGCTAATGAGTGCTTATCGAGCC
Organism: Psychrobacter sp. PL15; assembly: GCF_035984995.1. NCBI lineage: Bacteria > Pseudomonadati > Pseudomonadota > Gammaproteobacteria > Moraxellales > Moraxellaceae > Psychrobacter > Psychrobacter sp. PL15. The sequence continues at coordinate 4,991 of NZ_JAXCIB010000013.1, forward strand.
GGAAATGTGGTTATCGTCAATGCTCCGGGCACTGGTGTAGCAGATGACAAAAGCCTATATCCATTCGTCCCTGACATGATTAAGTTTTATTTAGATGAAGACCCTATTTTACCTAATATCGAAACTTATCAATGTCGCAAGCCTGATGAGTTGAGCTACGTTCTCGATAACCTAGACAAGCTGGTGGTCAAAGAAACCCAAGGCTCAGGTGGCTACGGGATGTTGATTGGACCCACTTCTACCAAACAAGAAATCAGCGATTATCGTAAGCGTTTACTTGACAATCCATCTGGTTTTATTGCCCAACCGACCATCTCACTCTCCACTAACCCTACCGCTGTCGCTGATGGTATCGCGCCGCGTCACATCGACCTGCGCCCATTCATACTCAGTCATGGTGACGGCTCAGTAGATATTGTGCCTGGCGGCTTAACTCGGGTGGCAATGGTTGAAGGCTCCTTGGTGGTCAACTCCTCCCAAGGTGGCGGTATCAAAGACACCTGGGTCATTGATGACAGTAATTTAGACACTGTTAATTCAAATAATGCCTTGTCAGCGTCTGCCAAAACACCGCCACATAACCACTCATCACTAGAGAATGGTGCCACTGATCACGCCAACTACTATGATCGTGTACAGCCTATAGAGGCTGGGTATGAGCATTTGGGTGATGCCTCGATGATACTGCTATTATCCACCGCCAGTCATCTAATCTGGCTGGGTAGATATAGTGAGCGGCTCTATTATTACGACAGCATACTGAAACAGCTGATCAAAGGCGATCTCAAAAAGTCACAAGTACAGCATCTAATAAGCCGTTTGGGCTTTGAGGCGGATGAAAATGAATCATTAAAAGTGATGAAAGCGCAGATGATGACTGATTTGGAACAAAAAATAATACCCAATGTGGTCCAGTCGATTGAGACCAATGTTCAAGAGGCTAAGGGCGTGATCGGCAAAGACACCGCTGAGCTGTACAACCTAATTAAAAGACTTTCAAGCGCGGGCACTTATCGGGCGGCAACCCTGCAACTTTATGCGTGTAATGCCGCTATGAAACAAGAGCATGCCACGGTTACTTGTTTTTGGCAGTTAGGACGACACTTTGAGCAGTTGGAGCGTGCTGTTTTATTAAATGAGGACTCAATGGCAGCCAGTCTTGAGTTTAAACATTGGATTAATGAGCTACCAGAGAATACACGCTGGCGTGAGCTGACGCGCCTGACCAACCAGATGATCAGATCAAAGCGGTTTAGTGACTTTAAGCTTATAAGCCAAGAGTTTAATATTATATTGCGGCAAGGTGTTTAGCAGAAGATAGATCATAAATGTCCCGTGATGAACACTAGACATTAGAATGTTCGACCAGACAATATAAATAGCTCGGATAGCAGACCAAACAATGGCTACGATAAAAGGATGATATTATGAAACTTCAAATCAGCCACCAAACTAATTACTATTATGATGAGTTGGCGCAGCGCAGCGTACAGTATATTCGTATGACCCCCATGCAACTACCGCACCAAATTATTCATCGGTGGGATGTTATGCTGCCTAAGGTAGCCACCAATCAAAAAGACGGTTTCGGCAACGATTGGCTAACCCTCAGCCGCAACGAGGCGCATAACAACTTACAAATGCAGGCTTCAGGTATCGTTGAGATTAATACCGATACCGAGCGATTAGAGGATATGGACAACGTCCCCTACTTGTTATTCACCGTACAAACTCCCTTGACCAAATGCTCAGAGGCAATGCGTGAATTTGCAGCGCCTTATCTAAAAGACCCCACCCATGACAGCCTAAAAGCGATGGCTAATGCACTTATCATGAAAATGCCTTTTGTTAAAGATGTGACTAATGTGGGTACAACCGCTGCTGAATCTTTTGAGACAAGTGCTGGCGTGTGCCAAGACCATACGCATGTGTTTTTGAGTCTCTTACGAGATCAGCAGATTCCAGCACGCTATGTGTCGGGGTATCTATATGATGATTCCGAAAACCATATGGCCAGTCATGCGTGGGCAGAAGCTTGGTTAGAGGGCTACTGGTATACTTTTGATATCTCCAATCAGGCGTTTCAACCAAACTCGCATGTCTATGTGGCCATTGGACGCGATTATTTGGATACCGCACCGGTACGTGGTGTCAGAATGGGCGGCGGTTATGAAAATCTTTACAGTCAAGTGCTAGTCACACGATTATCATAGGTCCGGATATTCTAGTGCCAGATACTTGAGTATCAGATATGTTGTTGTTTATTAATCTTATCTTCCTTAAGGATACGTTATGACTTATTGTGCGGCTATTCGTCTAAAAGACGGTATGGTCTTTGCTAGTGACACCCGTACTAATGCTGGTGTTGATCACATATCGACATTTAGAAAGCTGTATCAATATGGTATCGAGGGCGAACGCTTTATAGTCTTACAAACTGCCGGTAGCTTGGCCACTTCGCAGGCGGTGTTCACTAAATTACAGAACGATATTGACCAGCGTACAGAGAGCAACCTCAATACCGTATTGACCTTATTTGACGCCGCGCAAATGGTTGGCGAATGTATGCGTGAAAAGATGAACCATGCAAAATCGGTCGCTAATACTGATGTCGACGGCTCCTTTACTAGCTCGTTTATGCTCGGCGGCCAAATAAAAGGCCAACCGCCTGAGCTGTATATGATTTACCCTGAGGGTAACTGTATCAAAGCCACTGAAGATACGCCGTTTTTTCAGTTGGGCGAGAGCAAATATGGCAAGCCTATTCTTGATCGTTCTGTCAACTATAATACTGAGGTCAGGCATGCTGCGCGCGCGTTGATGCTGTCATTTGACTCTACGATTCACTCAAACCTATCAGTAGGTATGCCGATAGATTTTGTGCTTTATCAAAATGACAGTTTAACCCTACCTAATGGCCGCCGTGTCGATGAGCGTGATGAGTACTTTAATACCATTCGTCATCAGTGGTCAGAGGCGCTACGTCGCACTTTGATTGAATTACCCAAGTGCCCTGATGGCTATTGGGAATAGATGACTTTTGAGAGCGAAGTAATGTAGATCATGGCTGCACGCCTTTGCGACAAATGCTTCTTTATCTAGCTCTCCTTCTTTAAACACATTATTCATGTGCTTACCCAGCGTTTTTGCATCACGGTCAAACAACTCAGATAGCTGCTGACGGTTTAGCCAAACACTGTCATTTTCGATATGTACACGGATATCAGACCGCCCATCTGCTAACTTATATATCTCTATTTTCGAGTTTTCAGCAGTTTTATCATTTTCAGTAACTTTCATTTATTCACCCCCTATTTATACAGAGTTGGTATTGACCGACTATTGCTTAGCTCTATAGATAGTACATGACGTTAAGCGCAGTTGACACCGTAGCTATTTCAAGGTTTTGGACGATATTTATAGCGCGTTGCTTGTGCTATTTTATTCAGGTTAAGTCACGACTAAACGCATCAACTGAGTGCTGATATAACCGCCTATCGTGCCCATCGCATAACCTAGAATCCCCAAAAATACCCCAACTGGTGCCAGCGAAGGATGAAAAGCAGTGGCAACAATCGGTGCTGAGGATGCGCCGCCAGTATTGGCATTAGAGCCGACCGCTAAGAAGAAGAAAGGTGCACGAATAATCCTTGCGACTATAAATATAATCACTATATGAATGCTCATCCATACCAAACCAATCAGTAGCAGTCGCCACTGCGATACGATACCCGCCAAATTAATTTGCATACCGATAGCGGCAATCAAAATAAAAATAAATACCGTACCGATTTTGGACGCGCCCACGTGATCCAGACGACGTATCTTAGTAAACGAAAAGCCCACACCTAATAAAGTGACAATCACTACCATCCAAAAGAAGGAGCTGGCAAAGCTATATTGCACTGCCCAATCATAGGGCGCAAAAAGTCCAGCAATCTGTCCGCCGGCAAAATGTGCCAATCCTACCATCGCAAAACACAGCCCAAACATCACCATCAAATCGTTTAAGGTTGCCGGACGTGCATGATCACGCTCATAGCTTTCAACGGCTTTGATGACTTTATCAATGCTGCTGGTATCGGCCTTTAAAAATCGGTCTATTTTATCGCTATGCTTGGCCATGACTAATATTGCCAGCAGCCACAATGACGCATTGGTGGTATCAACCAAAATCATCATGCCGAACAAGTCATCACTGACCCCAAATAGCTCTTTCATGGCCGCTTGGTTGGCAGCCCCGCCTATCCAGCTGCCGGCCACTGCCGAAAACCCGCGCCATAGCGTATCATCAGTAAACATCTCTGGTGATACCCATTTAGCCAACCCCAAACTAATAGGCCCACTAATAACAATCGCGACACTAGCGGCGACAAACATGGCAATGGCCTTCCAGCCTAGGCCTAAAATCTTAGGTACATCCATAGATAAGGTCATAAGCAGCAAACTTGCTGGCAGTAGATAAGTGGCGGTAAAGCCATATATCTGCGAGCCGATACCATCCGCGAACACCCCAAGGCTGTTTAGCGTTGCGGGTATAAAGCAGCACAGTACAATACCCGGCAATACGGCATAAAAACGCCGCCAAAACTTACCAGGTAAGCCTTGAGTATAGAATACCAACCCAATAATGGCCATAATTACGCCAAACGCTACTGGTAGACTATCAATAGCTAAATGAGAAATAACAGGCATCTCATGACTCCAAATCGTTGTAAGTATAATGAATAACTACAGACCTGATATGGTATTGGACTCGTTTATTGAGCCTACTTTGATAAGCGAGCTACTATTCACGTTCAATACCCTACTATAGTTAAAACACCTTAAAAACGCGACGGTACTGCGGGTATCAGCTTTTTGCAGCCTCTGTCTGCGTAGGCACAGCAAGCAAGAAAAACGTATGCCAGCAGTAGGTTATGTATCGATATTACTTTTCATTGACTATACTTGCGCTCAATACCCTACTACCAGTGTTATGTGTGATGCACCTTAATGAAGGGTTGCCAGTATAAACAAGGCCAAAATTACGCGCAAGTAAGGGTTTTAAAAAATTCTGGCATAAATAATGATGCCTTTAAACCTAACAGACACAAAAAAGCCAGATAACAAGTATCTGGCTTTTTTTGTTCATTTTATAAGCTATTTTTTAGTCACTAAACTGATGTTAGTAGCTAAGCAATCGCTTATTATGAATTTTTGTTGCGATTACCGCCAGTTGGACGGCCGCCTTGACTGTTACCTGAACCTGAACCAGTACGACCTTGGCTGCCACTTGGACGACCACGACCGGTTGCAGCGCGTTCACCACGTGGGGCGCTTGCGCCGTCACCACGGCTAGGAGCACGTTTGCCTTGATACGGCTTGCCACCTGAACGCTCATTCGGCTTACCAGATGAGTCACGTGGCTTACCTTGATAACCGCTGTCATTACTGGCGCGTTGACCAGTACCAGTGCTGCTATCGCTTGAACGACCACGGCCTTGACCATTGCCACTAGGCTTGCCAGCATAACCACCCGCTGAACGACCACGGCCTTGACCGTTACCGCCGCCGTTAGAGCGACCACGGCCACGACCGCGTGTGTTGCCTTTATTTTCGCTTGGGACATAAGTCTTTTTAGGCTCCATGCCTTCAATGACACATACTTCCATTTTGCGATCTAAATAACGATTAATAGCGTTTAGCTGTGGACGATCATCCATGCTACATAAGCTGATGGCCACACCAGTACGACCGGCACGACCACAACGACCGATACGATGCACGTAATCTTCAGTTTGGCGTGGCAAGTCATAGTTAATGACATGTGATAGTGCTGGCACGTCAAGACCACGAGCGGCAACGTCAGTAGCGACTAGGATTTTGCATTTACCATTACGTAGGTCTTGGACAATGCGGTTACGTTTGCTTTGTGGCAAATCACCATGTAGGAAGCTGGCTTTATGACCGTCTTCTTGTAGCGATTTAGCAAGCTTTTCAGTGCTACGCTTGGTGGCAGCAAAGATAATGACTTGTTCCACATCTTGTTGGCAAACTACTTTGTCTAAAATTCTGTTTTTATGATCAAAGTCGTCACAGTAATAGACTTTTTCGTCGATATGTGCTGATTCTACCTTGATCGCAACGCGTTCAGGGTTCTTGGTGAAGTTTGCAGCAATCTTGCCAACAGGACCATCCCAAGTTGCAGAACACATGATGGTTTGACGATCGCTAGGCGCAGCTTTTAAGATATCGCTGATGTCATCAGCAAAACCCATGTCTAGCATGCGATCTGCTTCATCAAGTACCAACACTTCTAGTTGTGACAAATCAACACGGCCAGCATTGATATGGTCAAGTAGACGACCAGGAGTCGCTACAATAACTTGCACGCCTTTTTTCAAAGCCGTAATCTGACCATTATATGGTGCGCCGCCAACTAGAGGCACGCAGAACAAACCACGCATGTCTTTAGAATAAGTACGGACACTATCATGTACTTGCTGAGCAAGTTCACGCGTTGGCGTTAGGATAAGGGCTTTGGTATATTTATCGAAGCTAGTGGCACGGCTTAAACGATCGAGCAGTGGAATGACAAAAGCAGCTGTTTTGCCACTACCCGTTTGCGCTGACAATAATAAGTCACGACCGGCTAGAGCAAAAGGAATGGCTTGAGCTTGAATAGGAGTAGGGTTGGTATAACCACTACGCTCAAGTGCGCTAAGAATGGGCTTGGCAATATTAAGATCAGTAAAACTGACTTCATTAGCGTCAGTAGTAGCCGCTTGAGTGTCAGTACTGGTATTTTGAGTGGTATCGGTGTTTTTATTTTCAGTATCTTGAATAATACCGTTTTGTGATGCGATTGTAGATAAGATGTCAGTCATGAGTAGCCTTAGTAGTATAAGCTGCTGTGCATTCAGAAGCTTGTTGCATACCACTGATAACCGTTCACCACGTTACCTAATTATTAACAATTACCAAACTTTAATATAAATAAAAAGTATCGATAATCAGAAGTTCAGCTACCATGAGCGTATCACTTCTATAAAAGGCGTTGCGTGCTGTCTGACGTATTTTGGTGGTAGTGCCGAGTGTCTCATCCTTGTCCGTTATAGGCGATTTATCTGTGCTTTATCTAAAGCTGACAAATGCAAACAACAACCAATCTAGTCCATAATATATGGAGCCAGTAGATAAGATATGAGTCAAAAATAATAGGATTATTTAAGTACACAAAATCATCGGCAACAATTACTCTCGGTCATCCTAGACCCAAAATCGCAGGCGATGTTATCAATCTCATAATTCACGTCAGTCGAAGCTAACGTGGCGACGCAGTATAGCACAACAAAATTGCTATCTGTGTTTAATTTCTAATTTTTTATAAAGTTTCAGGTATTTGCTGCTAATAATCACTTTCTAACAATGGTAAATAATGGCGACGCCACACTTATTTGCCATAAAGTTAGTGTCAGTTAACGCGATGTGGTTACTTCAGAGACGTAGGTTGGCATCTGCCACGCGCCGCCAGCTTCTATTAAACGACAAAGTCCAGTGGTACTTTCATGACTTTTAACGAAGTGGTTGCCGGTCCATAACCAGTCAGTTCTAGAGGCACAGTCGCCAATACCGCGCCCCTTTTGTACTGAGCTTATCTTACCATTGCTATAGTCTGTTGCACTGCTAGTGACCAGTGTTGGTTTATGGGGCTTGCTGTCGTTCAACAGCCATATGCCTGTGCCGGTATTGTATGCACCCGTCCAACAACTGTGCTTCGCTAATAACTGGGCGCTGTTTAGGCGACTAACACGCCATGGTGACTTGTCAAACAGGTTTGGACAGTCACTACTCGCATCTTTCATCGTATTTTGCATCAGTGTAGACAGCTGTGAGGACTTCATACTAAAACTTTTATTGCTACTCGAGGTTGCTTTGGTATCGGGTATTACTAAACGTAACGACGGTGCAGGCTCAGAGGCTAGTATGCCATTATTAGATTTACGAGTGTTTTCATTACTAATAAAGGCGCTTGTTGTCCCTATCCGGCCTTGTGCTTCATCAGCTTTGAGCATCATGGCGGTTGCCCCTTTATCAGACAGTTGCCAACGCGAATTACGCAGTACCAGCTCGATCTTGCTGGATTTAGTTAATGCTTCTAGCAGAGCGGTTACTTGAGATGGGGTGAGATCTGCATCTCCAGCAGCAGCTGAGAAGGGCTTGGTTTCTCCCAAGTCTTTATCATTAATAAATAACGAGATGCGGTGGCGATTGCCCAATTGCATCAACGCCTTCGACGAATTCTCTTTAGCACCACCAAGCTTAACTTTGCCGTCTACGCTAGCATTAGCACCAGCGCGGCGAGTCAATAATATAGATACTGGAAATTCGCTGTCATTCTCAGCCTGATAGCCAGCCAGCCGGCATGTGCGTGTATTATCACAGACTACTTGCCAGTCTTGATAGTTAAACGCAACAGGCGCCGCTGCAATACTCATAGGGCTGATTAAAGACATGCCCATCGCAGTAAAAATAGGCAGCAGGAGTTTATTTTTGAATATCGATTTTAGTGTACTATTTAAATCAAAACAGCTATCAACATGATTATAGTGGTCAGCATTATTATCGTTTGTTAGTAACGGTACCTTTACAAGCTTATTATAGTCATTTTTTCTTATCATCAAACATCCTCATTAATCGAAGAGATATGAACGTCTACCCCTTATGATGGCAGGCAGCCATCTTAGCTTACCTATGTAAGCTATCTGTCTAAGCCATGTATCGCTATATAAGTAGCAATGTAAGTAATGACGTAAGTAATGACGTAATTTGTAAATTTATATTCTTTTATATGGATATAATTACCATAAAAATTAATAAAAGTGAAGGTTAATAAGTAACTTACTTATTAACCTTATTATTCGTATTACTTTTATTATCGACGTTTATTAACTGGTTGCCAATTAATCAAGGGGTTTCAACGTTAATGCTGCGGCTCGTTTTACCGCTGGGCGTTCAGCTATTTTTTTCGCCCAACGTTGTACATGTTCATAACTATCAACCTGTAAAAATTCAGCTGCATTATAAAGTTTGCCAAGTACCAGCTGGCCATACCATGCCCAAATAATGATGTCAGCAATGTTGTAGTCGGTTTCCTCGTTACCACACATATACTCATGATCTTTTAAATGGATATCTAATACATCGAGTTGACGTTTAGTCTCCATAGCGTAGCGATTGATAGGGTATTCCATCGGTTCGGGTGCATAAGCATAAAAATGCCCAAATCCGCCACCTAAGAAAGGCGTACTACCCATCTGCCACATAAACCAAGACAAGCATTCTGCCCGCGCCTCACCTTGTGACTCATTATGCATGGGGACAAATTTGCCAAATTTTTCAGCTAGGTACCATAAAATGGCACCCGACTCGAAAAGCCTGATAGGCTTGCCAGATTCAGAGTGATCCACTAGTGCAGGAATTTTAGAATTAGGATTAATAGCAACGAAGTCTGAACCAAACTGATCGCCTTGAGAGATATCGATTTTGTAGGCATCGTAGGCCGCCTCTTTTATGCCAAGTTCAGCCAACTCTTCTAGTAGAATATTGACCTTAACGCCATTCGGCGTATTCAACGAATAAAGCTGTAGCGGCGCCTCACCTACTGGCAAGTCTTGCTGTTGGCGTGAACCGGCCGTTGGACGATTGATACTAGAGAACTGGCCTCCATTTTCTTTATCATTGGTCCAAACTTTAGGTGGCGTATAGTTATTATTCTGTGCACTGGTATTCGTTTGGTTACTATCATTACTCATAAGATATCCTGTAGCTTGATGGGTGCCCTACTATAGTTAACGGTTAGCTACTTCATAAAGCCCTCTCATGTAATTAATGTATCTATTTTTAAACTGAGTTTTACAACAGACGGTAATCTAGGTTTTAAATGGCGCTTTTCTTACCAACTTTTTGAGCCCACTGCGTTACAATGTGCTGTTAGTGTTTATAAGCGTGAGGTCATTAGAGATGTTGTTAGCTGTAGCAATCTCTAAACAGACATAGCCTTTGGTATGAGAGATAGAGATGATGATTTCAGTATGGTGACATTAACAGCAACCCAAACTAAATACCTGCCATACGTGCTAGCAGTGGCGCTGTTTATGCAGATTCTAGATGCCACTATCTTAAATACGTCACTGCCGCAAATGGCGCAAGCGCTTGGTGAGTCGCCACTCAAAATGCAGTGGGCGGTGATCAGCTATGCCTTGACCTTAGCTATATTTATTCCTATTAGTGGGTTTTTAGCGGATAAATATGGGACGCGGCGGGTATTTTTATCTGCAATTATTATCTTCTGTATTGGCTCACTATTATGTGCCGCCTCTCCTACCTTAGACTTTCTGATTGGTTCGCGCATTGTACAAGGCATCGGTGGCGCAATGATGACACCGGTCGCACGTCTAATTTTGGTCAAGTCCTATCCGCGCAATCAGCTGTTAACGGTGATGAACTTTGCAGTGATTCCAGCCTTGATCGCGCCTTTAGTTGGGCCGTTACTAGGCGGTTACATAGTGCAGTATGCCAGTTGGCATTGGATATTTTTGATTAACATTCCAATGGGAGTATTGGGCTTTGTGTTAGGCAGAAAGCTGGTACCGGCACTATTTGAGGATACCAAACGTCTGGATTGGACAGGTTTTGTGTTATTTGCAGCAGCGGCTTGTGGGTTTACACTAGCGGTTGAGTTCGGTGCGCAGACTGGTCGTGGGCTATATGGCTTACTGCTTGCCCTAACAGCCACCGTCCTAATCGGGGTTTATGTTTGGCACGCCAAACGTCAACCAGCACCGCTATTTCCCTTAAGTTTGTTCGACATCCGTACTTTTCGCATTGGTATTACCGGTAACTTGTTTACGCGCCTTGGCATCAGCGCAGTGCCTTTTCTACTGCCGCTATTACTACAAGTGGTGTTTGAATATTCTCCCTCGCAAGCAGGTTGGCTACTCGCTCCTATCGCTGTGGGTGCGATAGGAATCAAACCTTGGGTGAGTAAACTTATTCAGCGCTATAGCTATCGTACTGTGCTGGTCTATAACACCTTTTTGATGGGTGTTTTGATTATCGTGTTGGCACAGTTTAGCGACTCATCACAATGGCCGTGGTTCATACCTATTTTGACGATAATGGGCGCTTGCAACTCCATGCAATTTAGTGCGATGAACACCATTACTATTGGCGATCTAGAAGGCACGCAAACCAGTAGCGGTAACAGTCTCATGGCGGTCAATCAGCAGCTGGCCATTAGCTTTGGTATTGCGTTTGGTGCCGCAATGCTTATTTTACTGCGTGAGCGGCTACAGTTTGATACCTTAATGGCATTTCAAACCACTTACTGGATATTAGGTAGTCTAACCATTCTATCAGGACTGTATTTTCTACGTCTCAAACCAGAAGATGGACGCGGACTTTATTGATACAGTTTGGCAATGATAGACCATTAACAAATAATAACTTACAGCAAGTTACTGAATCTCGGCCACAAAAAAGCCAGTGAGCACTCTATATAAAATAAAGCATTGGCTGGCAAGTTTAAGCAATATTATCCGGTTTAAACGACCTGAGACATTTCGATATTTTATTATCTAAGGCGCGCTATCATCATCAATTTGCGATTGGATGTAATTCTGTACCCCAAGATCTTGAATCAAGTCTTCTTGAGTCTCTAACCAATCTTGATATTCTTCATTACCATCTTTAAGTATGATCAGTAACTTACGTGATACATAGTCATGACGCTCTTCACATAACGTGATGGCATCAGTAATGATATCGAACTTTTGCTGTTCTAAGCAGAGATTACCATTGATAATCTCTGGTACGTCTTCACCCACAAACACTTTACCCAAATCTTGTAAATTTGGCAGGCCCTCTAACAATAAAATTCGCTCAATCAAGTCATCTGACCATTTCATTTCTTGGATAGACTGATGATATAGAGAGTCATTGAGTGACTCAAGTCCCCAGTGCCTTGCTATGCGGGCATGCAAGAAATACTGGTTAATAGCTATTAGAGACTGTCCTAGAACCTTGTTTAGAGCCCGAATAACGTCTTTGTCACCTTTCATAACTTTTCTTCCTTTATGATTACCTGCTAAGCTCAATATCCCATCATACCTGTCAAGATCCATAATATTAGAATCTAAGCAAGATTAGGCGGCACTTCAGCCATTTGACTTTGTAGGTAATTAGGCAGACCAATCATATCAATCAGGCGCAGCTGCTGCTCGAGCCAATGGGCATGATCTTCTTCGGTGTCTTTGAGCTGTCCAACCAGCATTTCACGGGTCACATAGTCATGCTCTGTTTCACATATCGCGATACCATCTTTTAGATGCTGTTGTACTTCATATTCAAGATTGAGATCGAGCTGCAGCATCTCAGGAACTGTGCTACCGATATGAATGTCATTGACAGTCATCTTTGGCGTACCGCTAAGCATTAAGATACGGCGGATAATGGCTTGTGCATGCGCGGTCTCGTCTTGCATCTCATGGCTAATGCGATCGTACAGCTTGCCATAATACCATTCAGCATACATCTCAGAATGGATAAAATACTGGTCACGAGCAGCCAGCTCACCACCTAACAAGAAGTTTAAATAATCAATTACTTTTTGGCTACCTATCATAACGTACACTCCTATGGCTTTACCTGCTAGTTTACCCTGCATTCACACAATTAACTTCAAAACAGTTATTTTCTTTGAACGGTTTAGTAAAATTAATTTTAGTGAAGTCGACTAAAATTTTGTAGATATAGGTTAACATACAGGCCTAGTAGAGCCTGTAACGTTATGAACTAAGAATAAGATAACAGTTGAGAATCATAATCAACTGGCGTTATTGATAACGGTTCAATAGGGCTTTATGACAAACAGATAGGGGTTTAGACGTTACTCATATAGGCGACGACCGCCCTACTTTTAATGGACAATCAATAAGCAGTGACCATGCAGATTTACTAGGCTTCGGTCAAATGAGTACATAAGGGTGGTCTGAATAGACGATGCCTAGACGGCATAAGCTAGGACATCAAGTTTGGCATGATGTTCATCCAGGTAATCATTAACCATGGGCTCACAGCAGCCGCAGCAAGTGGCAACGTCAAGCGTATCTTTTAACCCATCAAGGGTATCGATACCTGAGGCAATGGCTGCCTGAATTTGCTTTTCTTTCACGTTATTACAGATGCATACGTACATGTGCTTGCTCCTATAGTGATTATTATTTTCACTTATGCTCATTCTTTAAGCCAAACGCTTGTATTTGGGGAGTAATGTCCCTATAAACGACTATTGGCGAATAGATAAGTTACTTAACAATCAATATGTTACCACTTTTGACTTAGTGATGATTATAATAACGATAATTATTACTATTTACAATGACTTTTAGAAAAAAAGTTACTAAAAGCAGAATCGAAAGCGTTTTTTGCTACTATCTTGATGAATCTGATATTCAAATAACAGCATGATTGCTTATTCTAATATGGATACTTGCAATAACAGAAAGTTATTACAAGCCGCCACCGTTTAATTTTATACTGAGGCTATTGTTATAAGTTATAAATAGTAGTGAAATTATGATGAAAGGTAGTAAAATTACGATAAAGTGTAAATTAAGTCGTTTATTAATCGATATCATCTGTAACTGCTGTTATATTGATCTCTTAATACTTAAAGGTCGATAGTTGTTTTAGGTATAAAACTGCGGTCTGATTATTTAGCAAGCGACTTGTTTATAGACCTCTTGTACGCTATAGGCACCACCATCCGCGATGGTCACATTTTTGTCAAAATTTTTTATGTTTCATCGCATTCTATGCGCCCTCTTCTTGAATTATTAGTTGTTGAACTGATAGACAAGAGGATTAATTATAAGTTTTTAATGGGCGTAACAATATATTTGGTATTTGGAAATATTCTATGTCCGATCATAAATTTACGATACAACCTCTTGATCTATTTAAAGTGTTGTCTGATCCCACTCGTTTGAAGCTTTTTCAGATTTTATTTAAGAAAGAAGCTCGCTGTGTGGGCGAGCTGGTTGAACTACTTGATCAGCCGCAGCCGACCATATCTAGACATTTGAACCATCTCAAAAAATTAGGCATTCTTAATTGTGTGCGTGATGGTACGTGGATGTGGTACGAAGTAGCAGATGACCTCCCAGAATGGTGTCACACTATTTTAGAAACCACCTATGATACTTTGCTTAAGCAAGTGGACAGACACTAATGACTGAATTAGAGTCGTAACTCGCTCTTTCTATAACCATAAAAAAAGACCTACAGCTGTAGGTCTTTTTTTATGGTTAAAACAAATAATAATTAAGTGCTAGAGTTAAAGTACCTTAAAAACGCGACGGTACTGCTGCTATAAACTTTTTGCAGCCTCTGTCTGCGTAGGCACAGCAAGCCAGCTTACACTATAGTTTAGGTTAGGTCTAAAAAGTCACTGACAAAGGCGTTGGATGGATTGTGGAACAATGACTCTGGAGTCCCTACTTGCTCAACACGACCCTGATTCATGACCACAATCTCATCAGATACAGCGCGCGCTTCTTCTTGGTCATGAGTAACCATAATACTAGTAATACCGAGCTCATGATGGATATCTTTTAGCCAGGTGCGCAGCTCTTTACGTACTTTAGCATCGAGCGCGCCAAAGGGCTCATCGAGTAATAATAGCTTCGGCTTTACCGCTAGCGCACGCGCCAGCGCAATACGTTGACGCTGACCGCCTGAGAGCTGATGCGGATAAGCATTGGCAATTTGCGGTAACTGTACTAAATCTAATAACTCTGCCACGCGCTTATTAATGTCGGCTTTGTTCGGTCGCTCATGTTTCGGTAATAAGGTCAGCCCAAATGCCACGTTATCCGCGATGTTTTTATGACGAAACAGCGCATAGTTCTGAAACATAAAGCCGATATGGCGTTTTTGCACAGGGGTATTAGTGACATCGACTTCGTCAAACAGTACCTGCCCTGAGTCGGCATACTCTAGCCCAGCAATAATACGCAGCAAGGTGGTTTTACCACAGCCAGAAGGGCCCAATAATGTAGTCATCTTACCAGTAGGTACGGTGACACTGATATCATTTAAGGCCGCAAAATTGCCAAACTTTTTATCAACGTTTCTAATCTCGATGCTCATAGCGGTATCTCTTATTATCTCTCATGTTGGGTCTTTTGCAGCGTGGCAATGGCAGCTTGGTAATAATAGTGCGGTAATTGCCTATTGGCTGAGCGATCTTGCAAGCGATCAGTCAATGCTATGGTTCAAATATTGTTATTTCTTTTCAACCGTCGCATTAGCACTGACTGGTAGTTTGGGTGCACTGACCAACCGTTCAGACTTGGCAAATTTGCGCTCTTGGTACTTAGTCATCACTTGTTGGACCAGTAGTGTGATTAAGGCCAAACCAGCAAGTAGGCTTGATAAAGCAAAGGCGGCGGTAAAGTTATAATCATTATAAGCAACTTCCACCAACAACGGCATGGTGTTGGTCTCACCGCGAATATGACCGGAGACCACACTAACTGCACCAAATTCGCCCATCGCCCGTGCATTAGTCAAGATCAAACCGTATAACAATGCCCATTTAATATTAGGTAAGGTTATGTGCCAAAACGTTTGCCAACCGGTGGCGCCTAGTGTCAATGCTGCTTGTTCCTCAGAATCACCTTGGGTTTGCATTAAGGGTATCAGCTCGCGCGCCACAAAGGGAAAGGTCACAAATAAGGTTGCCAATACAATACCGGGGACCGCATAAATAATCTGTATACCCATGCTTTCAAGCCAGCCACCAACAGTAGAGTTGAGACCAAATAACAGGATAAACATCAAACCGGCAACTACCGGCGACACCGAAAATGGTAAGTCAAGCAAGGTCGTGACTAGCTGTTTGCCTCTAAACTGATAACGGGTTACTAGCCAAGCAATTGCTACGCCCATCACCATATTGATAGGCAGTACAATAGCGGCAGTGAGTAGGGTTAGTTTAATCGCTTGCAGGGCCTCTGGGTCGACCAGCGAGGCAATATAAAGCTGCCAACCGCCTTTTAAGGCCTCATAAAACACCGCAAGTAGCGGCACCACTAACATGATAATCATGAATAATACGGCAATGGTGATAAAAGTGCGTCTAATCCATGGCGTATCTCTGGTCGCAGGGTTGCTTTGGTAGTCGTAGCTATTGGCTATTTGCATCTTAGCGAGCTCCTACGCGGCGCGACAGTTTCCACTGTACGATATTAATGGTCAATAGAATAACAAACGAGATCATTAGCATAAATAACGCCACCGCTGAAGCACCCTGAATATCAAACTGCTCTAATTTACTGATAATAATCAATGGCAAAATTTCAGACTCCATCGGAATGTTACCCGCAATAAAAATCACTGAGCCGTACTCGCCAGTCGCGCGCGCAAACATCATACCTGCACCCATGAGTAATGCTGGCATCAGCTCTGGTAACAGAACTTTGCGAAAAGTAGCCAGACGATTGGCACCTAATACCGCCGAAGCCTCTTCAAATTCGACCGACAACTCTGCTAATACTGGTTGAACGGCACGCACAATAAACGGAAAGCTGACCACCACTAACGCGAGCCAAATACCTATAGGGGTAAAAGCCACTTGGATGTCAAACTTTTCAAACCATTGACCAATGAGACCGTTTGGCGCATACAAGGTGGCAAGCGAAATACCCGTGACCGCCGTGGGTAGCGCAAAAGGCAAATCGACCAAGGCATTAATTAAGGATTTGCCCCAAAATTCATAACGTACCAATACCCAAGCTACCAGCGTGCCGAACACCATATTGGTCAACATCGCCAAAAAGGACATCCATAAGCTCAGCTTGATAGCCGCCATGACCTGAGGCTGACTGATAGTCTCCCAAAATCCGCTCCAGCCCATTTGACTGGTGGTATAGGCCATCATTGCAAACGGTAATACCACCAATAACGACAAGCTAAAGACGGTGATGCCCATGCTCAGACCAAACCCTGGCAGCACGTTGCGCTGGCGCATGCGGGTCAGCCAGCCCTTTTTATTACTAGGTTTGCTGGCGGGAGAAGTTGTTGCACTCATAGTGATGTCCTATTGCTATTGCCTAGCTAATAATACTTATCGTTGCGACCATGCTGTCGTATGATGTTACCTATGCGTCGAACTCGGTATAAGCTCACGGCTTAAAGGAAATAAGGACATAGCGCGGTAAGCCATGTCCTTATTAACGCGTTATTAAGTTCGATTGTTGCAGCGGGTGTATTACTGAGACGCTATCTAAATAATCGTTGCAAAAACTTATTGCGGCGCATTAATCGCTAATTGATCAAATACCCCACCATCGCTGAAGTAAGTACCCATGATGTCATCCCATGAGCCAAAAGCTTCATTCGGACTGAAGGTATCAATCGGTGGTAATTTATCACCGTTTTTGTCAAGAACGCTTTTTACACTAGGACGCAAGTAAAGATCAGCGGCCAATTGCTGGGCCGGCTCACTCCATAAGTAATCAAGATAGGCTTTTGCGGCGTCAGTGGTACCTTTTTTATCGGTAACGGCTTTCACAATAGCGACCGGACTTTCAGATTTGATAGAATACTTAGGATAAACAATGTCTACTTTACCCGCACCAAAATCAGTAGCGGCAAGGTTGGCTTCGTTTTCAAAGGTAATCAACACATCACCGATACCGCGCTGGACAAAGGTAGTGGTCGCTGCACGCCCGCCATTCTCATAAACTTTCACGTTTTTGAGCATCTCTCTAACGTATTTTTTGGCAGGGGCTTCTTCGTTATTAAAAGCATGAAGGCCATAGCCATAAGCGCCTAAGAATGCGTAGCGACCATTACCGGTCACTTTCGGGTTGGCCATGACAATCTCAAGGCCAGGCTGGGTTAAGTCTTCCCAGTCTTTAATATTCTTAGGATTGCCTTTACGGACTAAGAATACGATAGTGCTGGTAAAAGGTACCGCATTGTCCGGAAACTGCCCTTCCCAGTCGCTATCTACTAAGCCTTTTTTCTCAAGTAATTCAATGTCTGAGCCTTGGTTCATGGTCGCCACATCAGCTTGTAAGCCACTAGCAATAGACAAGGCCTGCTTGCTGGAACCGCCATGAGACTGATTGACGGTCACATTGCTGTCTGGGTTTTCAGCTTTATAATGTTCAACGAATAGTGGGTTATAGTCTTTATAAAAATCGCGAGCCACATCATAAGAGACGTTTAGTAGCTCGATATTTTGACCTGCTGTTGGGGTGCCGTCAGCATTGGTAGCTTGTTCATTATTGCTACAGCCTGCAAGCCCCAAGGTCATCGCCACGCCAGTAATACTTAATACGCCAAGCGCTTTATTTTTATAAGGGCTGGATTTTTTGCCTAGCGCTTTTCCTGCTGCGTAAGTTGTCATAAGTGCCTCAATGTAATATATGATGTAATGCCGTTATGCTAACAGCGCTAGCTTATTATGTTTAATGATGAATATGCGTATGTTATTGCCAAAATGGAATAACAAGATTGTATTAATCATCTATAAAAAATAGTGGTTATTTTGTAGTTGTCAGCCAAAAAAGACTATTGACGACGTGCCAGCCGATCATACAGTCCGCCATCGACAAAAATAGTGTCCATAATCTGCTCCCAAGATCCAAACACCGCCACCGGCTCAAAGGTATCGATATTAGGCAGTGTATTTTTATTGGCAGCCAACACTTCTTTATCACTGGGGCGTAGATACATCTGCGCCATCAGCTGTTGCGCCGGCTTATCCCATAGACCTTTTAGATAAGCGTTTGCCGCGTCTGTGCTACCGTTTTTATCGGCGACAGTTTTGACCACCGCCACCGGATTATTAATAGCGATAGAATAGCTGGGATAGACAATCTCAACCCTACCTTTAGCAAATTCCTTAACGGCTAAATGCGCCTCATTTTCGGTCGTAATGAGCACATCACCTAGCATGCGCTGGGTAAAGCTGGTGGTCGCAGCCCGGGCGCCATTGTCATAAGTGACCACATTTGCTAATAGATCTTTGATATAGGCATTAGTTTGGGTTGGCAATGGTTCCTTCATGGACATAGACTCTTTAAAATGATGCAAGCCATAGCCATAGGCACCCAAAAAAGCATAACGTGCAGTGCCGCTAGTCTTCGGATTTGGCATCACAACCTCGACACCAGTACGCGCCAAGTCTTGCCAATCTTGAATATTCTTAGGATTTCCCGTCCGGACTAGCAGCACCATGGTACTGGTATAAGGTACGGCATTGTTCGGTAGCGCCTGTTGCCAGTCAGAGGCGACCAGCCCTTTTTCTACTAACAGATTCATATCAGTATTTTGATTGAAAGTCACCACATCTGCTTGTAGGCCATTCGCGACTGACAGCGCTTGTTTGCTTGAACCGCCATGTGATTGGTTGACAGCCACTTCACTACCCGGATACTTCGCCTTATAGGCCGTACTAAATAATGCGTTATATTCTCTATAAAAATCGCGCGACACATCATAAGAGACGTTCAGTAAATCGACATCTTGATTCGTACTAGCCGCCTGATTCGCAGGGTCACCATCTTGGGTTGCTTGGGTTGGACTGCAGCCAGCCAGCAATATTACCGCGGTAACCGCGCCACTTATTGCTAAAAATCGCGGAGACATACGGGTCTGAGCGGACACTAAAGAATGCAAAGAAGGATTAGTGTGGGGTAATACTTTGATAGCTTTGGCGAGGTGTCGCATGGTAGCTCTCTATAAAGTTAAGTTTATTATATGAGTGTTATTAAACCGTTTTTTATGACAATATTTATTGAGATAAAAATTATAGGGTAAAATCTGATACCGTTATGGTTAACAATAGTCATGCTAGCAGCTTGTGTGGGTAGCGCTTAATGATAAAACCGCTTATCAAGTGATTAACTTGGCATAAGTACAGGTCATTGATATTTTTAAATATTTTATTTTGCTATTCATTCTGCTAATGGGTGATGTGCTACGATTATAGTTACATAGTGTTATGGCTTATAATTTAGACTGTGGCATACTTTAACTGTCCAAAAGCTATAGCCCGTTCAAAATAAAAGACAGTCGTTTATAGCAACGCGCTACTGGTATTTTTTTGCTTGCTGTTCGCAGGCGTGCTTCGAGCCTGCAAAAGTCTATACCAATGGTACTGTGTCTTTTTTAAATTGGATAGACTGTAGCCTTTAGCCCTGCCTTTTGATTAACTACAGACGCACTATTTTTATGATAACTTTATGATAACAAGGCCTACCTATGATCAAAAACCTACGTAGTCGTTTATCCTTTTTTACGAAAACCTCCTTTCCTATAACCATTGCCGCTCTTGTCGCTTTGACCGGTTGCAGTGCACTGACGCCAACTGGCCCAAATATAGCCAAAAATACGGCGTCAGAGACTCAAAAATCCGCCGTACTCACGACAGCCGTACAAACTGTGATCGGTGACTACGTCTCTGATGGTTATGATAAACACACACAAGGTTATGATTGGGTTAGCGTGATGGTGCGACCTTCTGGCAACACTGAAATAGATATCAAAGTACGCGCACGTGCCGATATCAAGCAGCCCAGTTGTAGCTTTGATGGCACTGCTAAATTGATGGGCCAAGACAACGCACATGGGGTCATTTTTCAGACTGTCGCTAACGATAGCCTGACTTTTTTGCAGTTTAAAGAGGGCGTGTTAACCATCGATAGCCAAGACAAGTATGCGTTGAATTATTTCTGTGCTGGTGGCGCGACCTTAGCGGGCGATTATCAAAAGCTTGCTGGTAATTTGAAACTCAGCTAAAGGCAGCAATAGACAAACCTATAACCATAAAAAAGGTGCCAGATTTATCGTCTGACACCTTTTTTGTTGATTACTACATCAAATAGCTACCGCATCTAACTATACTGCAGACGCGCCAGTTAGTTTAACTTCAGCACGTTCTTCTTTTGCAATATTGGCATAGTAGCGACGTAAGACATCCAACACTTCTGGACGGCTAAAGTTATCTGGGACGTCTTCATCTTCAGATAAGGCTTTACGCAGCTTAGTACCCGATACCTTCACATGTTGACTGGCATCGTGTGGGCAGGTTTTGCTAGAGGCCATAGCGCTACAAGCATTACACCAAAACGTCCAATCTATTTTTAACGGCTGAGTAATTAGGTCGTCTTTTTCTAACGTCTCAAAAATAGTTTGCGCATCAAAGGCACCATAATAATCACCAACACCAGCATGGTCACGACCAACAATCAGATGGCTACAACCATAGTTTTGACGAAATAGCGCATGCAATAAGGCTTCACGGGGGCCCGCATAACGCATGTCTAGTGGATAGCCGGCTTGAATGACCGTATCTTGTTTAAAGTAATTGTCAATTAAGGTCTTAATGGCTTCTTGACGCACGTCGGCTGGAATATCACCGGGTTTGAGTGCGCCTAACAATGAATGTACCAATACCCCATCACAAATCTCGATGGCGATTTTGGCCAGGTATTCATGCGAGCGATGCATTGGATTGCGGGTTTGGAAGGCCGCAACCGTTTTCCAGCCTTTGTCCGCAAAAATTTGACGGGTTTGCTCAGGGGTTTTATAAGTCTCAGGATAAAGCGTTGGAAACTCACCTTCACTTAACACCTCAACACGACCCGCAATATTGACCTGGTCTTGGTTTAACACTTGCTGAACGCCCGGATGTTCACTGTCTATAGTGGTAAATACTTGCTGACACTCATGTGCTTTATCGATGGTATAGGTTTCTTCTACCGTCAAGATGCCCATGACCTCACCATTTTCAGCAACCAACGCGACTTTATCGCCTTGATTCAAATGATCAGCAGTCGCTTGAGGTGCGGATAAGGTAATTGGAATGGGCCAAAACAGACCAGCGTTAGCGCCGGTCTGCAAGTGCATGTTATCAACCACCCCTTGCCAATCCGCCTGATTCATAAAACCGTCAAGTGGGGTGAAACCGCCAATACCAAGCATGATCAAATCACCACGCTCGCGTGAGCTTAAAGTAATTTGTGGCAAGGTGCTGGCCAGTGTCAGCGCCTGTGTATGTGCATCACCAGTTAATAGCAAGGGCTTAAGCTCGGCGCTGCCGTGTGGTGGGACTAGTTTAGGTTTTGCTACGGCTGCTATAGACTGTGTCATATTAATATCAGGGACCTCAAATAAGTGCTAGTGAAATAGGCAGTAAAAAACTGGGTAACAGGCGTATGGATTAAAGTGTCATTCAGGATGGTTAATGACTAGATATCCGTGCTGTTTTGCACGATATAGGTGTTATACATAGGCTACCTAACTTTCGTTATGAAAATTTATGCTGTGTTTGGATATGGATATGACTTAAAGGAATTTATATTTCGAGGCGCAAGCTTATATGATGTAAAGCTACGTGGTCTTAAGCTAATTTTTTGAGACCTCACTAACCTTTTTCTTAATGCTACTAGCTAGCACATGATTTTTGCCACGGCTCTTAGTGTTGCTTTATCGCATTGACATAGCGCACTTTTTGACACCACCTTCAAGTTTAAAAACAAAATTGAGATTACGTCATGTATCAATATAACTATGCTGACCAAGCTTTGGTTGAGGAACGGGTTGCGCAATTTCGCGATCAAACTCAGCGGTTTTTAGCCGGTGAGCTGCCAGAAGAGCAGTTTTTGCCGCTGCGCTTGCAAAACGGACTTTATATTCAGCGTTTTGCGCCCATGCTGCGTATTGCTATTCCTTATGGACTACTTGCCAGCTATCAATTGCGCAAACTGGCTGAAATCACCCGTTTGTATGACAAAGGCTACGGGCACTTCACCACTCGCACTAATATTCAGCTGAACTGGCCAAAAATAGAGGACGTTCCAGATATCCTAGCGCATTTGGCTTCGGTGCAAATGCATGCTATTCAGACTTCTGGTAACTGTATTCGTAATACCACGACCGACCCTTATGCCGGTATTCATCAAGCAGAGATTGCCGACCCGCGTCCGTATTGTGAAATTATTCGCCAGTGGTCGACTTTCCACCCAGAGTTTGCTTTTTTACCACGTAAATTTAAGATTGCGGTTATCGGTACGGAAAATGACCGCGCCGCGACCCAAGTACATGATGTTGGCTTGCATGTGAAAACCAATGATGACGGCGAAATTGGTTTTGAAGTGATCGTTGGTGGTGGGCTTGGACGTACGCCAGTGATTGGCAAAGTTATCAACAAATTTTTACCGCGTAAGCATTTGCTCAGTTACTTAGATGCCATTTTACGGGTCTATAACTTACATGGCCGCCGTGATAATAAATACAAAGCACGCATCAAGATATTGGTTGAAAGCATGGGCGGTCGCGAGTTTGCCAAACTGGTTGACGCAGAATGGGAGGCCCATACTAAAGATGGCGCCCTCACGTTAACGGATGATAATTTTGCCACCGCTAGCAGCTATTTTAGTGCCCCTGATTACCTTAATATCGATGCGTTACAAGTGCAATCTGAGCTGCAACAGCTATTGACCAGCAATCAAGACTTTGCCAACTGGTATACCCAAAATACGGTCGCACATAAAGTGGCTGGTTATCGCGCGGTAGTCATTTCTTTAAAAGCAGGCTTGGTTGAGGGTACTTATGTGCCCTCAGGCGACGTGAATGACGTACAAATGGATGCCCTAGCTGATTTGTCTGACCGTTATAGTTTTGGTGAGCTGCGTAGTACCTATGAGCAAAATCTAGTGTTCGCTGATGTGCAAGTTAGTCATTTGTATGAGCTATGGCAGCAATTGGCCAAGCTGAATTTAGCCCGTGCCAATATCAATACCTTAACCGACATGATTGTCTGCCCTGGTTGGGACCATTGCTCCCTTGCCAATGCGACTACCTACAATATCGCCGAACAAATCGAAAAGCAGTTCGATGACCTCGATTACTTATATGATCTAGGTGATATCCGCCTGAACATGTCGGGCTGTATGAATGCTTGCGCCCACCATCATGTGGGGGATATTGGTATTTTGGGGGTCGATAAGAAAGGCGAACACTGGTATCAAATCAGCCTTGGCGGCAACTCTAGCGATGATGCCAAGCTTGGAAAAATATTGGGCAGAGCTGTCCCTGCTGCTGATGTCGCCAGTACCTTGCAGATAATTTTAGACCTTTATCTTGAGATACGTGCTAAAAATGACAATGATGTTGAAGGCTTTGGCGACGTGATTACCCGCGTTGGTATTGCGCCATTTAAGGAGAAGGTCTATGGGTAATCACCAAGTACTCAACAACAGCGGCATTAATATCAGTAGTCAAGATACCTGGTATGCCCTCACGACCGCTGAGCTGCCTGATGGTATTGCACTGACTCATATATCGCTACTTGAACTGCTACACAAACAAGAAAAACTCAATGTACTGCTACCATTTGCTGACTTATTGAGCGCTACTAATACGTTAGTGGGTGGTTTATTGCAACAAGTATATGAGCTCTTGATTCATCATACAGGCCGGCTTGGCGTTTGGATGACGGCTGACACCGATGCCGATGCGCTGGCAGGTTTGAGCGAGTTTTTATTGGCACAGGCACTGATTGTTGTTCATGTACCCGCCTTTACTGATGGTCGCGACTTTAGCTTTGTGCAAACGCTACGCCAGCTAGGTTATAAAGGCGAGATTCGGATGGCAGGCGCATTTGGCCGCGACCAAATTGCATATCTGTTACGGGTCGGCGCGGACAGTTTTGTGCTAAGCGAACATGATATGAAATCCAGCACTGATTTTGATTTAAGCCAAGCGTTTACCGCGCTGGCTAGTGCTCATTCCGGACGCAGCGCCGCCAGCTTGCCTATGTTCAGTGGGGCTTAAAAAGCGATAGCATTCATCTCTACTTATTTTCAGTTTCTTAATTTAATCTTTTCTTAATTTAACTTTAACAAGGACACCATATGAGTCAATTACATCCAAATCTAGACCTAGATCAAGCCAATAAAGAGTTACAAGGTAAATCGCCAGAAGACATCGTTGCCTGGGCACTTAGCCAGGCGAGCAATCCAATTATCACTACTAACTTCCGCCCTTACGAATCTGCTATCTTACACTTGGTCGCCAAGCAACGCCCAGATATTACGGTGCTATGGGTAGATTCAGGCTATAACACTGACGCCACCTATCAGTTTGCTAACCAACTAATTAGTGACCTAGATTTAAACGTCATTACTTATATCCCAAAGCAAACCAGTGCTCACCGCGACGCCACCATGAACGGCATTCCTGGCATTGATAATCCACAGCATGACGAATTCACTGACCAAGTCAAACTTGAGCCATTCCGCCGTGCGCTTGACGAGTTAAAACCTGATGTCTGGTTTAATGCCATTCGTAAAGACCAAACTGAATTCCGTCAAGGTCTTGATGTGCTAAGTTTGTCTAAAGATGGCGTGTTAAAAGTAGCACCGTTATTTGAAAAAACTGATGCTGACTTAGACAGCTATTTAGCTGAAAATAATCTACCGAACGAGCTCGATTACTTTGATCCGACTAAGGTAGAAGAGAATCGTGAATGTGGTTTACATACCCAGCTATAATAGGCGAATGGTTAACTGATCATTGAAAAAGTTAATACTAAAAAATCCTGCTTAACCTCAATATCCTGCTCAACTCAATACAGGATGGTTAAGCGGGATTTTTTTATACCCTCCATTGTTTTATACTGCTATTCCTTTTCGCATCAAAAATTCCCATCGTCATATCAAAAACGAATATGCTAATGCCAATACGCTAGGTGAGCATAAGCACGCAATGCCCCATAATAGTTTCATAAATTAATTGTAATTGACTGCAACCAACTAATGGTGACGATATGAACACCTTTCCGCTATTTTTTAAATTAGAAGGCCGCAAAGTGCTTATCGTTGGCGGCGGCGATGTGGCATTACGTAAAGCAGATTTGCTCAGTAGGGCTGGCGCGTGCATCACTATTCTTGCACCCGATATTTGCCCCGAATTACAGGCGCTGCTCACGAATGCTAAAGCTGGTAATAAACATCATCTGGTCTATGAAAATTATAATCAATCTTATATGACGGGTGCGCGCGTTATCATCGCTGGAACTGATGATGAAGCGCTCAACCAGCAAGTTCATGCCGATGCCACCGAATTAAATATTCCAGTCAACGTGGTCGATACCCCGCATTTATGTGATTTTATTTTTCCCGCTATTGTTGATCGCAATCCTATCGTGATTGGCATTTCCTCAAATGGTAAAGCGCCGGTGCTGGCACGTCTATTACGGGCGCGGTTAGAGACTTTAATACCCCAAGGCTATGGCAAGCTAGCCAAACTTGCTGGCGACTTTCGCGCAGAAGTTAAAACTAAAATACCGACCTTGACTGGACGCCGACAGTTTTGGGAACGTGCCTTTGAAGGTCAAGTCAGTGAATTGATGTTTGCTGGGAATGAAACCCAAGCATCGGCGCAGTTACAAGCAGATTTAGACAGCACTGCAGCTCAAATTATTAAAGACAATACGGTCCAAACCAGCTCATCTAATCTTACGAGCCAGCATGCGGACGGGCTAGAGACCCAAGCGATATCAGCGACTGCGCCAGTAATCGCGAATGAGTCAACGTCTAATGATCACAATAGTAGCCATGACATGACGGCCAAACCTGTACAACCCGTTGGTGAAGTTTATATCGTAGGCGCAGGACCAGGTGATCCAGAATTATTAACCTTTAAAGCGTTAAGGCTCATGCAACAAGCTGATATTGTGTTTTATGATGCGCTAGTATCCCCGCAAGTGCTAGATTTGTGTCGCCGTGATGCCGATAAAGTATTTGTTGGCAAGAAACGCAGCAACCATGCCGTCGCGCAGCTGGGTATCAATGAGCTATTGGTCAATGAAGCCAAACAAGGTCGACGCGTGGTGAGGCTTAAAGGTGGTGATCCGTTTATCTTTGGCCGTGGCGGTGAAGAGATTGAGAGCTTACGTGCCCACAGCATCCCTTACCAAGTCGTTCCAGGAATTACTGCTGCTAATGCCGCTGCCAGTTATGCTGGCATTCCCCTTACCCACCGAGATCATTCGCAGTCAGTACGTTTTGTGACTGGTTTTTTAAAGGCTGGCGCGCCCAACGATAATTTCAAAAATCTACTTGATACCGATGAAACCGTAGTTTTCTATATGGGGCTACATTCGCTGCCACGTTTGACTGAAGGCTTGATTACAGCAGGACGCAGTGTTGATACCCCTATCGCTATCATCTCCAATGCCAGTATGCCCAATCAGCAAGTATTGACTGGTACGCTTGCCAGCATCGTTGCATTACAAGAACAACACCAGCTGCCCACGCCAGCGCTATTAATAATGGGTGATGTGGTCGCGTTACATCATGATTTAGCTTGGTATAATTTACACAACCAGCAGCATAATCAGAACGTTAGCGACACGGCTGATAACTGGTTACGTGAAGGTACGGCTGCTACGCCTAGAGATGACATGATATCTAGTAGTCAATCCACTCGCCAGCAAGCACATGCGCTATCGATGGTAGCCAATCTTGCTGAGCAAGAAAAAGGTGATAGTTTAGAGCAGCTAGTGATTGGTTAGCTTTACGATAAAAACAGCAATAAAAAACCACTTTAGTAGATCTATTAGAGTGGTTTTTTTATTAAAAAATTAAGTCATAAAAATACATTCTTACTATAAAGTCTTGCCCTGCTGCCGAAATTATTATCAATACTTACTATTAATAATTATTGTCAAAAACCATTGCAACACAGCAAACCCTGCCAATTCTTGCTAGAATAAAAGCCTTCTATTAACCGTAATCATAACCTGCTTATGTCTATATCTGCTGCTGCCATGCCCTTATCTTCCGTCCCTAATGTCAGGCCTTTGAATGTCCTGCATACTTCCGATTGGCATTTGGGCCGTAGGTTGTATGGGCGCATGCGTTACGACGAGTTTGAGGCCTTCTTAAGCTGGCTGCATGATGCGATTATTGCACAGCAGATTGATGTGTTGATCGTCGCAGGCGATATTTTTGATACCATGACCCCAAGTAACAAAGCCCAAGCATTGTATTATGAATTTTTGGGGAAGGTATCAAAAACCTGCTGTCAGCATACCGTTATTGTTGCCGGTAACCATGATTCACCCTCTTTTTTAGATGCACCCAGCCAAGTGCTGAAATTTCTAAACGTCCATGTTATTGGAACCGCTTGTGATGATGTAAGCGATGAAGTCTTAGTTTTAAATGACGCAGACGACGTTCCACATTGCATTATTGCTGCCGTTCCTTATCTGCGTGACCGTGATGTACGTAATAGTGCGGCTGGCGAGTCTATGGACAGTAAAGACGCTAACGTTATCTCAGGCATACACGCGCATTATGAGGCGGTTGCCACCTTTGCTAAAGCGCATCAACGAGCGCTTGCTGAGTCCCACGAACATTATATTCCTGTTATTGCCACAGGGCATCTGTTTGCTGCTGGTGGTAGCACCACTGCTGATGATGGTGTACGCGACTTATATGTCGGTAACTTAGGTAAAATATCAGCTGACATGTTCGATGACTGTTTTGATTATGTCGCGCTTGGGCATTTGCATGTGCCACAGCGGGTTGGTGGGCGCGAGCATATTCGCTATTCAGGCTCGCCTATTGCGATGGGCTTTGGCGAGGCGCGCCAACAAAAGCAAGTACTACTAATACAGTTTGGCGCAGTGACCAATAGTTCTAATGAGGAAATTTTAGAAGATAAAAACTTACAATCAAACGCGACTAACAATATAGTGACGTCACAACCTGTTGGTGTAACCGCTTTAATTACTAAGCCAGAAACTGAATATGCAAATAACCGCTTAAAAAATACAGATATAAAAGCCAAGTATATGGATGACTTATTCGGTTTTGATGAGTCAGTAGACGATACTAATAATAACAATACTGACGATAAAAGTACTGAGAATAAAATTGCTCAAAATTTAACTAACCCCAATAATCAAGCAAAGCTTCTTGATGAAGATTTAAGTTCAACTGTCCTACCCGCCTCTAAGCTATTGCATCATGACAACTTGCGTAATATGCAGGTCACCTCCCTACCTATCCCTTGCTTCCAAAAATTAGCACAAGTTTCAGGCGATTTAGAAACTATAGCGACCACTATTCAAGCGCTTACGCAGTCACTCTCGTTATCAGAAACGTTATGGTTAGAAGTTGTTTATACCGGTGCTGATATTATCAGTGATTTGCGTGAACAGGTTAATGCTATGGTAGAAGGATTATCATGTGAGATATTAATAACTAAAAATCCACGCAACTATAATAAAGTGCTGAACCAAGAAAAGTCCTCAGAAACCTTGCAAGACTTAAATGAGCTAGAAGTGTTCGAGCGTTGCTTGAGTACTCATGAGGTGACAGACGCGCAAAAGTTGACCCTACGCGACGCTTATGAGCAGATACTTTATAACATCCATCATGATGACAGTCGGGCAGAATAGTAAAACATAACGCTTCGCTTAACTAAAAACTTCAAAATACATTAATCCAAAACTATAAGACCCAATAATGCGACTGATTGAACTGCGATTAAAAAATCTAAACTCTCTCAAAGGTGAATGGCATATTGACTTCACTGACCCCGCCTTTGTCAATGAAGGCATTTTTGCGATTACTGGGCAAACGGGCGCTGGCAAGACCACGATATTGGATGCGATTTGTTTGGCACTGTACAGCCAAACGCCAAGGTTGGGAGAGATCACGGGCTCTTCTAACGAGATGATGACCCAAGGTACGGGTGAGTGCTCGGCGGAAGTTTTGATAGAGATTGGCGATAAAATTTATCGCTGTTCATGGTATCAGCATCGCGCCTATAAAAAAGCTAAAGGTAAACTATCTGGTATTAAACATGAAATTAGTGACGCGAAAACAGGCGATATTTTAGAGGATGCCAAGTCTAAGACCACGCCCTTTATCCAAGAACTAATCGGTATGGATTTTAACCAATTCACCCGCTCGATTATGTTGGCACAAGGCAGTTTTGCTGCTTTTTTAAAGTCAGATACTGGTGACAGAGCGGCTATTTTAGAGAAAATCACTGGCACAGCCATCTATGCTGAAATATCTAAAAATGTCTTTGAGAAAAAACGTTTTGAGGAAGGTGAACTGGCTAAACTTCAAGCTGGCGTTGACAGTTTACCGCTATTAAGTAGCCAAGATGAGGCGCAGCTGCTAGTAGATTTAAGTGCACATCAAGAGACGCAGTTGGCACAGCGGTTGGATTTTAAGACCGTAACCGAACAACTGCAATGGTTGGATAAAGTTGCAGACTTAAAACGACAGTCAGCGCACTATCAAACGACGGTGACGAATGCGGCGCAAGATGCACAATCATTTATCCCAGAGTTAGCACGTTTGGAGGCAGCCAATAAGGCATTGGAGATTGACAGTCCATTTAGCCAGCTAGTCTACAGCCGTAATACAGCAAAGCGCTTGAATGGCGAACATCAAGACTTGCTAGATAACATTCCTGCCCAGCAGGCAGCGCTTGATAAATCCACAATAGACCTACACGCTGCGATTAAGTATGAGGCCCAAGCGGCAGATGAGCTACACGATTCTTTACCTATTATTGCCAAGGTACGTGAATTAGATGCAGATATAAAACAGCAAGCGCATGCTTTAGCGGATGATGATCGGCGTAAAACGTCATTATCGACCAACATCCAGCAATTAAAACAAGAGATAAGCGGTCACCAAGAAAACGAAAGACAAGCCAAAAGCCAACTAACGACAATAGCAAAATATCTCAGTACGCATCATGAGCTTACTGACCTTGATACTGATATTGCCACTTTTAATAGTAGCTGTAGTCGATTAAAAACCTTGCTGCAAAACAACACCAAACTAAGCAATGATAAGCTGATCGACCAAAATACTGCCCGCCAGCTAAAAGATGAACTGACACAATTATATAATAAGCAAGCGAAGGACAAATCACATACCACAGAGAAGCGTGAGCAACTTAGTGGTTTGCAACAGCAACAAGCAGATTTACTACAAGATAACTCGCTGAATGAGATGCGCGACCAGCAAGAGCAAATAGATACGGTTGCTAGCCAGTTGGATTCGGTCAGTTTTAAGCTGCAATCGTTAAATGAGCTTGCGACTCAAATTAAAAACATAAATTCAGCGCTGCCTACTATCAAGCAAGCACTGATTAGCCTCAAAGGTTTCATTCGTGATGATGAGGGTAGAATTAAAGACATAAAGCTCAAGCGTGAAGAAAAACAGGCGCACCTCAATCTACTACAAAAAGTCGCTAAGCTTGAAGACTATATTGCCGCGTTAGAAGACGATAAACCTTGTCCATTGTGCGGTGCAACAGAGCACCCTTATGCTCGTAACCATCCATTATTGGATAGCGATGCTCAAAATGAGCACTCTATCACTCAGCAAACTCAACAACAGCTTATTGAGCTGGACGAACTTATTGATGGATTGGAGAAAACGCTAGCGCAACATCGTATTGAGCAGGCAACCAAACAAAATAACCTTGAGCGTGAGCAACAGCAACTCACATCTTTGACCAATCAAGCTAAAGCGCTTTGCCATGATATTCAAACCCACATGAAGACAGTATTGGATTCGAATAATTCTTATTGCGCTTCAATCAGTACTATTATCAAGCCCTTTAAACAAATCAGTGCTGATATAAATACCTTTATAGACACCCTCGATCAGCAGATTAATTTGAACGAAGGTACTATAAACATCGAAATCATTACTAATGCTCTGTCTTTAATAAGTGCTGGCAAGCAAAATCTCACTCAAGAAAAAGCGACTCGTAAAGTTAAGCTGACTCAATACGACACGTTTAATCAGACTATTACTGAGATAAACAAAGCACTTGAAGCTAATGAGCGTCAGCAACAGACACTTTCTGACGAAATCAGTAACTTGTCGACTGATATAAAGCTGAATACTCAAAAGGTAGAAGGCACAGAGAGTACGTTGGCTGCTAATTTCTCTGAACTAGCAGAAGTGATCGCCGCAGTGGTCTCTGTAGTACATAAATATCCAATCAGTAAATATGAGGATGATTCAAACACTGCGCACACCGACAGTACGACCAAGCAGTCGTTGGAATTATTAGTACATAGCATCGATGATCAAGCTGTGCTTAATGAAATCGATTGTAATAATCATATAGACGGACTCCGGCAACAGCGTAGCGCCTTACTGCAATTGAAGCAGAATTTTATTGCCCAAAAAGACAATCAACAAACGTTGCAAACCACCCTCAACGGCTTAAGTGCCCAAATTACTACCAAACAAGCGCAGTTAGACGGTATAGCAGTTGATTTTCAACACCTCGTTACTGTTGTTACAGATAAAAAGGCTGCGGTTGAGCAACTGCGGCAAACCAGAATCGCACAGTTTGCTGACAAAAACTCAGATGACGAAGAAAACCGATTGCGTGCGCTACTTGATAAGGCAAAAACTGTACGAGCAACCATGCAAAGACAGCAAGATAATGCCAAGCAAGCACTTGAGCAACGACAAGACCGTGTGCAACAGTTAGCCAATCAGCTTGATGCTACTAGCGATACGCTTAAGGCGCAGGAAGATACTTTTGTAACTTTATTGGCACAATCACAGTTCACCACTGAAGCTGATTTTGAAAGCGCCCGTCTACCAAAAGAGTCGCGCGATGAATTAAAACAACGCCAAACTGCCATTGACTATGCACTTAATCAAGCTAAAACTCAGCTAAACAGTGTTCAACACTCATTAAACGAGCAGCTTGCCAATCCACTAACCAGCGAGCAGAGAGAAACGCTTGCCAGCAAACATCTGCAATTACAAACCGATATAGAGACGCGCCTTGGTGAGACCGGTGCTATTGAGCAACAGCTAAGAGCCAATGAGCAGCAAAAAGGGGCGCAAGCATCGCAGCATATCGCTATCAATGCCCAAAAAGAAAACATGCAAGTTTGGCAACAGCTATACGATTTGATTGGTTCTGCGGACGGCAAAAAGTATCGAACTTTTGCACAAGGCCTAACTTTTCAAGTCATGATCAGTCATGCCAATACCCAATTACAAAAGATGAGCGACCGCTACTTACTGATTCATGATGACAACAATCCGCTGGAGCTTAATGTTATCGACAACTATCAAGGTGGCGATGTTCGTAGTACCAAGAACCTCTCCGGTGGCGAAGGTTTCATTATTAGTCTTGCATTAGCACTTGGGCTATCGCAAATGGCCAGTCAAAACATTCGTGTCGATTCGCTATTTTTGGATGAAGGTTTTGGTACTTTAGATGAAGAGTCACTGGACATTGCCCTCGATACCCTCACCAGCTTACAACAAGAAGGCAAGCTGATTGGTATCATCTCTCACGTACAAGCGCTAAAAGAGCGCATCATGACCCAAATTCAGGTGACAAAAATATCTGGTGGTTTTAGTGAAATCACTGGTCAAGGCTGCTATAAAATTACAAGTTAACTATTACTGCGACTGGTATGACTGAGGATATCAAAGACGACATTGTTAATGCCCAAATTATTAATGCCCAAATTATTGATACTACTGGCAAACTGCGCTTGTCTACGGCGCCTATTGTAAAGCTGCTATATCATCATTCTTATGCCTACCAGCAGGCTGGCAAGTTCGGCTTTATTAATGGTCAAGGTACGATAGTATTAAAGCCACAGTTTGCTAGTTATTGCGATTTAGCAGACAATTTAGTAGGCCATAAAAAACCACTCTTAATGATTTAAGAGTGGTTTTTATTTATAGAAAGTTACCGGTCTATCTGACTATTATTTAGTCACTAAGCCACTTAACTCGCTCATCAGTACTGACAACGTTGATAGGCTGATAACGCTGTCGTCATTGTTGTCGAGCTTTTGCATTTCAGCAGTGACGGACTCAATCTGACTGTTGTGACGCGACTTCCACTCAGTAAATGCTTGCTTAGTATTTTCTTGTGATAGTACCCCATCCATCAATAAGCGCAAGCTACGCGATACCTCATTGAACAGCGCATGGCGGGCGCGGCGATCCCAGTAGTCTTGCTGCGGTAAGTTGGCGATGTTGTCCACCATCCAATCGAGTTGCAAGATTTGATAGGCTTCAAAGTATAATTCGGCAATGGCATCAACAGGACGCTCATACTGCTCAGCAAGTCGCGCTGCATCTAGCGCATCGACATGATAAGGGAGCATGGCAAACAATATGGCTTCGCTCTCTGATAAACCGTCTTGAATTAAGCTGGCGGTATCATCTTGTAGGTATTGTGCGAATTGCTGCTCAATAAATCCGCCATTTTTAGTCAACTGCTCAACACTGTCTGTAAAGCGACCAATTAAATCTTTCACTTGTAAGTCTTGACCAAAGGCATTGATGAACCAGACCACACCACGCTCAAGCGCATCCCGCAAGCGTATTTCAAGCTCTAGTAAGCGCGTGGCATCGACCTTGTTATCAAGAGACTCAAGCAACTCCCACACCGCTGAGACTTCAAACACCTCACGGGTAATGGCATAAGCACGAATGATGATAGCTAGCGTCTGACCCGTTTCTTCATAGAGACGGAACAGTGCCTCGATACCTAAGCGGTTAACCACACTATTGGTTAGATAGGTACTGATGATTTCGCGGTGCAAACGATGCTCAGTCATTTCATCAAAGAAACGCTCAACCAACTCATTGGGGAAATATTTACGCAGCTCGTTGATAAAGTACGGGGCATCCGGTAAGTCAGATAACAACAGGTTGTCATAAACCCACATTTTGCCATAGGCCATGACCACTGCTAGCTCAGGATTGGTCAAGCCAGTTCCTGCTTTTTGACGTTTGGCAATCTCTTCATCTGATGGCAAATACTCAATGGCGCGATCAAGGCGCTGCTCAGACTCTAACATTTGAATAAAGCGCTGATGATCACTTAAGTTTGCTGCAGCACGAATATGACTGAGTTCAATGGCTTGTGGTTGCAGATAGTTTTGGCGCAACACCAGCTCAGCGACGGTGTCAGTCATACTTTCTAACAGCTCATTACGCTGCTTTAAAGTCATATCACCCTGCTCAACTACTTTGCCAAGTAAGATTTTGATATTGACCTCATGATCTGAGCAGTTGACGCCGCCCGAGTTATCGATAGCATCAGTATAGATGCGCCCGCCCGTTTGTGCATATTCAATGCGCCCTTGTTGGGTAAGGCCTAAGTTACCGCCTTCACCGACTACTGCCGTACGTAACTCACTACCATCAACGCGCACGGCATCGTTGGCACGATCACCAACATCAGCATGAGTCTCGTTAGCACTTTTTACATAAGTACCGATACCACCATTCCAGAGTAGATCAACAGGTGCACGTAGCAAGGCGCTAATAAAGGCATTAGGCGCTAAGCTGTCTTCGCTGATAGCAAAAATCTCTTTCATCTCAGGGCTGATAGCAATGGCTTTATCTTGCCGCGAAAATACCCCGCCACCTTGGCTAATAAGCGATTTTTCGTAATCGTCCCACGTTGAGCGTGGTAAATTAAATAAACGCTCGCGCTCGGCATAAGAATCCGCAGTGTCAGGATTAGGGTCGATAAATATATGTAAGTGGTTAAAGGCCGCGACCAGTTTAGTATGGGTTGAGCGCAGCATACCGTTACCGAAGACGTCACCGCTCATATCACCAATACCAATGACGGTGAAATCATCACGTGCTTGGATGTCCATGCCGCGCATGCGGAAGTGGCGTTTTACCGACTCCCAGCCACCACGCGCGGTAATGCCCATAGCTTTATGGTCATAACCGACTGAACCCCCTGAGGCAAAGGCGTCATCAAGCCAGAAATTATATTCAGCAGATAAGGCGTTGGCAATATCAGAAAAGCTTGCTGTGCCCTTATCTGCAGCAACCACTAAATAAGGGTCGTCTTCATCATGGCGTACGGTATTGGCTGGCGGGACAATATTACCATCGACGATATTGTCAGTGATGTCGAGCATGCCGCGCAGGAAGGCTTGATAACAAGCGATACCTTCAGCTTGGAAGGCGTCACGGCCATCTGCCATGGTCTTGGTTTTAACAATAAAACCACCTTTTGAACCAACGGGCACGATCACTGCGTTTTTGACCATCTGTGCTTTGACCAATCCGAGTACTTCAGTACGAAAATCTTCCATGCGGTCTGACCAGCGCAGGCCACCACGAGCTGCTTTACCGCCGCGCATGTGCACAGCTTCAACTCGTGGTGAATAAACAAATATTTCAAACATTAACTTTGGTTTTGGCAAATTAGGAATATCTTCGGCTAAAAACTTAAATGACAGTCGATCTTTACGTTGACCATTGTTATCTGTTTGATAAAAGTTTGTTCGTACCATCGCATTAATTAAGTCCAGGTACCAACGCAAGATACGGTCTTCATCCAAACTATCGACACCTGCCAGTGCGCTGGCAATTTGTTCTCTAACTTGATTCGTTTTCTCTAAACGTTCCTGGCTATCAGGGGCGCTATGTTTAGGATTCATACGCGCATCGAATAAATCGGCTAGTAGCATACTGATGGCGCTATTTTTGACCACTGTTTGTTGAATATATACACTAGAGAATGGCGCACGAGCTTGGCCCATATAGCGTGACAGTGCACGTAGTACCACCACTTCATAAGTATCAAGCTTGGTGGTTAATATCAGCTCGTTAAAGGTATCGCTTTCAATATTACCTGCCCATATTTGCTTGAGACTGTCTTCAAATTGACCGCGCACCACTTGCATGTTGATCGTATCTACGTGCTCTAACGTCAGCTCATATTCTTGCATCCAGATAGCCTGTTCAGGCAAATCAAACTCATAAGTTTGCGCTGAAACCACTGAAACGCCAAAGTTTTCTAATACTGGCAACACCTTAGATAATATAACGGGCTGCTGGCGACCGTATAGTTTGAGGTGCAACTGGTTACTGACATCACCTGTAGATTGATACAAGTGCCAAAATATAGGTTGCTCGTCGGTCAAATTCGCCAATCGCTTGGTGTCTTCAACGGCTGTTCGCGCATCAAAACGTTCTTGATAAGCGGCGGGAATATAACTTAGGAATCTGCGCGTTAGAGCATTGGCTTGCTGCTCGCCAACATCGTCCAACAGCATTTTTTGATAGTTGTCCCCCCATGACTGCATCAATGCTGACAGCTCAGACTCAAGAGTATTGTTATCGACATCATTGACATGACCGGGTTCTGTCCGCACGTGCACATGGACGCGGGCGTGATCGGACTCATTGAACTCGGTAGTAAAGCCAGATGACATGCCGCCATAAGCCTCTTTTAGCACGTTTTGTACTTTAATGCGCAGCTCGGTATTGAACTTATCGCGCGGAATATAAACCAAGCAGGAGACAAAGCGATGATAGTGATCAATGCGGCTAAATAGGCGCAAGCTCTTCTTGTCTTGTAACTGAGTAATACCAGAGACGATAGGATATAGCTCTTCGACGCTGGCCTGAAATAAGTCGTCACGCGGCAAAGTATTAATCACATGCATCATTTTATGGTGGGCATAACCATCGCGCGGTAGATCTGCCATCATCATTATCTTATTGGCTTTTTCACGCAATAGCGGGATTTGTTGCACGCTAAGTTGATAAGCTTGTGACGTGAATAATCCAATAAAACGATATTCACCGACCAGCTTACCATTATCATCAAATTTGTGAATGCCCAAAAAATCCATATATACCGGACGATGAACCGGTGATACCCGGCTTGATTTAGACAGCATTAATACGCGTGGTTCGGTTAATAGCTTTTTAAGGTTACCAGGTAACTCGTTAAAACTCTTCGAAAGTGTATCTTCGTTAACGCCTCGCAGTAAGCCAAGCCCACTATTACCAATTGAAAACAAGTCTAAATCAGTGTTTTTATTTGCATCGTTGTCGATACCATTATCCTCTAGACGGTATTCTCGATACCCTAAAAAGATAAAGTTTTCATCGGTTACCCAGTCCAAAAAGTCTTGAATCTCTTGCCGTGAATAGAAAACTTCGGGTAGTGGCTTTTCTAATAATTCAGCTTTTATTTCAGTGAGGCGTACTTGCATCTGTTCCCAATCACCGACCACTGTATCAAGTGTATCAACCTTGTCTAATAGCAACTGCTGTAGTACCGCCAACTGATCATTATCTTGGTAAGCGATTTCGCATTGAATCAAGGACAAGTGCGAGGTGGCACTCTCGTGCGCGCTTTCGATAGTAGTGATGTTATCTTCATCATCGCGCTGAACGCTGACGATGATGTTATAAGTACGATGTACATCAATACCTTGTGTTTCAAGGGTCATTAATAGTGTGTCTACTAGAAAAGGACGATCATACGCCACCATTTGAATGACCGTATGTGAGCTATGAAAATGCTGCTCCTCGGCGACTGGATTTAGAATAGCCACCTGCGGTTTGCTACCGTCATAAGATCTTAGTAGCGTAAAGTGATGTAGCGCCATCCCTGCTAAATCCGCGTCACTAACTGCATCTGCCGTCCCTTGGTGCAGAGGCTGATAGTAGCTATGAATAAAATGATCAAGCAGCGATTTATCCTTTTGTACATAGCTGGTGGCAATATCGCTGATTTGGCTAATGCGCTCTTCTGTGATACTTAGGGAGTGTGACATAGCGTTTGTGGTCCTTTTTTATAAGTTTAATTCTTATGAATATGTTTAAGAGTTACGGTTATTTATCATTTTTTGTATTAGCAGTCATTTTTATATTAGTAGTCATATAGATACAAACTCATCACTAACTTTAATTAGTAATGAGTTTGTATAAACCTAATAACGGATTCTTCTGTGTTTTATCTGTTTTGTGCTGACAAGCGATTGACTGTCGTTATACTTCTCGTCTGCTAAAGTGTAACGCACCTGCTCGCCCAGCAACAGCATAATCATTTTATGAATTAATATTAGAGCGATAACCTTTACTAATGGAACAGCTATTTTCATTAACAGCTAACTAATTACCATCGATTAGGTACCAACTAGCTATTTAGCTTGTCTACAATAAGTAGTTTAACTTGATACTGAACCTCTCGAGTTATGGTTATGGTTGCCTTTTGATTGCTGGCAGGTGGATACTCATGGCAATCGGTGCAACTTTTTTGCTAGAATACGGCATTATGTGTAACAGTACTTTATTGACTCGCTATTAATGATTAATGCTAAGGGCAAGATGTATGATGAATATTTTGGTGATTGGTTCAGGTGGTCGCGAACACGCATTAGCGTGGCAATGTGCAAAAGATGACAAGGTACAACACATCTATGTCGCCCCAGGCAATGCAGGCACTGCCCTTGAGCCTAAGTGCCAAAACGTCATTTTAGACAATGTATCTGGTGCTAGCGAACATAGTGCAGTCATAGAATTTTGCCAAAGTAATGCTATCGATATAGTCATTGTTGGCCCTGAAGCGCCACTGGTTACGGGTATCATTGATGCTTGCCGCGAAGCTAGTATTCAAGCTTGGGGACCAACGGCATATTGCGCGCAGTTAGAAGGTTCAAAAACGTTTGCCAAAGAATTTATGGCGCAAAATAAAATTCCTACTGCTGCTTATCAGGGTTTTACTGAAGTCAGTAATGCCAAAGCTTATGTTGATAAGCAAGGGGCACCAATCGTTATTAAAGCCGACGGACTTGCAGCTGGTAAAGGCGTTATCGTTGCCGAAACTATTGAACAAGCACATGCTGCCATTGATGACATGTTGGCTGACAATAAATTTGGCGATGCCGGTAGCCGTGTGGTCATCGAGCAATTTTTGCGTGGTGAGGAAGCCAGCTTTATTTGTATGGTTGATGGTGAGAATATACTACCAATGGCCACCAGCCAAGATCATAAGCGGGCTTTTGAGGGTGATACTGGCCCAAATACGGGTGGCATGGGCGCATACTCCCCTGCTCCAGTGGTTACCACAGCGGTTCATGATAAGGTGATGGCACAAGTCATTCAGCCGGTCGTCGATGCTATGAAAGCAGCAGGTCACCCCTATACTGGATTTTTATATGCTGGATTGATGATTGATAACAATGGTAATCCATCGGTAATTGAATTTAATTGTCGTTTTGGAGACCCTGAAACCCAGCCGATTCTAATGCGTTTGCAATCTTCCATGGTGGATTTGGTTGTTCAAGGATTAGCGGGCAAATTACCTAGTGAAGCCAATTGGGACTCGCGTCCTGCATTGGGTATTGTAATAGCATCGAAGGGCTATCCTGAAACATCTTCTAAAGGTGACGTTATTGCTGGATTACCAGAAATTCATGCGAAAGACAGCAATCATGGTCGTTCTAGCAATATCACTGACACTGACGATAACAGCCTAGCAGCCGTAAAGGTTTTTCATGCA
Source organism: Psychrobacter sp. PL15 (assembly GCF_035984995.1). Lineage (NCBI taxonomy): Bacteria > Pseudomonadati > Pseudomonadota > Gammaproteobacteria > Moraxellales > Moraxellaceae > Psychrobacter > Psychrobacter sp. PL15. The sequence continues at coordinate 45,425 of NZ_JAXCIB010000013.1, forward strand.
GGAACTACTTTTGCCCATGGCAAACAGTCAGACAATGTCGATGCCGATGTGGTGGTAGGTAATGACAAAGAAATCGTTACTGATGGTGGCCGCGTATTGTGTGTCACTGCGATGGCAGATAGCATATCAGAGGCGCTACAAACCGCATTAGTCGTAACTGGAGCAATTAGTTTTGACGGTGCACAGTATCGTCGCGACATTGGTCATCATGCTATTACCCGCGAGAGTATTTAATCATTAAGCTGTTTTTGATTATTAACCGTTCATCTACAATAATATTTATAAAATTAGTCCCGAGTTCACGGCTAAAATACTATTGGTATGATTGACGCCGTAGCTACTTTATTGTGAGATTACTATACATTGTAGAACTCGACCTAGTGTTATACTAAGTCGAGTTTTTTGCTATCTCATCAATTGTGTTATGATTTACTCTAATCTGAATGGTAAAATTTAAGCTTACAAAGCAGCTATTATAAGCCGCCTAAGGCCAATCAATTAATATCACTGTGTATGATACAATTTCCTACACGAACATCACATCTTCTTTGTATTGCTGGCTTGTATTGCTGGTCTGCAACCCGCAAATCAATAACAACTCAATGAATGATTATATTTATGGCAAATGAATCGTCTAAACCTTCTAATAATAAACAGTCAATTGACAACCTAAAAACATCAGGGTTTGAACGTCGGTTGTCGATTGCCAAAACTTCGTTAAATATCGGACGTCGCTGGGCAGGTAATAGTGTGTCTGGCATGTTTTTGGACAAAAAAACCCGCACCGCGCGCAATCAAGTGTTTATGGAAGCGCAGGCAAATTATGTAGCAGAAGAGCTTGGTAAGCTCAAGGGTTCAGTAGTCAAGATCGGCCAGATGTTGTCTCTATATGGCGAGCACGTATTGCCGCCCGAAATCACTCGCGCGTTGCAAACCCTTAATAATGATACTGCGACTTTGACATGGCCAAGGATAGAACAGACTTTACAGCGTATTTTAGGTGATAAGCTAAATGAGCTAGAGATTGATCCTGTTCCCATTGGTACCGCCTCCCTTGCACAAGTTCATCGTGCAACGGTGATTGCAACTGGTGAGCAAGTGGTCTTGAAAGTCCAGTATCCAGGGGTGGCAGATGCTATTGATTCAGATCTGGCATTGTTTAAACGTTTACTAAAAGTAAGTAACATCGTTCCGCAGACTCGTTCACTTGATACCTGGTTTGAGGAAATACGCGACCTACTCCATAACGAGGTCGATTATAAGGTAGAAGCTGCGACCACAGAACGCTTCTATGATCGTCTACTTGATGACCCACGCTATATTGTACCAAAAATCAATCGTACCTATTCGAGTAAGCGTCTGCTGTGTATGTCTTATGAGCCAGGCGTTTCCGTGGTTTCCGAAGCGCTAAGTTCGTTACCTCATGAGCGCCGTAACGCTATTGGTCAAGCTGCCATCGAAATTATGATGCAAGAAATTTTTGTATGGGGCGAGATGCAAACCGATCCAAACTTCGGTAATTATCTGGTGCGCATTAGTGATGACGATGACTATAGTAATGGCGAAATAGATAAGTTGATATTATTAGATTTCGGTGCTATTCGTCAGTTTGATAATACCCTACTGACTATCGCGCATGGTCTATTACGAGCAGGCTACTATCATGATCGTAAAGCGATGACGATAGCGATGACCGGTTATGACTTCTTTGATAGTATGAATGATAAGGTCTGTAATGATGTGGCGTCGTTATTTCTACTTGCCACTGAACCTTTTAGCAACCCTGAGACCAACCCTGCTATTCCTATTAATTGTCTAGACGATCAACAACGTTATATTTGGGCAGGTAGCAAGCTACATTCACGGCTCTCAGCGACTGCGTCCCGCGCTATGCAATCGTTTGAATTCAACCTGCCTCCCAAAGAGTTCATGTTCATAAGTCGCAAATTCATTGGCGCCTACACCTTCTTAACAGTAATTGACGCTCACACCGACTCTAATACTCTAGTAAAACCTTTTTTATAGTATTAAAGATATCCCGACTCTCGGAACCGTCTCTCTTTGAGGCGGTTTTTTAATTAACAATTTTTACTTGCTTAGGCTATTTTATGCTATTATTCTCATCCCTCTACCTGCTAATGTCTTCCGCATTTATTTTTGCCTAGGCTATTCATAGATTCTAATGTTGGCCACTGGGGTGATCCTGCGTAGATAATTATGGCGTGGCATATTTCGATGTTGCTAGCCAGTTATGGCCTCAGCCATAAGATGAAAATGAGCGTTCTAAAGTGGCCACCCAGGCATATATTTATATTCTACTCATATTTGTCTTTTAATAACTGCGTGCTATTATAAAAGCTCTTATTCGCTGATAACGCTTTCTCTAATAACCCTTTTTTTAAGAACTATGAGGATATTCTCCCTTCTATTATGACGCAACCAGCCCCCAATCCCCTACCCAAAACCTATCCTTGCCCACGCTGCGGTACAAAAACAGCCTGGCAAAACAATAAATCTAAGCCTTTTTGTACTGAACGCTGTAAGCTTATTGACTTAGGCGCCTGGGCAAACGAAGATTATACCCTACCTGCTGATACCACCCCCTTTTCCGACGAGCTATAACGGTTATTAAAACAGCATCATCGAAAGCCGCGCGCTTAGCCCTGTTTGCTATTATTATTATTGTATGACTTACTTCATTTTACTATTTAAAGGATGTCACTATGTCAGCTACCTATCTGATGCCTACCTATAATCGTCAGCCAATTGGCTTTACCCGTGGTGCGGGCAGTTGGCTTTATACTCAGAACGGAACACCCTATTTAGATGCACTCACGGGTATTGCAGTATGCGGGTTGGGACATTGCCATCCTGACGTTACGGATGCTATTCAGCAACAGGCGGCCACTCTGGTGCATACCAGTAATTTATTCGGTATCGACTGGCAAGAGCGCGCTGGTAAAGCCTTGTGTAGCGCGGCGCAAATGGACAGTGTGTTCTTCGCCAATAGTGGTGCTGAAGCCAATGAAGCGGCTTTGAAAATGGCACGCTTATATGCCTATCAGCAAGGTTTTAAGCGTCCCAAAGTACTTGTGATGGAGCAGTCTTTCCATGGTCGTACCCTATTATCATTATCAGCGACCGCCAACCCCAAAGCGCGTGAAGGCTTTTTTACTTTAGACGATGATTTTATTCGTGTACCTTTTGGTGATATCGAAGCGGTCAGACAAGCTGCTAAAGACCACAGTGATATCTGTGCATTATTTGTAGAGCCCATTCAAGGTGAAGGGGGTCTCAATACCGCTGCCAATGGTTTTGCCTATCTCGAACAGTTACAAGCTGAATGTGATGCTCATAATTGGTTGTTTGTGCTTGATGAAGTGCAGACCGGTAATGGACGGACAGGTAAATATTTTGCTTATCAACATAGCAATGCTCGGCCTGATGTACTAACCACAGCAAAAGGTCTTGGCAATGGTTTCCCAGTCGGTGCCTGCATGGTGCGAGGACGCGCTAATGGCTTGTTTGGTGCCGGTAGCCATGGTTCTACCTATGGTGGTACACCGCTAGCAAGCCGTGTGATTCATAGTGTCTATGACGTATTAACAAACAGTACTATTATGGATAATGCGGTGTCTGAAGGACAGTTTATCCGTAGCAGTATAACCGATGTGCTAGAGCAACATGGTGTTAGCACTCGCGGCGCTGGGATGATGATTGGTATTGTGCTACCTGAAACCATGGACTGCAGCAAGCTGGTTGATCATGCCCGTGATGAGCAAAAGCTGATTATCAATATCACTGGTGGTCATGTCATTCGTCTGCTACCACCACTAAACATGAATCGTGATGAAAGTGAGCAAGTAGTCGAGCGTTTACTAAATTTGTTAAAGCCACTCTTATGAACTACCCACTACCTAAGAGGTAGGGGTTTCTTGGGTAATACCCATACTTAGTACGATGTTCAGCACCAGCGGTTAAGTAAATTTACCAAGCTAACACCCTTGAACCAAGGGTTTTTTGAGCGTTTGCAAGCATCGCAACCCTTCATTTAGGATATTGATGCTGGCGTTAATGTCGCGATCATTTTTGATTTTACAGCTTGGACAACACCACGCTCTATCACTTAGCTTAAGCTCACCTTTGCCAAGGATATGACCACAGCAAGAGCAGGTTTTAGACGAGGGATACCATCTATCAACCTTGATAACTGTCTTGCCGTACCAGTCCGCTTTATAGGTCAGCATATTAGTAAAGGTTGACCATGAGCTGTCAGCGATTGCTTTAGCAAGCTTATGGTTTTTGAGCAACCCTTTGACGTTCAAATCCTCAATCGCAATAATGTCGTGGTTTTTGACGATATTGAATGAGGTTTTATGTAAGAAGTCAGTGCGGGTGTTTCTGATCCGCTCATGAATTTTAGCGACGTTGGTATTCTGCTTTTGGTAATTGCAACTTTCGGATAATTTACGATTGGCCGCCTTTGCCACCCGCGCCCGCTTGGATAAAATACGTTGCGCCTTGGCAAGCTTGCCTTGAAGTCTCGCTAGAAACTTAAGATTAGCAACTTTTGTGCCGTCCGATAAGACGATAAAGTCTGTTAATCCTAAATCAATACCGATATTTGATTGGGTCTTAGGTAGATCGACGGCTACCGTTTCAACCAAAATACTGACAAAGTATTTACCAGTCGCGGTCTTGGTAATGGTGGCGCTTTTAACCAGCCCTGTAATTTTTCTCTCAATGGTCGCTTTGATATGACCGATTTTTGGCAACTTAATGCGGTTCAAGCCAACCGCAATCGTGCCTTTTTGATTGTTGGTGGTATAACTGTCTTTTTTACCTTTGTGTTTGAAGTTTGGGAAGCCAAAAGTAGGTGATTTGAAGAAGCTCTGGAAGGCTCTTTGCAGGTTAATTTGCACATTGGCCAATGCCAAGCTATCCACTTCTTTCAACCATTCAAACTCTTTTTTATACTGAGCGGGTGTGTTTGTTAAGCTTTCTTTATGACAGTCATAATGTTTTATTTTATCAGCAAGCATTCTATTCCATATAAAACGAGCGCAGCCGAATGACTTAGCAAAGTACACTTGCTGGTCATCAGTCGGGTACAGCCTGAATTTGTAGGCTTTAAGAATGGGTTTGCTCATTTTGAACCCTGCTCAGTAATATATTTTTTAATAACCTCTAGTGGTGCACCGCCTGTCGTAATCAAACAAAAAGACTGCGCCCAAAACTTATCTTTCCAGAGTTTTTGTCTGATCTGAGGAAATTCTTTTTTAAGTAGTCGGCTGCTTGCTGATTTATAGCTGTTAATAAACTTGCTTATCTCGGTTTTTGGGTGCGCTTTGAATAAAATATGCACATGGTCTTTATCGTGATTCCATTCAATACACTCAATCTTATAATTAGGGGAAATAGCATCAAAAATAGCGTTGGCTCTATTTGACACCTCGTCATCAAACACCTCTCTTCGATACTTAGTAACCAGTATTAAGTGGTAGCTGAGCAAAAAGACTGAATGAGAATTTGTGTCTAAGACCATCTTATTGCAATCCCTTTGTCTTTTTAGACTGAGTTGATATTACCATAGTGATTTATATCGTCATAGTCAATAACGCGTTCATCCCGCTACTTTAGAAGTAGGGGATTTCTGTGGAACTTTTGTTTAAATATATTTTTTAAAGTAATGAGTGCTATGGTTGAAATACCTTAAAAACGCGACGGTACTGCTGGTATACGCTTTTTGCGGCCTCTGTCTGCGCAGACACAGTAAGCAAGAAAAACGTATGCCAGCAGTACATTATGTATCGATATTACTTTTCATTGACTATACAGCAATCATTAAAGCTAGTGGTCACTAAAAGTTAGTCCAAAAAAAGCCCCTAAATAAAAGTTATCTAGGGGCTTTTTTTAGCTGTCTTTTTTACTCTTAATTATTAATATAACTCTTGAATTAAGCGGTATCTATTATTAGCTAGCATGAAAATATTTTTTCAATACTTCTAAGCAGCGAGTAATTTTTGCTGGCTGTTGCTCACGGTTCAAAGTGACCGCGTATAACACAAAGCTAGGCAGCTGAAAGCCAGTCAACACTTCAACTAGTTCACCACTTTCTAATTCTTTTTTGACATCCATTTCCATCATTCTAACCAAACCATGACCTTCTTTAGCCAGGGTGGTTGCCATAAAGACATTATTGGTATGAATACGTGAGGTCATTTTTGTCCGTGTTTTTTTGCCTGTTTCTGTCTGGGTCATGTCCACCTGATTGGCATCTTTCATGATATCAATACAAATCAGGTGATGGTCAACTAAATCTTTCGGGCTTTCTATTTTTTCGCTGTGACGTAAATATTGCGGTGAGGCAACGAGCACTTGACGTACATCGGTCAGCGGATGACTGCTTAACGACGAATCATTGATGTTTGGGCTCATACGAATCGCAATATCGATGCGTTCATCAATCATATCAATATAATGATTGTCTGCCAAATAATTAATACTCAAGTCATCATGAGCCGCCATCCAAGTAGATAAGGCGGGTAGAATATGGTTAACTCCTAGCTCAGGCGTAGTAGCAATACGCAAGCTACCAGCTAGCTCGTCACGCAGCTGGTTAACTTTAATTCTGCCTTGCTCAGCCGCACTCACAACGTCTTTTGCTGCTTCATAAAAGCTAGCACCAGCTTCTGTTAAGCTCAACTTACGAGTTGAACGATGTAACAACACCACCCCTAGCTCATTTTCTAATGCTCGAATTTGTTGACTAACGGCACTGGTTGTGATGCCAAGCTCGCGCGCTGAGCCACTAAAAGAACCGTGTCCGACCACACTGGCGAACACCGCCATACCGCGTAAATTATCTATCATACTCTCACCTAAGCTATCCTACAGTTTTTAATATAACTTAACCATTATAGCTGATTTTTATTAATTTTAAAGTTTTAAAACACGTCTTTTCTATCAGATGTATTTGAATTCATAGTTAATAAAGTCAGCAATATCAAGGATATAGAATAATATAGGCCTGTTGTAATGATAAGTCTTTACGTTTATTCACAATTGATTTCTAATAATATTGTGATAATAATTTTTTTTGACTGTTTAATACAACTGAACTTTGCCCATTTTTCCTTCGCCACGATCAAGCAGATATTGCATTACTGGCGAATTCGTTAATCTTGATTCTGCTACCGCTGTTGCTTTTACTAGTCGCTGCTTCTGACGACGTTCGGGCGTCTTGTCATCGGCTTGCATAACGCTACTATCAACCTGCAAGACAATCTCTGCCTGCATAAACTGCTGTTGCAACTTAGCCGCGAGCTGCTGAAAAGTTGCTTGCAGATGTTTACTATCAACGCCCGTAATAAAAGTAGCTTGCCCATTGCAGGTGCCAGTCATCAACCCTTGACGAGCCAGCGCGCGCTCATCTTCCGCCAGACGGTCTCCTTCACGCGCTGTTTGTAGCCAGTAATCCCATTTTTCTGGCGTCCACTCACCCGTCAATTTTTGCGGCGAGCAACGCAATAAGGTACGCGGGTCGTCAGATACTGCTGTTAATTGAGAATCATTTCGGTCGGGTTCTGCAATTGGTTCTGCAATTGGTTCTGCAATTGGTTCTGCAATTGGTTCTGCAATTGGTTCTGCAATTGGTTCTGCAATTGGTTCTGCAAT
>NZ_JAXCIB010000014.1:0-52305 GCF_035984995.1 Psychrobacter sp. PL15
AAGTTTCTACGCCAAGGATGGATGGAAAACGACTTATCTAAATTGTTTTATGATATTAATCCTTGTCATAACACTTTTATTTTGAATTGACTATATCTAGCTACTTAGCAAAAATGTATTTTCTTACTATAAAAACTGACTACATCATCTATTTATACCGATTCTAATACTTGCTGGCATGCTTGAGCTAAATAAGGATCAACATTATCCTGTTTAAGAAGCCACTTAAGATAGCCTGCACCATCAGAATTAGCAGCTAAATCTGCAATAGCCTCACCTTTATGTTTACCAAAACTTAAGTGCGTGGGTACACGCGCCATTTGGCTAAATTCATATAAGCTATCCACATCAGTAATAACATGACCTTGAATGTTAGCCAGGTCAATCAGACTGCCAGGCACCAGCTCAGTGAAGTAAATATCAGCAATGGCAGCGTGTGCGTTCTTTGCTTGAGCACGGGCTATATTACGATGAAAATGATAAAGCAGGGATACTAGCTTATGGCTCTCTAGCGTAGGAAGCAGGAAGTTAGCCATGGCATTGGTACATATCAATTGAGGTGTATGGGTCACGCCAGCATTTTTAAGAACAGCCATGTCAAAATCAATATTGTGTCCAATCAAGTACTCAACACTGTTAGGCAATCTGAAATCGGTATGAGGTGGCTCATCCGCAACATCCTCATCACAGATATGCGATATCGCCATTGACCCTAAACTGATTTCTTTGAGAGGGTTAAAGCGCTTAGCTCGCGGAGCTTGTAATGCAAATACCTTACCATCGTTTATTTCAACAATAGAATAGGCCGCTTCAGTCATGTGCGGTTCAATAAGTCCCGTCGTTTCTGTGTCGAGTATGTAAGTAGTCATAATTTTATTTGTAGTTCTGATTTGAGGATGAGATTTAAAATAGTGAAATATTTGATGTGATTAGCATCGGCTTAGAGGGCTAGTAGTAAGTAACAAATTAACATATAAATTGGTAATAGCTATAATTTATCAGGTTTCTTGATTAAGTAATCGCCAATCAGTGAAACTATATATATGAAAACTAGACTAAGGATTTAATCATAAGAAATTTATATCCACAAAAACCAATACTCGAACGATGTAATAATATCCCCCAACTTCTTAGCATTAAGGATGTCATTAATTATACTAGCCTTAGTCGTTCTACTATCTACGAGATGATTAATGAGGAGTCTGATCGCTTACCCAGATTGAGAGGCTGATACTTTAAATATATCGATTTTATGACTAATCGCTTATTGAAAACCAATGTGGATTTATCACAACCATGCACAAAAATTTGCGTGAGTTAGGCTGATAAAACTTATGGTTTAAAATTGTCATAATAGCGATTATTAAAATAAAAAAGGGGAGTATGTTAACCGTGATTATGCTTTGTCTTAATATGTGCTATCAAATGCTTGCCACATATTTAAAACATATGACAGAGCAGCACCTTATTTTGATATGATTGCAAATTTACTTATCTTATCGGAGGCAGTTAATAGAATGACTGATAATGCTAGGCGTGGAGTAGATATGCAATACTATCTAGGCGATCTGATTGGAGGTAGTCTACTAATTACAGAAACGAGAGTTATCGCAGAGTCTCTCCTTAAAAAACTACCTGAAGATGAATTGAGATACTTGATAGTAGAGCAAAATATTCTACAGAAGAAGTCTGATAAAACATCTAGCCGCTATGCGAGTGCAATCCGAAAGCGAATTGAGGGCTTGGGTGATGAGTTCATGCAGTCGTTGTTGACTGCGACAGATAGAGCTTATATTCAACTGTTATTGGTTGCTGTAATGATCAACTCTCCAATAGTTGAAGACTTTATGAGATTAAGTCTAGCAGAGGCAAAAAGAACCTATAAACCGAATTTACCCCGCGATGCCTGGAGTGAGTTTATTGATACGCAGGTTTTAAAGTATCCAGATTTGCGTAGATACTCAGAATCAACTATAAAAAAATTGGGTAGTAATGTAATAAAAATATTAGTTGATAGTGATTATCTAAGCGATAGTCGTAAACGCGAGATATATCCTGTATATCTGCTTCCAGAAGTAAAAGAATGGCTTCTACGTCTCAATAGAGGTGATTTGATAGAGGTTATGGAGTGTACTGTATGAAGGCATTACAACGTCGATTAGATTTGATATTTGATAGGATTGAAAGTCCTAAATTTTTAAAGAATGATGGCTTAGGTAATGAAATCGGGTTTTGGGTTTTTGACTACCCAGCAAAGCATGAACTACTGGTTCGTGAAAATTTAGAGTCAATAACGAGAAAGCTAGAAAGTCGTAAGTACAAATTTGAGCACTTAAATATATTTGAAGTTCTTATATCTATATTAGAGGAGCGTGGAATTTTTGATCGTGCATGCCAGCGTGAAAAAAAAGTAGGCGTAGATGCTATCAAGAAGACGCTATCTGGACCGCTTAGCCAAGAGAAAGTTGCAAAATTTATTGCCAGTAAATACAAACTTGATGATATGGATTTTTTAATACTATCTGGTTTAGGCAATGCGTGGCCTCTTATAAGAGGTCATGAGCTACTTAGTGCATTACAGGATGTTATGGGTAGTACGCCGCTAATTTTATTCTACCCTGGAGGTTACAGCGGTAGGGATCTACATCCCTTCGGGCTAATCGATTCACAAAATTATTATCGTGCTTTCAAGTTAGTGCCTGAAAGTGGTCACGAAACAAATATTAATAATTAATAAAAAATAGAGAGATTGAGATGGATATTGAAAGTATTTTTTCAAAAAAATTAACACGTAATATTAATGGTGTTGTGAAAGCAGAAGAAAAAGATAACGAACACGTATTCGTTGAGCTAGATGAATATGTAGTAACACGAGAGTTGCACAAGCATTTTAATGATTTTTTTGAAGTATATTCTCCAACAGTGAATTATCAAGGAGTTGTAACCTCAGGGAATAATGGTGTTTGGATATCGGGTTTTTTTGGTTCAGGTAAGTCACATTTTTTAAAAATCCTATCGTACTTATTAGAAAATAACGTGGTTGAGCTTGAGGGAACTAGTCGTAGAGCCGTGGACTTTTTCGAAGATAAAATTGACGATAACGAGCTTTGGGCCAATATTCAAAATGCTGGAACAAAAAATACAGATGTAATTTTATTTAATATTGATTCAAGGGCTAACACTGAAGATCGTGAGAATGCGATTCTAAAGGTTTTTTTAAAAGTGTTTAATGAGCGCTTGGGCTATTGTGCTGATTTTCCTCATATCGCGCATTTAGAGAGAGAGTTGGATGAGCGCAAGCAGTACGAGGCTTTTAAGAGTAAATTTGCCGAGCTTGCAGACTCTACATGGGAAGATGAGAGAGATGCGTATGATTTTTATAGAGACGAGATAGCTGAGGCATTAAGCTATGCCACTAAACAGTCCGCAGAGTCTGCCAAACAGATGATAGAAAATGTGGAAGATAATTTTCCGCTAGATATTCATAATTTTTGTACTTGGGTAAAAGACTATCTAGACTCATCAGGTGATAAGAACATACTTTTCTTAGTTGATGAGGTAGGGCAGTTTATAGGCAAAAATACGCAAATGATGCTAAAACTGCAAACTATTACAGAGAACTTAGGCACTTACTGTAATGGTAGAGCGTGGGTAATTGTTACATCACAGGCAGATATTGATGCTGCTATTGGTAGTATGAATCGAGGAGAGAGTCAGGATTTTTCTAAAATTCAAGGTCGTTTTAAAACACGGTTGGCTCTCTCGAGTAGTAATACCTCAGAAGTTATTCAAAAAAGGCTGTTAGCAAAAACAGACAAAGCTGAAGAGGCTTTGCTCAAGGTGTTTTCTGCAGAAGGAGATATTCTTAGACATCAACTCTCCTTTGATAAAACGACGACAGCTGAGTTGAAAGGTTATACAGATGGCAAAAGCTTTGTAGCTAACTATCCATTTATACCTTATCACTACTTGCTCGTCCAAAAAGTATTTGAATCTATAAGAACTAAAGGTGCGACAGGGAAGCACTTAGCGATGGGAGAGCGCTCACTGCTAGACGCGTTCCAAAATGCAGCAAAGCAAATTAAACATGAAAAGTTGAATGTTCTGGTTCCTTTTCATAGCTTTTATGCCCCTATAGAGAGTTTCTTAGAACCAGCGGTCAAAAGAACCATTGATCAAGCTTTAGAGTTGGATTCACTTTCAGATTTTGATGGTCAAATTCTAAAAACCTTATTTCTAATACGCTATGTCGATACGGTCAAAAGCACTTTAGATAATCTGGTAACTTTATCTATTAGTAAGATAGATGAAGATAAAATAGTATTACGAAAGAAAATAGAAGACAGCCTTGAACGTCTTGAGCGCCAACTCCTCATTGCTAGAAATGGAGAAGAGTTTATATTTCTAACCAATGAAGAAAAAGAAGTAGAAAACGAAATCCGTAATACAGATTATGATATATCTGAGGTATCTAGTAAGCTCTCTTCCATAGTGTTTGACAACATTCTAAAAGGTAACCGAGTTTATCGTTATCCGGTTAACAAACAAGATTTTTCTGTTAGTCGGTTTTGCAATGGACATCCAAAAGATGGCGTTAATCTTGAAGACTTGGTTTTAAAAGTTATCTCACCTTTAGACACAGATTATAATAGTTTTTCGACAGACTATGACTGTACTGAGTACACTCTTAAAGATGACGGTAGTATCTTAGTTAAGCTTGGAGAAAATCAGCGCTTGTGGGCGGAATTAACTACTTATATTAAAACGGATAGATTTTTAAAACAAAATTCAGGACAGCGACGTGAACAAGAACATTTGCTAAGAGAAAAGCAAATGGAAAATATTGAGCGTGAAAAGCGTTTGAAAACTGATTTTGAGAACTTGTTTTTGGAAGCTGATGTATATGCAATTGGTACAAAAATGCCAAAGAAACCTTCAACGCCAATTGCAGTTCTAGAAGAGTCTTATAAGTATGTTATTGAAAATACTTTTGAAAAGTTGAATATGCTTAAAGCTTCGCAGAGTGATGTTTTAAGAGAGCTTAAGGCTGTTCTGACAGCAGATGATATGGCTCAAGCTGGTTTAGACCTTCAAACTGAAGAAAATAATCCCGCAGCGCTACAAGAAGTGGATAATTATATTTCACTTAATTTTGAACGCAATATACCAGTCAGCTTGCGTGACGTAGTAGAACATTTTAGTAAGCGTCCTTATGGTTGGCCCGATAATGAAGTATTGCTTGTGGTTGCTAGGCTTGGGCTGGCAGGCAAGGTTTCATTTGATATCGGCGGTAACAACCTACCGCTCAATGACGCTTATGATTCATTTGCGAATGGGCGTAAGCGTACTGATATTCGAATAAGTACCGTTCGCCGCCATGGTGAATCAGACATTAAAAAGGCATCTGCACTAGTTAAGGCTTTATTTGGCAAAACCTTTACAGGGTCTGAAGAAAAAGAATTGTATGCATTAATCGTTTCTGAGCTAAAAAGCTGGCGAGATGATTTAAAGGCGTTCCAGAATAGATCACAAAGTGGAAAGTTTCCTGGTAAGCAGAAAATTGAAGCAGGTTTGGTTTTAGTCTGTGGTGTATTAGAGGAGAGTACTAGCTACTTACTAATTGAACGCTTTGTGAAGGAACAAAAAAGCTTGAAAGATTTTTATGAAGACTTCGAAGATTTAGAAGATTTTTATGAAAATCAAGTGGATACTTGGTTGCAGCTTGATGTGGCATTGACCCAAAGGTTCAAAGCGAACAAGTCAAAGTTGACGGAGAACCCGGAAGCTGCAAAAGCGCTTGAAGAGCTTGAGTCTATACACAGCATGGAAGATCCTTATAGTAAGGTTCGCCTGATAAATCCGCTTATTGAAAAGATAAAAGCTGTTAATGACAGCATTGTTAAAGAGAAAAAAGAAGATGCTCTTCGCAAAGTGGATTCGAAAGTTGAAAGAGTGCAAAAAGCTCTGGATGTAGCATCTGCTTCCCCTAATATAAGCAACCAAGCCTTGTATCCATTACGGAAGTGTCGTGAGCGTATAGAAAGTACAGATTCTATTCACCAAATACTTAGTGAGCAAGCTGAGTCTATGAGCTTTGAAGATAAGGCTTATGAGTTGATAAACGCATATGTCGAAGAGCAACATAAGCAGACAGCATTAGAGAAAAAAAGCAGTGCTATTGAGTCTGAAGCTGTAAGTTATGTTACTGATAATGCTACTACCAATACCAACAGCAATACCAACAAACAAAGTAATATAACTCCTAGAAAAACAGTTCCTATTAGTCCTAGCGACTTAATTAGAAAGTCAGTCTCAAATGGGATAATCGAAACGGTGCAAGAGGTTGATGATTGTTTATCTTTGTTAAGAGAGCAGCTAATAAAGTCGGTAGAAGCTGGTGACAGGATAAGAATTAAATAAGTTTAGAGAGTACGATTGTAAGTGCCTATGCATCAGGATATTTAAGTAGAAAGACTGTTAAGTAAGCTAGTAAGGTATAAATATCTACTAGCTTATAATTTTTTCCCACATCCAATCCCCAAATAAATAAAAAAGACAAGAAGATAATTTATGGAAACCAGTAACATCAAGAAATATGCCCCTAAAGCACGTGTGGCATTTATGGATGCTGCTGCCAAACGATTGAACACTTTTGGTATCAGCGCAAACAAGCAAAACGAGCTGCAAGTTATTGATGCGTTGGTTCAAGGTTCAGTCTTACAAATTGGTGATAATAACTTTGACAGCAAGCTTGCTCCAGCTAGGCAGCGTCTGGTCGAGAGGAGTGAACAGCTAGGCTATGCACAGCTAGTAGAGCAAGTGGCCTATACCTGGTTTAATCGTCTATGTGCCATTCGCTACATGGAGATTCATGACTATCTAGGTCATGGCTTTAGAGTCCTCTCTCACCCAAGCGGTGAAAAGCAGTTTGAGATCATAGACCATGCCCAAGATGCGGCTGAAGAATTGGGCTTAGATCGAAACCACATCATTGATCTTAAACTTGCAGGTAATAAAAACGAAGAGTTATATCGTGAGCTTCTACTTGGTCAGTGCCATAAGCTACATGAAGCCATGCCATTTTTATTTGAAGCCCTAAATGATGAAACAGAGCTGCTGTTACCAGACAACCTAACCCGTACCGACTCGATACTACGTGGTTTGGTTGATAGTATTCCAGAAGAAGACTGGCAACAAGTAGAGGTCATTGGCTGGTTATATCAGTTCTACATTTCCGAGAAAAAAGACCAAGTCATCGGCAAAGTGGTAAAAAGCGAAGACATTCCTGCGGCGACACAGTTGTTTACCCCCAACTGGATCGTAAAGTACATGGTGCAAAACTCCTTAGGCGCACAATGGTTAGCCACCTATCCAGAATCGCCGTTAAAAGAGCAGATGGAATACTACATAGAGCCAGCCGAGCAAAGCGACGAAGTAAACGCCCAGCTACAAGCCATTACCCCAAGCGAGCTCAACCCAGAAGAACTCACTCTAATCGACCCCGCCAGTGGCTCGGGCCACATTTTGGTTGAAGCATATGATTTGTTTAAAGCGATTTACCTAGAGCGCGGTTACCGCCAGCGCGATATTGCCCAACTGATTTTAGAGAAGAACCTATTTGGTTTAGACATCGACCAACGTGCCGCCCAGCTAACAGGCTTTGCCCTGATGATGAAAGGCCGTGAAGACGACCGCCGTTTTTTTGAGCGCGGCATAAAGCTGAATGTGATGGCCATGGTCGATAGCACAAGCTTAGACGTCGAGACTTTAGTGCATGGCATTGAATTATCACAATACGACTTAGCCGCAGAAAACCTAACCGCACTCAAAGACTTGTTCGAACACGCCACAACCTTTGGTTCCCTTATTCAAGTGCCGCAAACACTGACAGAAAAACTACCCGCACTAAAACAGCTAAGCGAAACCAACAGCCAAGATATGTTTGTGAAGGAAGGTTTGGAGTATTTAACGCCACTTGTAAGGCAGGCTGAAATACTGGCAGCGCAGTATGATGCGGTGGTGGCGAATCCTCCTTATATGGGAAGCAAATATCAAACTTCTAAATTGAAGAGCTATTTAAAATGTAATTACCAAGGATATGACAAAGATTTCTTTTCTGCTTTTGTTGATCGAAACTTAACATTTAGTAAACCTCATGGCCGGTTAGGGTTTATGTCACCCTTTGTGTGGATGTTTATTTCTAGTTATGAAAAATTACGAACAAGACTTATACAAGAAGAAAGTATCAGTACTTTGATACAACTAGAATATTCGGGCTTTGATGGTGCTACGGTACCTATTTGTACTTTTACTTTGCAAAAAGGATATTTAGCTGCTCAAAAGGGTTGTTATGTTCGTTTGTCTAAATTCAAGGGCGCGGCAAATCAAGCTCCGAAGACACTTGAAGCTTTAAGCAATCGAAGTTGCGGTTGGTTTTTTGAGGCAGCCCAAGATGATTATAAAAATATTCCAGGCTTTCCGCTTTCGTACTGGGCCTCAAGTAATATTTATTCAGCTTTCAATTCTATTTCCTTAGGTAAGAAGTATTCTGCTAGGCAGGGTATTGCTACTTCAGATAATGACCGTTTTCTTCGATTATGGTGGGAAGTCGATAATACAACGTTTGGCTTAAATAATGAGAGTGCACTGAGTGCAGAACAATCAGGGATGAAATGGTTCCCATATAATAAAGGAGGTTCGTACCGGAGATGGTTTGGTAATAATGAGGCTATAGTAAATTGGGCTTCTAATGGTCAAGAAATTAAAGCATTTGATCGAGCAGTTATCAGAAATCCTGACTATTTCTTTAAGCCCAGTGTAACGTGGACCAGAGTCAGCTCTTCATATTTCGGTGTAAGGCAATCAGACCACGGTTTTTTGTTTGATGCCACAGGACCTTCTGTATATCCAGATAAAGAGGATATGGACTTCATCACAGGTCTACTTTGTTCTAATGCTTGCTCAACGTTACTAAATTACATGAGCCCTAACTTAGATTTTCAAGTAGGGCATATCGTTAATATCCCTTTGCCTGTGGTTGATGCAAGCTTGTTAACTTTACCTGTTAATCTATTAATAGAAAAAGCGCGTAAAGATTGGAATGAGTATGAGTATTCTTGGGACTTCCGATCCCTCCCTATCCTAGCGTCCTCCACCGAACCTACACCTTCTCTTGAATCCAGCTACTCCACTTGGGTTACCCAAAACCAAAGCACCGTCGCTGAGATGAAGCGCTTAGAAGAAGAAAACAACCGCCTCTTCATTGACGCTTATGGCCTACAAGATGAACTCACCGCAGAAGTACCGATTGAACAAATTACTCTCACCGTAAACCCTGCATATCGCTACGGCATAAAAGGCACCGAAGAAGAGCGCAACGCCCGCTTTAGAGCAGACACTATGACCGAGTTAGTTTCTTATACGATAGGCTGCATGATGGGACGTTATTCACTAGACCAAGAAGGCCTAGTATATGCCCATGCAGGCAACGAAGGGTTTGATGCCAGTCTATATAAGACCTTCCCAGCAGACAGCGATGGTATCGTTACTATAATGGACGATGAGTGGTACAAGGATGATGCCTGCAACCGAGTGGTTGAATTCGTTAAGACCGTGTGGGGTGAAGATAATCTAACTGAGAACCTACAGTTTATTGCTGAATCATTATGTTTGGATGCGATCACACCTAGAAAATCAGAAACTGCCGTCGAAACCATACGTCGTTATCTATCGACTAAGTTCTACAAAGATCACATGCAGACCTATAAAAAAAGACCTATCTACTGGCTATTTAGCTCGGGCAAAGAAAAAGCCTTTGAATGTCTCGTTTACTTGCATCGCTATAACGAAAGCACACTCTCTCGTATGCGTACAGAGTACGTCACGCCACTACTAGGTAAGTACCAAGCTTATGCAGAACAGTTAGACAAACAGCTCGAAATGGCTGAGTCTACACAAGACAAAAAGCGCCTTGAAAGAGATCTCAAGAGCATAAATAAGAAGCAAAGTGAACTACGTGAGTTTGACGATAAGCTGAAGCACTATGCAGACATGCGTATCTCAATAGACCTAGATGACGGTGTTAAAGAAAACTATGGTAGGTTTGGTGATCTACTTGCTGATGTTAAAAACATAACAGGTGAAAAACCGAAAATTATTAATGCTGGCTAATACTATAGACATATCCTGTAGCTTATAATTTTTTCCCACATCCAATCCCCAAATAAATAACAAAGACAAGAGGATGATTTATGGAAACCAGTAATATAAAGAGTTATGCCCCTAAAGCCCGTATGGAGTTTATAGACGCAGTCGCCAAACGACTCAACACCTTTGGTATCAGTGTTAATAAAAAAGGGGAGCTCCAAGTTACTGAAGCCATAATACAAGGATCAGTCTTACAAATTGGCGATAATAACTTTGATAGCAGCTTGGCCCAACGTAGGCAACGTCTGGTTGAAAGAAGCCAGCAACTGGGCTATGAGCAGCTCGTAGAACAAGTAGCCTATACCTGGTTCAACCGCTTAAGTGCCATTCGCTACATGGAAATACATGGCTATTTGGGTCATGGTTTTCGAGTACTCTCTCACCCAAGCGGTGAAAAGCAGTTTGAGATCATAGACCATGCCCAAGATGCGGCTGAAGAATTAGGCTTAGATCGAAACCACATCATTGACCTTAAACTTGCAGGCAATAAAAACGAAGAGTTATATCGAGAGCTTCTACTTGGTCAGTGCCATAAGCTTCATGAAGCCATGCCGTTCTTATTTGAAGCCCTAAATGATGAGATCGAGCTCTTACTACCTGACAATCTAACCCGCACCGACTCGATACTACGTGGTCTGGTTGATAGCATTCCAGAAGAAGATTGGCAACAGGTTGAAATCATTGGTTGGCTATATCAGTTCTACATCTCAGATAAAAAATATGAGGTTAGTGGCAAAGTAGTCAAAAGTGAAGACATACCTGCTGCAACCCAGTTATTTACCCCCAACTGGATTGTAAAGTACCTTGTGCAAAATTCAGTAGGACGTCACTGGCTTCAGACCTATCCTGACTCGCCAATTAAAGCGGAGATGGAATACTACATTGAGCCTGCCGAACAAACAGAGGAAGTGAATCAGCAGCTTAAAGACATCACCCCAGAGTCTATAGACCCAGAGACTATTAAAGTACTAGACCCGGCAAGTGGTTCTGGCCATATCCTCATTGAAGCCTACAATGTGCTCAAAGCCATCTATGAAGAGCGAGGCTATCGCTCACGTGACATCCCCAAGCTCATACTAGAGAAGAACATATACGGCTTAGACATTGATGACAGGGCAGCACAGTTATCAGGCTTCTCACTGATGATGATGGCGCGTCAAGACGACAGGCGCATCTTTAGTCGTGACGTACGTTTAAACGTGCTATCACTACAAGAGACAGTGCACCTAGATCTGCCAAAGCTATGGCAAGATCTAAACCTATCGGGTGATTGGACAAGCGGTGCGACTCAAGACATGTTTGGTGGTGACTTAGACCTAAGCTCCTTTGGAGCAGACAACCGATATCAGCTATTGCAGCGTAACATCGAAAGGTTTAAGCAGGCTAAGACCTTTGGCTCATTGATTGAAGTGCCTGCAGCAGAATACGAAGCACTTAAAGAGTTACACGACACCGTGCTTGAGCTATCAGAGTCAGGCGACTCGATACAGCGTGCAGCAGCCAGTCAAGTCATTGATGTGGTTCATCAGGCCTTACTATTATCTATTCGATACGATGCGGTGGTTGCTAATCCCCCCTATATGGGGAGTAAGGGGATGAATAGTGAGATTACAGAGTTCGCTAAGAAGAACTTCCCTGATAGTAAGTCTGATCTGTTCGCTATGTTTATGGAGAGAGCTTTTAGTTTACTAAATAAAAACGGATTAAATGCTCAGATTAATATGCATAATTGGATGTTTTTACCTACATTTGAGGATCTTAGGAAAAATATTTTATCTAATAGAACAATAGAGACTATGATGCATTTAGGTACACGTGCATTTACTCAAATAAGTGGAGAGGTAGTTCAAACTACTGCTTGGGTTATAAAATGTATTGATATGGAAAACTATAAACCTACATTTTTTAAGCTTACTGACGGTAATGAGTATGAGAAAAAGACAAAAATACTAACAAGAGAAGGCAAGTTTAATTCAGTCCTCCAGTCTGAGTTTGATCAAATCCCAGGGAGTCCAGTTGCATATTGGATTAGCAAAAAGTGGTTTGAAGTTTTTGTTAATAATCCTTCTTTAGGAGCTTTTTCATATGTATCTGAAGGAATAAAAACAGGAAATAATAATAAGTTTCTAAGGTATTGGTACGAAGTTGATTTTAGGCAAGTTGGTGATCTTAATAAAGCTAATGTAAAGTGGGTTTATCATCATAAGGGTGGAGAGTTAAGAAAGTGGTTTGGTAATAGAGAGTTTGTAATACTTTGGGAAGGCAATGGCAAAGTCATTAAAGGTATGCCTAATTCTGGGATTCAAGGAGAAAAAACCTTTTATCAAGATGCAGCTGTTTGGTCTGATGTAACTACTAAAGGTTACTCAGCCAGGTTGAAAGATAGATTACATACGTTTGATAGCGCTAGTCCAGCAGGAGTAACCAATATAGAGGTGAAAACAGACCTACTTTGTTTTTTAAATTCATGTGTGGTTGGCTATCTAACACCTATCTTAAACCCTACACAGCATTTTAAGGTAGGGAACTTCAGAACCTTGCCTTTCAAAAGCAACGTCGCTACAGATTCAAGTCCAA
Source organism: Psychrobacter sp. PL15 (assembly GCF_035984995.1). NCBI lineage: Bacteria > Pseudomonadati > Pseudomonadota > Gammaproteobacteria > Moraxellales > Moraxellaceae > Psychrobacter > Psychrobacter sp. PL15. The sequence goes on from NZ_JAXCIB010000014.1 coordinate 12,784, forward strand.
TGATTAGAATCGCTAAGCAAGATTGGGATTTCTATGAATATTCTTGGGACTTTACTCTTAACCCAATTATGAAAGAGAAAGATCTGAAAAGTAGTAGCTTAGTTAGCAAAAACTATGCATCTTGGCGTACTAGCTGCAATAAGATTATCTCGAGCTTGCAAAACCTTGAAGAGGTTAATAATAAAACGTTTATTAATGCTTATAATTTGAATGGTTTTCTAGATCCTGAAGTTAAACTTAGTAATATTACTCTTACTTGTAATCCTGAGTATAAGTATGGAGTAAGTACAAAGGAAGCTGATGTTGCAAATAAGCTTACTAGTAACTCAATTGCAGAGCTAATTTCCTACACAGTCGGCTGCATGATGGGACGTTACTCACTAGACCAAGAAGGTCTGATATACGCTCATGCGGGTAACGAAGACTTTGACGCCAGTTTATACAAGACGTTTCCAGCAGACAGCGACGGCATTATCCCTTTGAGTGATGAGGAGTGGTTTAAAGACGATATCAGCAATCGAGTGGTTGAATTCGTTAAAACAGTATGGAGTGAAGGGAATCTAACGGAAAACCTACAGTTTATCGCAGATTCACTATGTCTAGATGCCATTAGATCTAAGAATTCAGAATCTGCCGCAGCCACCATACGTCGTTATCTATCAATGCAGTTCTACAAACACCACATGCAGACCTATAAAAATAGACCTATCTACTGGCTATTTAGCTCAGGTAAAGAAAAAGCCTTTGAGTGCTTGGTATACTTGCATCGCTATAATGAAAGCACGCTATCTCGTATGCGTACAGAGTACGTCACGCCACTATTGGGTAAGTACCAAGCTTATGCTGAACAGCTAGATAAACAGATCGACATGGCTGAGTCGACACCAGATAAAAAGCGACTTGAAAGAGAGCTAAAAAGTATGGATAAGAAGCAAAGTGAATTACGTGAGTTTGATGACAAGCTGAAGCACTATGCAGACATGCGTATCTCGATAGACCTAGACGATGGTGTTAAAGAAAACTACGGAAAATTCGGCGATCTACTTGCTGAAGTGAAGAAGATAACAGGTGAAAAACCGGAGATTATTAATGCAAATTAATGAGTTGATTGAAGGCATTAAATCTAAGCTTGAGCAAAGTAGAATTGTGTTTTGGCATGACCCAGAACACAGCTTTCAGGAAGATATTGATCAAATTACTGCTTCTTTGAGTGGGAGTGATAGCGATAAGCTAAAAGATACAAATATATTGCCTGATAGTATTACTGTGTTAAACATGGCTGATGAATCTGTATTAGCAGTCAAAAAACGCATAGAGATTGATGAGCCTCAGCAGAGTTTTCTACTTTATTTCTCTGAAGCTGAACCAACGCCAGAGAGTGATTGGTTGCTAGATATCCGTTTATATAGTGAGCCATTTTTTGCCGATCGTAGTTCTATGTTACTTAATGAGCTGAGTATTCCAAAAATGTCACTTCGCGAGCATATTAGACAGCGCAATGCTTTTTTTGGCAGTAAAAAACGCACTGCAAGTTTGAAGAAATGGGTAAGTGAAAACGAGGATGAGCTAAGTCTGGATCGTAAGATGATGGCAGTGGTTGTTAATGCGGATTCTGCTGAATTAGACAGTATCATTTTAAGTTTGCTCAATGAATATGCCAATAATATTGATAGTGATATAGGTGAGACTCCACTTTGGGACAGTTTGGTTAAATTCGGTCTAGACTCGTCGTTCTGGTCTTATCTGGAGACGGCTTTTGGATATATCACTCAAGAGCCTTCATTAACCGATTTTACTCTCAAGCTATTTTGTACTGATTTTTGGCGTCATATTGAGTCAATAGATAGAAATTGGCTCAGTAACAATGTCTTGAAAACAGCTTCTGGGCAATCAAATGCCATGGCTTTTATGAGTAGTTGGCGCGACAGTCGAACATATGCTGTCAGCTATGAAAATATTTCTGGATTGTTGGCTTCTAAATTAGAAATTAAAGATAAAAGCGTAAGCTGTTCACCAATGCAGTTGCTTGAGTGTCAAACATTTGAAGAAGTTGAGCAAAACATCATTGTTGGCTTAGTTGATGATTTGATTGATGAAAGCCGTACGATTGATTCAGCGCATTTTGATTCGATTATCTCACGTCGCTTACTGAGTCATTGGACTAAGTCAAAGGAGGATTATAAGTTTATTTACAATGCTATTGGCAACGCAAAAGTTCTGATGCAGCTACGTAATGACTATATTGATGGTTTCCACTTTGGTAGTGCAAAAGAGATGTATGCTGCCTACACAGAGCGTCTATTTAAGTTTGATCAGGCGTATCGTTTATTTAGTGAAAATGTGAATTACACCTTTAGTAAAGGTTCTGAGATTTTAAGGAAATTAAACGGTGCAATAGAGAACTTATACGTCAACTGGTATCTTCGTCAATTAGGTTTGTCATGGGATAAACATTTAGAAGATGAGAAGCTTTTAGATAGTTGGAAAATAAAAGATATCCCAAATCAGTATGATTTTTATAATAAGCAAGTTCAATCATTATTATCAGGGACACAGATCAAACGAGTATTTGTGGTTATATCTGATGCCTTACGTTACGAGGTAGCTAACGAGCTAGACTCTATCATTAATAGTGAAAAGCGATTCAAATCTGAGATTTCTACACAGCTAGGAGTGTTACCTAGTTATACTCAGCTAGGCATGGCGTCCTTACTTCCTCATAAAACATTAGGCTATAACGACAAAGGCAATTCCGCAGTTTATGTGGATGGATTCTCATCTCAAGGATTAGACAATAGAAACAAGATACTGCAAAAAGTAGGTGGTATTGCGGTGAAGTCTACAGAGCTAATGAACTGGAACAATGAAGAAGGGCGCGATAAAGTTCGAGATGCTAAAGTGGTTTATATTTATCACGATACTATCGATGCGACAGGCGATAATCCAAGTAATGAGCATAAAACTTTTAAAGCATGTCGTGATGCAATTAATGAGCTCAAGGATCTTGTTTCCCGTATTATTAATCGCCTCAATGGAAGCCGCGTTATTATAACAGCAGATCATGGATTTCTATTTCAAAATAATAAATTAACAGGAAGTGATAAAACAGCTTTTGATGTTAAAGAGTTGAACACCATTGAGGCGAAAAAAAGGTATGTTATCGGTTATGGACTGCCTTCTGATAGCACTCGGTGGAAAGGCTTATTAAGCAACACGGCTAATGGAGAAACAGACTTAGAGCCTGAGGTCGAATTTATCCTTCCCAAATCTTCTCAAAGATTTCATTTTTCAGGTGGCGCTCAGTTTGTTCATGGCGGCGCCATGCTTCAAGAGATATGTGTGCCTGTGATTCAAGTTCGTGAGTTACAAAAAGAGCAAGTTGCTAAGTATGAAAAGAGAGCTGTAGGTATTATTTCAGAGAAGCAGTCCATTAAGCTGGTAAATAACATTGATAAAATAACCTTTATCCAAACAGATATTATAGATAGTGAGTTCATACCAAGGAAGTTGGAAATATTTATTGTTGATAGCGAAGGAATGCTTGTTTCTAGCAAGGAGACAATTGTTTTCGATAGTTCTAGTGAGAATATGAATGAACGAAAGCGAGACGCCACCTTTAAGCTCATTGGCTCAAGTTTCGATCGCAATTCAAAATATACACTGATACTTCAAGACTCTGAAACAAATACTGAATATCAACGTTATAGCGTGACTATTGATTTAGCCTTTCATGATGAGTTTTTCTAAATATATTTGGATAAGAATATGACAATGAATAATGAACTGAGTGGCAATATAGATAATAATGCTGTTCAAATTACGGATTTAGATGACTTATTAAACCAGCATTTTAAAGGCAGAGTAGTTCGTAAAGACTTAACCAAAAAGCTTAAAGAGGGTGCCAACGTACCGGTTTATGTGCTTGAGTATTTATTAGGTATGTACTGTGCCTCTAACGATGATGAGATAGTACTAAAAGGTCTTGAAAGTGTTAAAAAGATTCTTGCTGAAAACTATGTAAGGCCTGATGAAGCTGAAAAAATTAAATCATTAATTCGTGAGCGTGGCACATTTAAAATTATTGATAAAGTAAGCGTTAGATTAAATCAAAGAAAAGACGTCTATGAAGCGTTTCTTTCTAATCTAGGCATCAATGATGCGCTGGTACCTAGCAACATAGTTAAGGAAAACGAAAAGCTACTTACTGGCGGTATTTGGTCCATTATTACCGTCCAATACTTCTTTGAAGAGGGGCAAAAGACGTCACCTTTTTCGATAATGAATCTGAAACCCATTCAAATGCCTTCAATGAATATGGATGAGATATTCTCTGCCAGAGAGCATTTCACAAATGAGCAATGGATGGATGTCATTCTGCGTTCAGTAGGAATGGAACCAACCAATCTAGAGGAGCGGGTTAAGTGGCATCTTATCGCTCGTATGATTCCTTTTGTTGAAAATAACTATAACGTATGTGAACTAGGCCCCCGTGGTACAGGTAAAAGCCATGTATATAAAGAGTGCTCTCCAAACTCACTATTAGTGTCAGGTGGTCAAACCACAGTAGCTAATTTATTTTATAACATGAGTTCACGACAGGTAGGCCTTGTGGGCATGTGGGATTTAGTCGCTTTTGATGAAGTTGCTGGTATAAGGTTTAAAGATAAAGACGGTATTCAGATCATGAAGGATTATATGGCCTCTGGTTCTTTTGCTCGAGGTCGAGACTCTGTCGAGGCTAAGGCTTCTATGGTATTCGTTGGCAATATCAACCAAAGTGTTGAAACTCTTGTGAAGACAAGCCACCTTTTAGCCCCCTTTCCTGAAGCGATGATTGATACAGCATTTTTTGATCGATTCCACTGCTACATACCTGGGTGGGAAGTACCAAAAATGCGACCAGAGTTTTTCACCAATAGCTATGGCCTAATCACTGACTATCTAGCTGAATACATGCGTGAAATGCGTAAGTATGGGTTTTCCGATGCTATTGATAAGTTTTTTAAGCTAGGTAACAACCTCAATCAACGCGATGTTATTGCTGTAAAACGTACAGTTTCAGGATTATTAAAGCTTTTGCATCCTGATAGTAAGTACACAAAAGATGATGTGCGTGATTGTTTGGTTTATGCTTTAGAGTCGAGACGTCGTATCAAAGAGCAGCTAAAGAAATTAGGTGGTATGGAGTTTTTTGACGTTCACTTTAGCTATATCGATAATGAGTCTTTAGAAGAGTTCTTTGTAAACGTGCCAGAACAAGGTGGCAGTAAATTAATTGCTGAGGGAATACCTAGACCGGGCGTCGTCCACTTAGTCACTCAAGGAAGTGCTGACAAGCTAGGGCTTTACCGCTATGAAACCCAAATGATGCCAGGTTCAGGTAAACATTCCGTATCTGGCTTGGGCTCTAACACAGCTGCAAAAGAAGCTATACGTATTGGTTTTGATTACTTCAAAGGAAATTTAAAGCGTATTAGTGCATCATCAAAATTCTCTGAGTATGAGTTTCATTTGCATGTTGTTGAACTCCATAATACTGGGCCAAATACTAAGTCATCACTGGCTTCCTTAATTGCTTTTTGTTCTATTCTAATGGGAAGGTCAATACAAGAGCAGATGGTAGTTCTAGGTGAAATGACACTTGGTGGTGTGATTAACCCAGTGCAGAATTTAGCTGAAAGTTTACAACTAGCAATGGACAGTGGGGCTAAAAAAGTACTCCTACCAATGGCATCTGCTTCAGATATACCAACTGTACCATCAGAGCTTTTTTCGAAGTTTCAGATCAGCTTTTATGCGGACCCAGTCGATGCCGTTTATAAAGCATTGGGTGTGCAATAAAATAATCACAATAGGTAAAAACATGCTGAAAAAACTACTGGTACTACTTATGATGCCATCTCTTAGCTGGGGTGCTGCATGTGTTGTACCGCCTGAAAGCCTGGGGTTCCTTGGTATATGGCCCACTCAGACACTTACTGAATTTTCATCTGCTCATAAAGGAATGAAGATATTGAGTAGTTTTGATGAAGAGAGTGACAGCAGGGAAGGGAGCTTAGAAGCTATAGACAAACAAGGTAAGTTCGAAATCATCTATAAACCTATTAAGGGATTGGATGATTTTACTGTCAGTCATATATCATTTAATGTTGATAAGAAAGAAATAACGTCATTCGCAATAATGGGCGCCTCTATCACAGATAATATAAATAAAGAAAAGGATATATTAATAAGCAAGACAGGAATTCCTAGCAAGCTTTGGGTAGCAGATAGTAGTCAAGAGCAATATACTTACCTATGTGATGATTATGAAGTAATTGTGCGGAAAGATGATAGCAGGGGTGAGTTGGCTTTGTTGTTAAAAAGCAATCTGTCAGAGATGTATAATCCTGATACTTCGAATATAAAAGAAAAGCATCGTTTTACAGCAAAGCAGCTTTCAACCAATAAAGTTCAAAATCGTATAGCAGCAGAATATATTTCTTATTCAGGTTACAACTTATATGAGAATGATTCACTATTTAGAACTAGGTTTAACGAAGTTTTCCTTAATAAATTAAAATTAAAGATAGATGATTTTGATATGACTGAGGCTTTAGATGCAACTAATATTATTAATGGCACCTTAGCAACCTATTTTTGGCAAAAAAATAAATATTATAAAGACACTCAGTTAACTGTATATGTAGCCTATGAAAGCTATAACAATCACATGCTAGTGGTTACTAAAGATTCAGATGACAACGTCAAAATATACGGTGATAAAGATAGTTCTTTGATTAGCGCTATCATTAAATCACCAAGCTTCCCATTAGAAATAGCATCAAAAATATATAACTAACAGTAGTTATTTGTGAAGATGCTCATGGAATGGGGCGTTCTTTATGGCTGGCAGGCGCTATGCCTAGTGAGAATCCTCACTACTAAAGACGGGAATATACTTTTTATAGAGGTATATAGAAAAAAGACTCACAAATAAATTATGAGTCTTTTAGAGCTTAATAATACTTATTTGCCTGTATAGCTGCCGTCAGGTTGTAGTTGACAAGAACTACCGCCTACATAACTACCATCTGGACATATGGTAGTTCTATTAGAGTTCGAATTACCACTTCCAACGTAAGAACCGTTTGGTGCTAAGATAGCGCGACTGCCTCCAACATAAGAGCCGTTTGGCGCTAAGGTGGCATTTCCTCCTCCTACGTATTGACCATTAGGTGTCAGAGTGCAACTATTTCCTGATACATAGCTACCATCTGGACAAATAGCAGATAATGCAGGGCTACTTAGAAGTAATGCGAACACTAAAGCTGATACGTTTTTGAAGTTCATAGATATAGTCTTTAAAGTATTATAATTTGTTAATGATGTTAACAACTAGGAAAGTAATAAGCAATGTTTGAACCGCCCCGACTATATCGGAGGCTGATTTACTTGAGTCAGGCAGCAATGCCTGACAGGGTTAAATTATCATAATACCGCTTTTCAAACTCAAAAGGTGACGCATATCCAATCGCACTATGCAGACGAGTCTTATTAAACCAGTCCACCCATTCGAGGGTTGCCAGTTCAACATCATTAACACCAGTCCAGCTCTCCTTTAGATATTCAATCACCTCAGACTTATAAAGCCCGTTGACCGTTTCAGCCAATGCGTTGTCATAAGAGTCGCCAGTTGTACCAACAGAGGCGATAACGCCAGAGTCACTCATTTTATCCGTATAGCGAATAGATAAGTACTGAACCCCTCTATCGCTATGATGAATCACGTCTTTAGGTTCGTTTCTATCTGCTATCGCTTGATTTAAAGCCGCCATCACCATATCAGTATTCATACGATTAGACACCTTCCAGCCGACAATAGCGCGGGCAAACACATCAATAATAAAAGCGGTATGTACCCAGCCGCTAGTCGTCTTGATATAGGTGAAGTCAGCAACCCTGAGAAGCACTGCTTCGCAAGGGGACGATGAGCGCTAAAGTTACGATTGACCAAGTCATCAGCACGCTTTTGGTCATCACGGCTGTTGGTTGTTATTTTACCCTTGCCGCGCCAAACGCCTTGTAGGCCATGCTGCCTCATTAACCGCTCTACGGTACAGCGAGCAACCTTTGACCCGTCCTTTTTAAGCTGTTGCCAGACTTTACGCGCACCATAGCGACATTTGCTGTCCTGCCAGATGCGTCTGATTTCATTTATGTAGAATTCGTCATGCTGACTGCGCAGTGAACGCTTTTCAGGGCAGCACTCTAGGTCTTTAGCACGATGATAAGTTGATGGGGCAATCGGTAATACTCTACAAATTGGCTCGATCCCATAAAGATGTTTGTAATCATCAATAAATTTGACCATTACTTGGGTGGACGGTCGAGCTCCGCCTGGGCGAAAAAAGCGGCAGCCTTACGTATAATCTCGTTGGCTTGTCTGAGCTCTCTGCATTCGCGTTCAAGATCTTTGATACGCTGCTCTTGGCTTTGGGCTTGCACTGAGGCAGGTATGGTTTGGTCTATGTGCTTTTTATGCCATGAACGCAGGGTTTCAGGCGTGCAGCCTATTTTAGGGGCAATAGCTTGGATAGCTGACCATGTGGAGGGGTAGTCGCCTGCCGCTTCAATAAGCATGCGAACGGCTCTTTCTTTAATCTCAGGGGTATAGTTTCGTGTTTTCATTGTCGTATTCTCTCAGAATGTTAAGTCTCCGACAATACCGGGGCGGTTCAGATTTAACGTCGCGCATATAGGCTGAATAGTTACGACTAAACGTACTTGAGGCTAAAAAGGTTTTACGATCCGCATACCATGCTTGAGCAATGGTATCAAAAAGTCTTGAGCCATCTTGTTCTGCGATTTTTTCTTTCCTCTTCTCTTTTGGGTTAATACCTTCGTTAATTATCTGCTTTATTTCTAGGTTGCGCTGGCGTGATCGCTGTAGTGTTATTACTGGGTACTTGCCAAGAGTTAATGATTGCTGCTTGCCTTGCCATTGGTAGGCGTTTATCCAAACTTTATCTTCGGTATGTCTTACTTATAGCTGTAAACCGTCATCGTCACTGTGCTTATCAGGGCGGCTAGGGGTGCATTTTTCACTTGGGGTTAGCTTGTTAATAATAGTATGAGTTAATGGCATGTTGGTATATCTCCGCGTTGGTATAATCTATCCCAACAAATATCCCAACTTTCTATGTGGTTCGCCACAATCCTATATATTCCAAAAATCCCATAAAAAAAGGCTTGCCGCATCGCTGCGAACAAGCCTGATTCAATATATGGTGGGCCCAGTTGGACTCGAACCAACGACCAAAGGATTATGAGTCCTCTGCTCTAACCAACTGAGCTATGGGCCCTAACGGTAGACGCACAATCATACCTGATTTTTTTAATTTTTCAAGTAAAAGATATTAAGTGGTCAATATATTACCTAATTAGTAACATTTTCTCTAAAAACCACTACCAGCCAAGGTCAAACTGCGACCACCATCTACAGTAATAATCTCGCCAGTGACGTAACCAGCTTGTGCTAAATAGAGCACACTATGGGCAATATCATCAGGTATTCCTATCCGCTGCATAGGGATGGAGGCGATGATGTTTTGCTGCTGGCTTGCATCAAGTGCTTGATCACTATTTGATTCTGGTAATACATTAACCCCTGGAGCGACACCATTAACGCGCACATGAGGTGCCATATCTAGCGCCAAAGATTTGACCATCATTCGGTGCGCCGCTTTTGCCATATTGTACACGGCATAATTGCCAAACGGCTTATCATGAGCGTGAATGTCAAGTAAGCTGATAATGTTGCCGCCCTGGATCTTTAAATAGGGGTGTAATGCTTGGCTCAGGAACAAGGGTGCTTTAGCGTTAGTCAAAAGCAATTCATCCCATTGCTCATGCTCAATGCTACCAATAGGACTGGGGTAAAATCGCGATGCATTGTGTACTAACACATCTAACTGGCCAAAAGCAGCGATGATAGTTTGGGTGAACTGTTGTAAGGCAGCAGGGGTATTAACCACGTCTAAATCTGCAACTATCACCGAGGTACTATTGTTACGGGTGTTATTTAGCGCTTCTGCTAATGTATCTGCCTCTCGTCGACTATGATGGCAATGAATAATGACTCGATAGCCTTGATGGTGAGCTGCACGAACAATAGCGGCGCCAATACGCTTAGCGCCACCAGTGACTAGCATGACTGGCGCCACAGGGTTTATGGTCTTGGCACGATTGGCTAACTGATTCATAGCGATGCTGTTTATTTATGAGTGGTTATTTATAGGTTGTTTCTTAGGTTGTTTCTTAGATTACTTTTCGAGCGTACTCTGCGTTTGTAAGTGCTCAATCCGCACTCGACGTAGAGCCTTTCCAATAGCAACACCTTTCAAATCTAGTGCGATGTCGTCCATACTAATAGCATGGAAGCTATTAAGCGCTAGCATCATCTGACGCTGCTGTTGTGCCAATTGTAATACTTGGCTAGTAACCAGTAGTTGCGAGAGTTTATCGGGCTCTTTGTGTGCGCTACAGGCTTGGATAAGGTCGATTTTTTCTGCTGCCGTAAGTTGGTTTATGATGCTTAAATTTTTGGCTTGCTGAATGAATAAAGTGGCAAACTGAGTCTGTGCTTTGGGTACTTTAATCTGATTGCCTATTTTAGTGATATTTTTTGCAGCGTCGTTCGTATGATTGCTAGCTGCATTAACAGTTTGCTCAGCAGCGCCTATTTTTTCAAGGGTTTCATTAGTGGTTTTACTAATGGCTTTGTCAGCAGTCTTATTAATCACTTTGTCAACAGTGCTGTCCGAATTTGCAGCAGCAGACAATTTTAAATCGTCTGATTTCGACTCAAATAACGATTGATCCACACTGGCCATTAATAGCGACCAGCGCTGTGATAAATTCAATTGCATTTGACCGGCGAAGTACAGCGCTGTCTGTACCGTCTCTCGTACTTGAACAATATCCCAAGCATGATTTAGAGGGACAAAATAGACGTTCAATACACCGCTCTCATAGAGCTGCTGCCAATAGACATGAGGGGAGGTCTGCATCATTGCCCGGCTCGATTCTTGCCAAATACGTTCAGCACTCAAATGTGCCAGCTCACCCGAGCTTACCAATTCTCGCATCAAAGTGAGCGTCTCATCAGCGATGGTAAACCCTAAATCATAATAGCGACCATAAAAGCGGGCGGTTCTAAGTACCCTTAATGGATCCTCGCTAAAGGCACTTGATATATGGCGCAATGTTTTGCCATTAATATCTTTTAGTCCACCATAATAATCAATCACTTCACCGTCAACAGGACTGTCATCAATGAGGCTTACTACCTCAATAGCCATCGCATTGACGGTCAAATCACGACGTTGCAGATCCTGTTCCAAAGTGACGTCCGAGCTGGCATGAACACTGAAGCCTTGATAGCCATGGCCAAGCTTACGTTCAGTACGTGCGAGGGCATACTCTTCTCGAGTCGTGGGATGTAAAAACACCGGAAAGTCTGCACCTACTTGCTGAAAGCCAGCTGCCAGCATTTCGGCCACGGTGCTACCCACCACTACGAAGTCCTTATCTTTGATCGGACGTCCTAATAGCTGATCACGTACCGCACCACCAACCAGATAGACTTGCATTGCACCCTCTTGCGCTATTTTGTTATAGCTGCTTGGTTATAGTTATCTTGCTATCGCTATTTTGGCCAAAAAAAACCAGTCAGCGCCGTTATTGCAATGGCACTGACTGGTTTTAGTATAACAGACTGCTACCATCAATTAATAATAGTAGCAGAGTGGTATATATGCGTATCCATTTTATTTAGTGCTCATTATGCCTTAGCGGCGGCGGCCTCGCTTTCTAAATCTTGGGCTTCAGTGACCGCAAGGGCAGTCATGTTGACCACACGGCGCGCGGTCGCTGATGGTGTTAGGATATGTACTGGTTTATTGGAACCTAATAAAATAGGACCAATAGACGCGCTACCGGTTGCTGTTTTGAGCAGGTTAAAGGAGATATTCGCCGCATCTAGCGTCGGTAAGATCAGCAAGTTCGCTGCCCCTTTAAATTGACTTGATGGCAAGTCCTCTATGCGAATACGTTCGTCAAGAGCTGCATCGCCTTGCATTTCGCCGTCAAAATCAAAATCAACATTCATTTTTGTCAACAGTTCATATACCTTGCGCATTTTCACGGCGCTGGCGCGATCAGAAGTACCAAAGTTAGAGTGCGATACTAGTGCGACTCGTGGGGTAATACTAAAGCGGCGTAATTGATCCGCAGCCAATACTGTCATTTCAGCCAATTGCTCAGCAGTAGGATCTTCATGGATATAAGTATCGGCAATAAAGATATTACGATCTTGCATCAAGACCGCATTCATCGCATAAAAGTCGCTAACGCCTTGTTTTTTGCCAATGACGTTTTGAACGTATTTTAAATGCAGTTGATAGTGACCAAATGTACCGCAAATCATGCCATCCGCATCGCCGTTTTCGACTAGTAGCGCACCGATTAATGACGTTTTGCGTCGCACATCACGGCGTGCAAGCTCGATACTGACTCCGTTACGTTTGTTCTTGTCATAATAGCCCTGCCAATAGTCTTTATAGCGTGGATCATCATCAATGTTAACGATAGTGATGTTGACGCCATCTTTTAAACGTAGCGCTAGCTTGGCAATATTGTTTTCGATAACTGAAGGGCGACCGACTAAGATTGGTTGGGCGAGCTGTTCATCGACCACTACTTGTACGGCTAGTAATATATTACTGTCTTCACCTTCGCAGTAGACGATACGTTTTGGGTCTGATTTAGCGCGGGCAAAGATTGGTTTCATAACAAAGGCTGAGTTATAGACAAACTCAGACAGACGCTGACGATAGGCATCAAGATCTTCAATTGGTAAGGTAGCAACGCCTGAATCCATCGCGGCTTTAGCGACGGCAGGAGCGATTTCGATGATCAGGTTTGGCTCCAGTGGACCTGGGATCAAGTAGTCTCTACCAAAGCTTTGCATGCTCTCGATGTCTTTAACATTGTTAGTTGGCGTTGACTCAACATGTGCCATAGCAGCAATTGCGCGCACGCAGGCAATTTTCATCTCTTCGTTAACAGTCGTTGCACCAACATCTAATGCGCCACGGAAGATATAAGGGAAACACAACGCGTTATTAACTTGGTTTGGATAGTCTGAGCGACCGGTTGCCATGATGATGTCTGAACGTACTGCATGTGCCTCTTCAGGCATAATTTCAGGCGTTGGGTTGGCAAGGGCAAAGATAACTGGATCTTTTGCCATACGGCGAACCATATCGGCGGTCAAGATCCCTGGCATAGATAGCCCTAGGAACATATCCACATCATCAATCAATTCGTCAATGGTAGTGGCTTCGGTGTCACGGGCATAAAGCTGTTTTGATTCATCTAGATTGTCACGGCTAGTAGTAATGATACCGCGTGAGTCAGAAACGTAGATATTATCTTTTTGCACACCAAGGGCGCAAATAAGATTCAAGCATGAAATTGCTGCTGCGCCTGCGCCTGAACAGATAATTTTGAGATCTTCAATTTTTTTGCCAGTGAGTAATAAACTGTTAAGCATGGCGGCCGCAACAATAATTGAGGTACCGTGCTGATCATCATGAAACACTGGAATGTTCATACGTTTGCGCAATTCGCGCTCAATTTTGAAACATTCTGGGGCTTTGATATCTTCTAGGTTAATACCACCAAATGTGGGCTCAAGAGCAGCAACGGCTTCGATGAACTTGTCTGGATCATTCTGGGCAATTTCAATGTCAAAAACATCGATACCAGCGAATTTTTTGAATAAAACCCCTTTACCTTCCATCACCGGCTTTGAGGCCAATGGACCGATATTACCCAAACCTAATACCGCGGTACCGTTAGTGATAACACCCACTAGATTGCTACGTGCGGTATATTTGGCGGCTAGCGTTGGATCTCTTTGGATTTCAAGACAAGGTACTGCCACACCAGGTGAATAAGCCAAGGCCAGGTCACGTTGATTGGCCAACTGCTTGATAGGCGTGACCGAAATTTTACCCGGTCTTGGGTGTGAATGGTAATGTAAGGCAGCCTGTTCAAACTGCTCTCTTTCCGTATTAGGGTTATCCGTATTCAGGTTGGTATCGTCATTCATAGTAATTGCCATGGTTAGAAGAAATTGGAATAAAACAAACAGTGATAAAAAAACTAACGTTTAGCCCTCACAATCATTATTGCATGTGATGATTGGAGGGGGCCGTTAAATTGAGAGGGTAGCGCTTGGCGGTTGGAAATCAGCGTAAAAAACAGCAATCTTGTGAGACAGTTATTCTAGCATTATTAGCAATTCGCTGGCTAGCCAACCGAGATGAAACACGCAGATAATATAATAAATTGATATTGAACATTTAGCCAGTTGATAATACTAATTTTTTACCAAACTAGTAAACAAATATCAATCAATACTCATCATAAACCTTATGATGAGCAGCTGATCGGCAGTTGCGGTGCATGAGGAGCCGGCGGGCTACTATCACGTTCAGTGGCAATATCTTGTACGTGATAAGGGCTGGCGAGCAACGTGTATAAACGTGCCACTTCTTCAAACTGTCCTTGTTCAGCAGCGTCAATAGCGTGTTGCGCCATGCTATTGCGCAAGACATAAACGGGATTGTTGTTCTGTAACCCTTTAATGACCTCGGAAGTTGACATATTAGCATTTGATATATTGGTACTTGATAGCTCGCTTTGTTGCTCAATCTGTGTCAGATAGCGCGTACGCCACTCTTGCCATACTTGTAGCGCCTCACCGTCAAGCTCAGAGACCATGGTTGCTAGTAGCTGTTGCTCATGGGGGTGGTCATCTGGCGCGACCAAACCCAGTAGCGCCCGAAAGCTGTTGGTGTAGTCGAGTAAGTTGTCTTCTAACAAGGTTAGCCACTCAAAGGCCAAGGTCAAACTGGCTGACTGGTGCGGTAATCCTAACTTACGGCACAGCCCTTGCTGATAGTGCTGCATAAAGGTGGGCTCATAAGGGGCCAGGCATTCAGCCAAACTATCACGAGTCACGCCCGCTTGGGTTAAGCGCATAAAGTGTGGTAGCCACACATTAAGGTTCCAATGGCCGATAGCCGGCTGGTTCTGATAAGCATAACGCCCACCATGGTCAGAATGGTTATTAATCCACGCCGGATCAAAGCGCTCCATAAAGCCAAACGGGCCAAAGTCTAACGTGCTGCCAGTGATAGACAGATTATCGGTATTCATTACCCCATGAGCAAAGCCAGTCAGTTGCCAGTCAGCAATCATTCGTGCTGTACGTTGGACTACCGCTTGTAAGAAAGCCAGTACTGGCGTCTCACTATCGCGGCACTCTGGATAATAAGTATCGATCATATAATCAGTGAACTCGCTGAGTAAGTCAGGAGCAAAGCTAGCAATCCATTCGATATGACCGAGACGAATATGGCTGTCAGCGACCCGCATCAATGCGGCACCGGCTTCCATACGCTCACGGCGGATAGGTGTATCAGATACCACAAAGCCGAGCGCATTAGAGGAGGGAACCCCAAGTTGAGTTAGGGCATGACCACCCAAATACTCCCTTATAGTACTGCGTAAGACCGCCCGTCCGTCACCCATGCGAGAGTAGGGTGTCAGACCGCAGCCTTTAAGATGCAAATCTTGTAAATTATCATTACTATCTAGTACTTGGGCCATTAATAAGCCGCGACCATCACCCAATGGCCCCGCCCATTGACCGAATTGATGACCGGCATAGGCCATCGCCAAAGGTTCAAATTCGGCAGGTAGGTAATGACCACCGATAATATCAACCCAGCGGGCCATTAAATCGCTGTTTTCTGCCCAGCCTAATTGCTCTGCAACTTGAGTATTAAAATGACCGACACGTGGGTTATCAAGTGGTGTTGGCGGTTGCTTATGATGAAGACGTGGATCTAATTTGGCGTAGGTGTTTTGATAGCGCATATCAGGTATTTCCATTAAAACATAAGGTAGATAAAACCACTATAACATAGGCTTAATACGGCATCGAGCTACACTGTCACGGTCTTGTAATCTATTTTTTGTTAGCCTATTTTATACTGTTCTTTAACTTTTTTACCAAGCTCTAAACAAAAAAACCCCCTTCATCCATAGTAGATGAGGGGGAAGGAGAAACGTTGTAATAAGTACACTAATCCGACTGAGAACAGTAACGCTTAACTAAACAGTGACGTCTAGGTTCAGTCAGCTTTAAGCGGCTTTACTGCTCTGGCCGATAGAGCGGAACGCTGTTTTCAAGTTGTCATTATGCTCATGAATCTTTTGCTCGATCTTGGCATATTCAAACTTGAGGTTGTCATCGACTTCATGCAAACGGTCAGCGAACTCAGTCTTTTTCATTTCGATAGCTTTGGCTTTCAGCGCTTGCCATTCTTCAACCGTTTGGGTGAAGGCATCGTATTCAAATTTAATACGATCTTGGAAGCTTTGCATAGCATGAGGAATATCAATGCCATCCGCATTTGCCGTATCGATGTGTTGATGCGCTTGTTTGAACTGCATTTGTACTTCAGCATGCTTGATAGTGGTGTCATCAATAGTACGTAACTCAGTCGTTAAGCCCACTTTTGACAAACCAGCGATTAACCATTTAGTTGGATCATACTGCCACCATTTCACACCATTACGATAGTCATACTGGAAGAAGTGATGATAGTTATGATAACCCTCACCCCAGGTAAAGATCGCTAATATAGAGTTATCACGGGCACTGTTGGTATCGGTATAAGGACGCGTTCCAAACATATGACACAATGAGTTAATGAAGAAGGTGAAGTGATGGGTCAGTACCAAACGTAGCAAACCGGCCAGTACTAAGGTACCCCAAACGTCACCAATCAACCAACCAATAGCGGCTACTAAGCCGACGTTAGCCGCTACCACCCACAGACCATAATACTTATGCTGAATTTGTAAGGTTCTATCCTTGGTCAAATCAGGGATGTTTTTATAATCAAACTTACCACTAGGATAGTTGCGTAGCATCCAACCCACGTGACTGAACCAAAAGCCGCGCCGTGCTGAGTACGGGTCATTTAACTTGTGATCAACATGACGGTGATGGCTACGGTGCCCAGAAACCCAGTCAAACGCAGAGCCCTGTACCGCTAGTGTAGAGCCCAGTAATAGGAAGTTTTTGACTATCGGATGCGCTTTATAAGAACGATGCGACAATAGACGGTGATAGCCTGCAGTAATACTCATACCTGTATAGACCATCAAGACGCCGAATACGCCCCAAACGGGTGCGCTGACTTGATGGGTCATTAGATACCAAGGAGTAATGACTGCAGCAGCAAGCGGCGTGGCTACCAAGATCGCTGCGGGTATCCAATTAATCGGTGCTTTTGTGAACTCAAGTTCACGCACGTCGATGGTCTCGCTCATAGAGACATCGCCGCTCTTAGTAGAGGCAGACGAATTATTGGTATAGTCACTAGTGGCTGCGCGCTGCTCATTGAGTGCGTTATTCGCCTTGTTATCGTCGAACCGCGTTTTAAAGCGCGTCGCTTGAATAGTGGCATTCTGCACTAGTGTGCTGCCAGATTTGATAGCGAAACGTAAGCCTTTAAGCGGTAAGCCAAGTGCTTTTTTTGCAATCATATAATATCCCTAACGGTATTAACTTCAATACCCTATATTACATCAAAAAGAGAAGAAAGTGAACACCTATGCACTATAAAAATATTGCTAGATAACAATAACTTGTATAGATATATACAAGTTATTGCTGTGAATATCGCGTCACCTACCAGGTATTGAGTAAAAGTGTAAGTAGCACCCAAGATATGTTAAATTTTTAACACCGTATCTAAGGTCTGTTGTAAGGTTTTAGAGCCGTAAATATTAATAGCTTTTATCGTAGTAAAACTAACGATTTATTCATAATAACTGAACAGTAATCAACGTCTTATTAACGCCAACGATTGATCATGATTTAAGTAATACAGACCAGTCATAAATATTAAATATTCATGGCAGCCCTCTATTAGTAAAAACGACTCATCTATAATAACTAGGTATTTATAATTATGACAATTGGATATTTATAATATGAATATTTGTTAGGTATTTATAATAGTTGAGTTGGGATATCGGTAATAATCACATCGACTTGCCATTTCACAAGTTGTTTAATACTGTCAATATCATTTACTGTCCAAGCGCTCACTGGTAAATTGTGACGGTGGCAATGTTGGATGACTGACTGAGTCAGTAGGGGATAATAGACCCCAAGTCGAGTGCAGCCCAGTTGCAATGCCTTATTGGGCGCAGTCGCCAATAATTCTGGTGTGTGTGCCAGTAAGCCTCTGGGCATATGGGTCAATAATTTATTGCGCTGCAGCTGAGCGAGTAGTTGTAGATCAAAGCTGGTGAGCACAATAGGTAGCCCAGCAAGTGGGGTATCCACCAAGTAGCGCGCTAACGCGCCAACTAATTTTGAATAATTAGTGCGGGGGTGCGTTTTAATTTCTAGTTCAATATGGGTAAATTGTGCGAGTTTATGCACGGCTGTTGTTAGGGAATCATCATTAGTATTGTCAGAAATCCTAGCCCCAGCAAACCTAGACCCATCAAATCTAGACCCACCAAATAAGTTATTTAGCGTGTGTTTCTGTGGCGTGGAGGAAGGCAGTGCTTGCGCCAGCATGTCTAGACTGATGATCTGATGTCCTGATTGCAGTTGACGCTGAATTTCAATCAGGCTCAATTGATCAATACGGGATTGCAAACCGCATAAGCGCTGTAGGGTTTCATCATGAAAGATCACTAAATGCTCGTCAGCTGTCAGCTGTACGTCAAACTCAATTCCTGCCAAGCCACGCGGCCTCAAGCGAGAAGCATGCTGAAATCCAGACAAGGTATTCTCTAGCACTTCGCCGCGAGCGCCACGATGACCAATCAGTTGCGTGTTTTCAAGGTTTATCATGATGATTAACCACTCCCTTTTTTTAAGTGAGTCCATACAAGTTAATAACTTGTAACGCCTAACAGGGTCTGCTGAACATTGGGGGTAAATTAATGGCGAAAAAATGTCCAACACGTCCTAACAGGATATAACAAGATCTGGCGAAAATCTAATGAGCTGTTAAACGAAAATATTGTTAGCTACTAAACATAGCGATCTTTTAAACCATGCTGCATGGATTTCAGATAAGCAAACAGTGGTTTATCTATCTATTGGTAATGGCTATGTTGCTCTTAATATTCAATGATTTGCCAAATTGGTAGTAGGGGCTAAGGATTAATATGAGGGTTTGTTATGTTTTTGCAACCAAAGGTAGGTTTTAAGGCCGTTGATGGATTTTATTTGCATATCAATGAGCTACACTGATGACCACCTTATTCAAACCTCGTATAATGGTTTGGTTTTTAAATCTATCGTAGCGGTTGTTGCGGTATAGATATCAAACACTGTCCATAGACAGTGGCACGTATCAGTAAATCGGGAGTAAATTAAGTATGAGCGCAGCGAGTAATAAATGGATCAAATGGCAGCAAGTCGCCGGTATCGGTATGATATGCGGATTGGCAGTTGCTGGGTGTAGCCGCTCAGATGAGGTTGAGGACAGTAAAGATGCAGATGCTGCTATCGAGCAACCCGTCACTAATGATAGTGCGGTCGCTCCTGCCATTAATTGTGATGACCCGATGGTACAAGACCGTCTCAAAACTGCGCTAAAAATTACGCTCAATCAGCAGGCGCAAACGTTAGCCGCCAGTTATGCCAACAGTGCAGAAATTAGTTTAAGCGGTGCCACAGTTAATGGGAAAGTAAACGGTATTCTCATTGATGTGCAAAATGCGGCAATCCTGCAAGAAGCCAACGCCAATGGCATGACCACTTGTCAGGCTAGTGTCAGCATGACCTTGCCTAGTGAAGATCTGTATCAAGCCAGTCAAGTACAAGCGGCGAACAATCAGGCCAGCTTACAAACTCGTCTCGCTCAGGATAATATTCGTATCAATAACAATATGCTGGTTGATGATGCCTTTTCTTATGTCGTGAGCACTCAAGGTGGCCAAGTACGCACCCGTATTGCCGGACAGCCCGCACTGATTACAGTAGTGGCAGATGTCATGGCAAGTTCGGTTTTAAAGTCAGCTATGGACAGTCAGCGTACGCCGAGCCCTGCTCAAGAAGCGCCCCGTCGCCGCGACGCTACGCAAAATAATAATGCCAGTAGCAACCAAACTCAGACTACTCGTCAGCCTAAGCCGGTAACACCATCTACGCCTGCACAGCCTGCGACTCCGCCCACCATTAATCAAGACAGCACACCAGGCAGTACTTCAAATACCCCTCAAGAGGCTGTAACGCCGAGTACTGATGCTAAAGCGCCAGCCACACCTACTGCTCCAGCGTCGGTGCCAAAAGATGATAGTATTGATATGGTCATTATCGAAGATGATAGCGCCACTTATTAAAGGTTCACTTTGTGCTTAATTCAAGAATCTGTTATTGGTTTATAATTTGATATTGATGCAAAACTTGATGTAAAAAAATAGTGTAAAAATAGTATAAAAATAAAACGCCCGCAACTGACTAAAGTTGCGGGCGTTTTGGCAAAAAACATTTTCAGTTACAACCGTAAGGTTTTTAGCCAGTAACAATGCAGCTATTCATTACCCTCAAGTTTTTGTAAAACTTGGCTGTCCCATAAGACTTCAGAAACTTGCTCAGGGTCAGTGCAGAAGCGAGCAGCTACAAATAACCAATCAGACAGTCGATTGATTAAGCTTACTGCAGTGCTACGAATGGCTTGTGGGCGTTGTTGTTGTAGTATCACTGCTTGGCGTTCGGCACGGCGGCAGACACAACGTGCGACATGCAGTTGGCTGACCAATACTGAACCGGTCGGCAAAATAAAGTCTTTGAGCGGCGGTAAAGTGGTATTCATGGCATCAATTTGCTGCTCTAACCACTCGATATGGCTGGCGTACACCGCTTGATACTCTGGCATCGCCAGCTCACCACCAACATTGAATAATAGATGCTGGATAATAACCAAGGCCTGGGTAAAATCAGCGCCTGCTGGCTGCCCTTCCTGTTGTTGTAGACGGTCAGGTAACGGCTGCGTATTGGCATCCGCTGCGGCTACCGCTTGGGCAAAGTGTGCCCGTACTAGGCCAATATGCGAGTTAAGCTCGTCGACATCGCCCATTACGCTGAACAAGTCATCGGCCTTGCTGACGCGGCTACCATCGGCCATACCGGTGGTGCCATCATCTCCAGTACGAGTGTAAATTTTACTTAAGCGATTGCCCATTGTTTTTCCTTAGGTGTACTCATTTATCGTGCAGTTTATAGGGAGGGGTAAGTTTCTAACACTCAGTGTTTATAAGTGAACATCTCCCATAATCTAGCTCATTGTAGTATTTTACAAGCATTTTCGCTAAGATACATTTTGCTAAGACCCATTGTCGTTGAGATCGTTAGATTGGTTACATTATGCTGCGCTACGTTTAGACTTTAATATTAGACTATCTGCATGCTATTTTTTGCATTATTGCCCGTTTTTTTATTTTTATTCCTGTTGTTAACACCTAATTTAATTTTTTACCTAAAGGCTATTTTATGACTACCACACCACTTGCCGATGCCATGTCGCAGTTGTCCATCTATAATTCGATGACTGGACGTAAGCAGACATTCACGCCGCTTAATGCTGGTCAAGTGGGCATGTATGTGTGTGGCATGACGGTCTATGATTATTGTCATATTGGTCATGCGCGAGTGCTAGTGGCTTTTGATTTGGCGGTACGTTGGCTCAAGCAGTTGGGTTATGAGGTCAATTATATCCGCAATATCACCGATATTGATGACAAGATTATTGCCCGTGCTGCAGAAAATAGCGAAGATATTGGCGTATTAACGCAGCGTTTTATCGCAGCGATGCACGAAGATGCCGTCGCGCTTGGTTGCTTAACGCCTAATGCGGAACCGCGCGCGACTGATCATATCGATGAGATGCAGCAGATGATTGAGACCCTAGTCACCGGCGATTACGCCTATCCTGCTGATAATGGTGATGTCTATTATGCCGTCGATAGCTTTGCTGACTATGGCAAATTGTCCAAGCGCAACTTAGATGAGATGCAAGCTGGATCACGGGTCGAGGTTGAAAACGTTAAGCGCAATCCATTTGACTTTGTGTTATGGAAAGCAGCTAAAGCAAATGAGCCACAATGGGCCTCACCTTGGGGTCAAGGTCGTCCAGGCTGGCACATTGAATGCTCGGCGATGTCGACTAAATGCTTGGGCAATACCTTCGATATTCATGGTGGTGGTCATGATTTACAGTTTCCGCATCATGAAAATGAGATTGCGCAGTCAGAAGCGGCTACTGGTTGTGAATACGCCTGTAATTGGATGCACGTGGGCTTTATTAACGTCGATGGCGAAAAGATGTCCAAGTCTTTGCATAACTTTTTTACCATTCGCGATGTGATGGCAAAATACCATCCTGAAACCGTGCGTTACTTTCTACTATCCAGCCATTATCGCAGCCAAGTCAATTTCTCAGATGTGGCCCTAGATGAAGCACATAATAGCCTAAGCAGACTATATCATGCGCTAAAGATCGCGGAGCGACAAAAAGGACAGACATTAGAGGTTAACGAAACCTTGATAAATAATGCTTATGCCAGTACGGCAGGACAAGAGTTTATCGCTGGCATGAATGATGACTTTAACAGCTCTGCTGCTATCAGTATTTTATTTGGGCTGGCACGTGACATTAATAAGGCTATTAAAGCTGAAGACGTGGAAAGTGCATGGCAATTGGCGCAGCGGCTAAAAGCATTAGCACAGGTACTCAATATATTACAGCAGCCAGTGCAGCAGTTCTTACAAGCCGTTATCGGTGAAGAGAGCGATGATAGCTTTAGTGATTCTGATATTGATAATTTGATCATTGAACGCGCCGATGCCAAAACCAATAAAAACTTTGCTCGTGCCGACGAGATTCGGGTGCTGTTGAAAGAGGCCGGTATTGAGCTTGAAGACAGTCGCACTGGCACTACCTGGCGTCGCGCCTAAAGGTTGTTATCGTGATTGTAAAAGCTATTTTTCGCTATTAAATACGAATACTTCATATTAAATACGAACCCTAATAAATTAAGTCAGCTTACACTGGCTTTTTTTTACGGACTGTTTTAAATTGGATTAATATTTAGGTCAATAAATTCAATGCTATGAAAACCCACTGTAAGCTTATCAATACTAAAACTGGTCATCTCTGTACTCATCATGCTGAATTAAAAGCGGCGGATAACAACCTTTATGCCTGCTACATTAATAATTTTATTAATAAGGCTAATAGCAATAGTGTCAAATTATTGATTGGCTTTTTAGTCATGTTGCTTAGTTTGCTTTACATTCCTGCCCAGGCTGCTACCAATGATAATGAAGAGCGCAATCCGTCAGCACAAACCAAAAATGAGCCAGATAACTTGGCTGATTACGCCGCCCAGAAGATTGAAACTATCAAAAATAAAAATATTGATCTCTCTGAAATAGCTCGTGAAACGATTAACCCTACTGAACAAACGGCTGTGCAGCAAGCAGGGCATTTGCAAGGGGAGACGAGCCTAACAGGAGAGTACAATGAAAACTACTATCCGCTAGACGCTCTCAACAGTGGGTTACCGCCATTAGCAACGCCGCCTAATTTATCAACGCCACTGGCCACTTTGGAGTTTTTTCAGTCGGCCATTATGAAGCAACAGTTTGATTTGGCCGCTTATGCGCTAAATATGAATTTGATTGATAGCGATGTGCAGCTTAGTCGCTCACTTGAATTGTCCAAGCGTTTAGATTTTTTATTAACCAAAAAAAAACTATATGTCTTTGATAAGTTGCCCGATCGCCCTGATGGTCTGATTGAACCACCGCTTGGTAGTAATAACAGCGTGACAGGTATTCCCAGACGTTCTATTCAGCTCGGATACATGGAATACCGTGAGCGCCGTGTACCTATGTATTTACAACGTGTGCGAGTTGAGGATAATGCGCCGATTTGGGTGTTTTCTGAGCAAACGGTCGGTAATATCGACAGTCTTTATGATCAATATCAACCCACGCAGTTTGAGCGTTATTTACCTACTTGGATGGGGTTACGGTTTTTTAGTATTGCCGTATGGGAATTTTTAGCGCTCGTTTTATTTTTCTCATTTACTATGGGTGTGGGTTGGTTACTGAGCACAGGAACCGAAAAAATTATCAACCGGTTTGCAGCCGACAAAAGATACACTATCGATGTTGGCAGTAGTAATAGTGTGGCGGACTTGGTCAGTAAGTTGACCGTGCCGTTGACGTTTACCATCAGCTTTTCTTTAGTATTCACTCTAGTCTCCGGTGGCTTTCCTTATTTAGATGCCGTGGCGTCCTCCACCCGTCCGATTATTTGGCTTGGCCTGGTATTCAGCGCGCTGCGGCTCGGCATACGAGTCATCAACTTTTTTGCCAATCGCTACCAAGATTTACAAATTGAAAATTTAAGTGAAGAGAACTTCGATAAAGGACGCCGCCGCCGTACTTATGCATCAGTATTTCGGCGCATGTTTATCTTTGTGATGATCCTAGGCAGTATTTGGATTGGCCTTAGTGAATTTACCAATATTAATGGGCTTGGTAGGGCCTTATTGACCTCAGCAGGTATTGCTGGTGTGGTTATTGGTGTTGCCGCGCAGCCTAGCTTGGGCAATATTATTGCGGGTATACAGGTGGCAATCACTCAGCCAGTACGCATTGGCGATACAGTGATGATGGAAGGTCATTGGAGTACTATCGAAGATTTACGCTATACCTATGCGGTGCTAAAAACCTGGGATGAGCGGCGCTTAATTGTCCCGATGCGCTATCTTATTACTGAAATCATAGAAAACTGGTCGCATACCGAATCGCACCAAACTGGTGTGGTGTATTTACATCTTGATTATGGTGCTGATATCGACACTATACGCCAAAAATATATTGAAGTGGTCAAGGCGAATGAGTTATGGGATGGGAAGTCGGAGCCTGAGCTATTTGTAGTATCAGTCAGTGAAAATAGTATCAAAATAAGGGGCAGTCAGGCCGCAAATAGTCCTTACAATGCTTGGATATTAGCAAGCAGTGTGCGTGAGGAAATGCTCAGCTATATTAATCAGGAACAAAAAGAGTATCTACCAACAGAGCGTTTTACCTTTAAAGACAGCCATCAATAGACATATTTTTGATGGTCATTACCCCAAAAGCTGCTTTAGTGGCATAAATTATAAACTTTACTTATTTGAGTGTCAGTTGAGTATACAATATTGGAATACAGATACGCCGCTGTAAAGTGAGATGACAAAACTATTATGCGAGAGGCGGGCTTATTTGTTATAATGTGGCGTTATTTTTAAGGGATAACTGAGTCATTAAGCAGCGGTCGATGCTACATTTGTATTACCGCATTATTGATCACTCATTGAAACAGCCTTTGACTCTAGTAAGCGCCTATATCTAGAATCTGTAACCTAGAATCTGTATTTAGCGTTTGCTGGCTGCCATACTGTTAATTGAGATCCTTAATACTGAGCTCCCACCCATCAAAATAACCACCGCTAGGGGTATGTATGTTACGTATTGTCCATGAAGCCTTCACCTTTGATGACGTTTTATTGTTACCAGCCTATTCTGAAGTCCTGCCAAAAACTGCCGATCTGTCTACTCGCCTGACCAAAAGTATTACCTTAAATTTACCGTTAATTTCTGCTGCTATGGATACGGTTACTGAGTCTGAAATGGCCATTACTATGGCACAGTTAGGTGGGTTAGGTATCTTGCATAAAAGTATGGATATTGATAAGCAGGCCACTCAAGTGCGCCGCGTCAAAAAATTCGAAGCGGGTACAGTAGTTGATCCTATTACTGTCCATCCAGAGATGACTATTGGTGAACTATTAAGATTGACCCAAGATAATAATATTTCAGGTGTGCCTGTAGTAGAGAAGGGTACTGATAAAGTTGTCGGTATCGTTACCCATCGTGACTGGCGCTTTGAAACCAATTTATCATTACCGGTCAGTCATATCATGACCCCAAAAGAACAGCTGGTCACCGTTCATGAAGGTGAAAGCAACGAGAATATTAAGAAACTACTGCATGAACACCGTATCGAAAAAGTCATTGTTATTGATGATGACTTTCGTCTGCGCGGTCTGATTACCGTTAATGACTTTGCTAAAGCTGAAAACAACCCAAATGCTTGTAAAGATGATCATGGTCGCTTGCGTGTTGGCGCGGCCGTCGGTACTGGCGCAGACACTCAAGCGCGCGTTGAAGCTTTAATCGCTGCTGACGTAGATGTTATTGTTGTTGATACAGCGCACGGACATTCAAAAGGCGTGATTGATAAAGTATCTTGGATCAAAAAGAACTTTCCACATGTTCAAGTTATCGGTGGCAATATCGCAACGGGTGATGCGGCAAAAGCCCTACGTGACGCTGGTGCTGATGCCGTTAAAGTGGGTATCGGTCCAGGATCTATTTGTACTACCCGTATTATCGCTGGTATTGGTGTGCCACAAATATCAGCTATCGATAGCGTAGCTAGTGCATTACAAGATAGCATTCCGCTGATTGCTGATGGCGGCATTCGCTATTCAGGAGATATGGCAAAAGCTATCGCTGCTGGCGCTTCGTGCATCATGGTCGGTTCACTAATGGCAGGTACCGAAGAAGCGCCAGGTGAAGTTGAGCTGTTCCAAGGCCGCTATTACAAAGCCTATCGCGGTATGGGTAGCCTAGGTGCCATGTCAGGTCAGAACGGTTCATCAGATCGCTACTTCCAAGATGCCAAAGATGGGGTCGAAAAGCTGGTTCCAGAAGGCATTGAAGGTCGCGTTCCTTATAAAGGTCCAGTAGCGGGTATCGTTAACCAATTGGTTGGTGGCTTGCGCTCATCGATGGGCTATACTGGCTGTGCGACTATTGAAGAGATGCGTAGCAAACCCCAGTTTATCAAAGTCACATCTGCTGGTATGAAAGAGTCGCATGTTCATGATGTGCAGATTACCAAAGAAGCACCAAACTACCGAGTCGACTAAATGACAGCGGTAAAAGCGTGAATATTTATACGTCAGAGATTTTAAGATACAAACAGCCCACAATGCTCGTTCATTGTTGGCTGTTTTTTTTGTAAAATAAGACAGTAGTAGACACTCTAGCCTGCGAGCACGTTTGGCCTTTCACTTTTAACATAGGGATTATTAATAATGAGTTACTTCGGCACCGATGGTATTCGCGGCAAGTTTGGCAAAATGCCTATTACGCCTGATTTCATTTTAAAATTAGGCTATGCGACTGGACAGGTGCTAATAGCAAATAACGATAATCCTGAGCGTAAACCCAGTGTGGTCATCGGTAAAGATACTCGGCTTTCAGGCTACGTGATTGAAGGCGCGTTGCAAGCAGGCTTTAATGCGGCAGGGGTAGATGTCCATTTGTTAGGACCTTTGCCAACACCTGCCATTGCTCATTTAACTCGTAGCTTTCATGCAGATGCTGGCGTGGTAATCTCAGCGTCGCACAACCCCTATTATGATAATGGCATCAAATTCTTTGCAGCAGATGGTAAAAAGCTTACTGATGAGATGCAAAATGCAATTAACGATAAATTAAAAGTTGTCATGAGTGCAACTGACGGTGAAGGCAATCATTTATCGATGCCGATCCTCGATCCGGCAGAGTTGGGTAAAAATTATCGGATTGGCGATGCTAAAGGTCGCTATATTGAGTTCTGTAAAGGCAGTTTCCCTTATCAACATGATTTAAGCCAACTAAAAATAGTGGTAGATTGTGCTAATGGTGCCGGCTACAGTGTGGCACCTAGGGTAATGCGTGAACTTGGCGCTACCGTAATTGCTATTAATAATACGCCGGATGGTTTAAACATTAATGCTGATTGTGGCTCCACTCATCCTGAAGGGCTGCAACAGGCCGTTTTAGACCATGATGCTGATATTGGCATTGGTCTTGATGGTGATGGTGATCGCATCGTGCTAGTGGATGAAGCTGGTAAGCTAGTCGATGGTGACGGTATTTTATATGTGCTCGCCACGCAAGGTCAAACGCGAGTCGCTGGCGTGGCGGGTACGTTAATGAGCAACATGGGTCTAGAGCTGGCACTACAGGCAAAAGGCATTGGTTTCGTTCGTGCAAAAGTCGGTGATCGCTACGTGATGCAAGAGCTAGAAGCCAAGGGTTGGATACTAGGTGGTGAACCGTCCGGGCATATTCTGTGTTTAGACAAGAGCCGAACTGGGGACGCTATTATTGCAGGCCTACAAGTGCTGGCAATCATGCAAGAGCAAAATAAAGCGCTCAGCTACCTTACTGAAGGCTTTGACGTGTTGCCACAAAAATTGGTTAATATACGCTTATCTCAGATGCAGGATCCTTATGCGTATGAAGAGTTGATTGTCGCCTTTGAAAAAGCGAGTATCACCCTAGAAGGACGTGGCCGCTTGCTGATTCGACAGTCGGGTACCGAGCCCATGATTCGTGTTATGGTTGAGTCAGATGATGAGATAGAATGTGATATGATTGCCAACGGCTTGGCCAATCATATTAAAGCGGTATTGGGCTGATTGCCATCAAAATTAACCATAGCCACCAACAAAAGTATGAATAATAAGGAACAGTTATGAGCATGGATTTTACTGATCAGCGTCTATCTTATGATAAAGGCAGCCTTGATCAACAATTAGTACCCGCATCACCGTTTGAGCTATTGAAAGGCTGGATTGGGGAGGCGACTGAGCAGCAAGTACAAGAGCCCTATGCGATGAGTCTTGCCACTTGCGGCGCTGATAATAAACCCAGTGTGCGTATTGTACTGATGCGTGAAGTTACTGAAACTGGCGTGGTATTTTATACCAATTATGAAAGTGCTAAAGCGCAAGATATCGCTGAAAACCCTAATGCGGAAGTGTTGTTCTTTTGGCACGAGCTGGAGCGCCAAATTCGTATCAGTGGTAGCATTGCTAAAATAGATGCGGACAAATCATCCGCCTACTTCCAAAAACGTCCGCATGACAGCCAAGTCGGCGCGTGGGTCAGTCAACCACAAAGTGGCAAAGTTGCCAGTCGTGAGGCAATGGAGCAGACTTTCGACCAGCTGCAAGCTGATTACCCAGAAAATACTTCAGTGCCAACCCCAGAGTTTTGGGGCGGCTATGAGATTACGGTTAATGAAATTGAATTTTGGCAAGGTCGGGCCAATCGTATGCATGACCGTATCGTCTATAGCCGTGACGATAGTGGCAGTGATGACAGTAATGACAGTGCCGTAAGTTGGAACACCAAACGCCTACTGCCATAAACGATTACAGACACTGATGCTTGTTTAAGCACTAATATAAGTATGAGCATAAGCATAAAAATCTAGTTAGTGATTTGTACAAAAAAGCCACTTCAGAGGTCATATTTATAATGACGTCAAGAGTGGCTTTTTACGGGGTACGGGATGGTCGGGAGTGGCAGGTGGACCCAACATAAACGGCTGTTCATGGGGTTTAAATCGATATTCGGTAGTCATGAGCGAACGATAGTCTGTAGCAATGGAGAGGATAGGAACATATTACAGCTCCTGCACAAGCTGATTGCTGGCACACTCTAATGCTATTAGCAGTATGATAAAACCAAAAAATAGCCCAAGGCTTGCTTGGGCTATTTTATCATAACTTTAGTTATCGCTCGTTGCTAACAGCGTTTAAGTACGGTTAGTCTCATCATAATCAGCTTCCAAACGCATAGCGCGTTGATAACTATCAAGGCTAGCCAACTGCAATGCATAGTGCTCGATATGAGGATAATTGGCCAACTCTTTACGCTTAGCCAGCATCATCAAGTCAAACGACAGCATAAAGTCAGCACCGCTAAGTTGATTGCCTACAATGAAAGACTTACCCTCGACCGCTGCATCCAAATACTTGAACAATCTGGTCTTTTCTTTATCGATATAACCATTCAAAAACTCATTATCATGAATGCCTGCTTTTTTGGTGAACAATTCAAGCATCAATGGCAACATTAGCGAGCTTTCAGCAAAGTCAATCCACTGTAGATAATGACCATAATCTGTGCTATCAGGAGCAGGTCGCAAGCGATCTGGCGCAAAGCGTTCAATCAATAATTCAGTGATTGCACCCGATTCTGAGTATAACTGACCATCCATTTCGATGACCGGCGACTTCCCAAGAGGATGAACGGCTTTTAAGCTGGCTGGTGCCAGATAAGTGTTAGCATCTCGCTGATGACTAGTAATTTCGTACGGCTCACCTAATTCTTCTAAGAGCCATAAAATGCGTAGCGAACGTGATTGATTAAGGTGGTGTAAGCGAATCATAGTAGTTAGCCTGTAGTATGGATCTCTAAGCTATTAGCCTTTGAGCTTAGTCAGTAAGCGTTTGGCCGCTTCTTCTGATGATGCTGGGTTTTGCCCTGTGATTAACAAGCCATCTTCTACCACAAACGATTCCCAATCAGCCGCTTTTTGGTAATTACCGCCATTGGCTTTAAGCGCATCTTCTACTAAGAAAGGCACCACATCTGTAAGGCCAACTGCCTCTTCTTCTGAGTTGGTAAAGCCAGTGACTTTTTTACCTTTTACTAGGTATTCGCCATCGACTTTAACGTTTTTAAGGGCTGCTGGAGAATGGCAAACGAAGGCTACAGGTTTGTCTTGTTTAACGAAAGTCTCGATCAGATTGATAGAGTTTTTATCCACTGCCAAATCCCATAATGGGCCGTGACCACCAGGATAAAACACTGAATCAAAGTCTTCAGCTTTCATATCAGCGAGTTTCTTAGTGTCGGCAAGATGCTTTTGCGCATCAGAGTCTTCTTTAAAACGTGTGGTATCTTTTGTTTGTGCATCTGGGGTGTCGCTACCAGGATCAAGTGGTGGTTGACCGCCAGCAGGAGAGGCAAGTGTAACATTTGCGCCAGCATCCAAAAACGCATAGTAAGGAGCGGCAAATTCTTCTAGCCAAAAACCAGTTTTTTTACCAGTATCACCTAAACGATCGTGTGATGTTAAAACCATTAAAATATTCATAATTATCCTTATTTATTTGAAAATAGTATCTATCAAGTGGTGCTTGCTAAAGTATCAGATAAAGTAGTTATCAGTACTTATTGCAGCCAGCCTTTATCAAGGCTATCTACTATTTAACATCAGCAACTTTTATGACGGTTTTGCCAAAATTGTTGCCTTCTAGCATATCAAAAAAGGCTTGTGGCGCTTGTGCCAACCCATCGATCTGATGTTCTTTGGTTTTGACTTCGCCAGATTCAACCCATTTGCTCATAGTTTTTAAGAATTCTGGGAAATGATCGCCATACTCTTCAAAGATGATAAAACCCTTGATGGTCAGACGTCGACTTAGAACATTTCCCATTAGGACACTCAAGCGGTCTTTACCGTCAGGTAGTTCAGTCGCGTTGTATTGGGATACTAAGCCACATACTGGGATGCGCGCGTGGGCATTTAATAGTGGCATTACCGCGTCAAACACTTTACCACCGACGTTTTCATAATAGATATCGATGCCATCAGGACAGGCGTCTTCAAGCTGCTGTGCAAAGTCGTCGGCTGTGTGATCAATACAAGTATCAAAACCTAATTCGTCGACCGCGTAGGCACATTTTTCAGCACCACCTGCCACTCCGACAGTACGTACCCCAAGATGCTTACCAACCTGTCCGACTGTCGCACCGACCGGGCCTGTTGCAGCGGCAACCACTAAGGTTTCGCCCTTTTTGGGTTTACCAATATCAGTCAAGCCCATATAACCGGTGAAGCCTGGCATACCAAGGACACCCAAGCCATAAGACGGGTTCGCCATGTTCTTATCAAGCTTTAGTACGCCTTCACCATCACTGACACTATAATCCTGCCAGCCTGAATTGGAAACTACTAGGTCACCGATGGCAAATTTATCAAGATTGGATTCAACTACCTGAGCGACGGTACCGCCTAGCATCACATCGCCAACTTCTAAAGGGTCAGCGTAGCTTTTAGCATCGCTCATACGTCCGCGCATGTAGGGATCGAGTGATAGGTAAACGGTGCGTAGTAGCATTTCGTTGTTATTTGCAGTGGGTAGGTCACTGGAGGTCAGCTCAAAGTTATCGCTGGTTGGCGCGCCATGGGGGCGGCTGGCAAGTTTAATTTGGCGATTCTGTTGTTGGTTTTGTTGTTGAATGTCAAAGCTCATGTTAAAGCTCCTTATTTTAATTATATCGTTTTAATTACATCGTTGTAATTATATCGTTGTAATTATATTGGTTTACTTATGTCGTTCTAATTATGCCATTTTACTTATGTTGTTCTACTTTACTTATGTCAGTCTAATGTTATCGTTTCACTTATTAACTTTAAAGATAACAGCCATTCATTAATGAACAGCTGCTATTACTTGCTAGAAATTTTAGATGT
The DNA here is from genome assembly GCF_035984995.1 of Psychrobacter sp. PL15. Classification (NCBI taxonomy): domain Bacteria; kingdom Pseudomonadati; phylum Pseudomonadota; class Gammaproteobacteria; order Moraxellales; family Moraxellaceae; genus Psychrobacter; species Psychrobacter sp. PL15. The sequence goes on from NZ_JAXCIB010000014.1 coordinate 45,327, forward strand.
TATTTATCACTACTATTAGTATTGACCACCGTTACGAGGCTTTGTTGCTTATTGCCCGGTGCAATATACGGCGTGACACGTCTAGGTCATTCGTACCATACTCGCCTAATTTGACCATCTTGTGTGCTTCAAGCTGCTTAATGATGGGCTCAATGGCTGACTCATCTAAATCTGCATCTTCTAGACTGACCGGTAGGCCAAGCTCGCGGAAGAAGTTCTCAGTATTGTCAATTGCCATATCAATAATAGCGTCATCGCTCTGATCGGTATCAGTGATGTTCCAGACATTACGGGCATATTGAAGTAGCTTGTCTCTTTTGCTTTCTTTTAGCTCACGCATGACCGAAGGCAATAAGATAGTGAGCGTACGTGCATGGTCAATGCTATGCAATGACGTCAGCTCATGGCCGACCATATGAGTCGTCCAATCTTGTGGTACACCGCTACCAATCAGGCCATTAAGTGCCATGGTTGCTGTCCACATGAGGTTTTTACGAATGTCTAAATTTTCTGGCTCTTTTCTGACTACTGGGCCGTCTTCAATTAGAATTTTTAATAAACTCTCAGCGAAGCCGTCTTGAACCTTGGCATTGACTGGATAAGTCAGATACTGTTCCATCACATGGACGAAGGCATCAGCAACACCATTGGTCACTTGACGTTCTGGCAAGGTCAAAGTCTTAGTAGGATCTAGAATTGAAAATTTAGGATAAACCAGCGCACTACCAAAAGGTAGTTTTGCTTTACGTTCACTATGATTGATAACGCCGCCTGAGTTCATCTCAGAACCTGTCGCTGGAATAGTCAACACAGTACCGAAGTCGATAGCCGAGTCAATTTTTTTGCAACCGCTGGTTAGGGCATCCCATGCTTGTTCACGTGATACCGTGGTGCCGTCTTCTTCGGTAAGTGAAGAGACCAATGCTACAAACTTACTGCCGTCAATCACTGAACCACCACCGACAGCTAATATGAAGTCGATATCATGTTCGTTGACCTTATCAGCGGCTTTTAGCAAGGTGGTGAATTCTGGATTGGCTTCAATACCACCAAACTCAAATACTTGACGGCTGCCATTGTCTGCTAATGCGGCTTTGACTTCGTCTAAAGTACCTGTGCGCTGAGCAGAGCCACCACCGTAGGTAATTAGTACGCGAGCCTCAGTAGGGACTAGGTTTGACAGTTGTTTGATTTGATCTTCACCAAAAACGATACGTACGGGGTTGTAATACTGGAAGTTTTTCATAGTGCTCCTGGGAGTCTAATGGGGGTTTAAAATTAAACAATATCAATTTTAAATCTTGAATATGAATTGCGCTTGTTCTTTGTATTTGTCAGCATTGTACATTAATTAGACCGGTCGTCTAGTAGTACTTACAAAATATTTATACAGCAGACAACAAGGTGTGATGTTAATAACATCGATATAAAGTGCGGTTTGGTTGAAGAAGTGCTGCTAAAAAAAGTGATGCAGGGTGAAAAATCAGACCTTATTATTAACTACTATTAGTTATTGGCCCATTTAGCGGCCCATTTGGGTTGTAGTCATCTGCCAGACCTCTGCTAGCGGCGTATTGGTCTGACTGATTTTAGAGACTAAACTGGCGCCAAGCCAGGCAAAATACCAACGTTTCGCCATGCTTTCTGCCGCTATATTATCGGGATGAGGGATTGAGTGATCTTTCCAGCCCGCTTTAATTTGCTCAGCGAGCCAAGTAATGGTTTGTTGGTAACCGGTATGAATTGCTTTACGCATGGGCTCTGACATGTCTGCGACTTCTGCACTCAATTTGACCACCAAGCATTTTTCATGACCACTGCCATTTTGCTGGGTGTCGTACCAGTTTTGAAAGTAGTTATAGAGTTTTTGCTGGGCAGTAACGTCTAGGGTGTCAATAAGCGCCAGCCGCTGTTTATATTCGGCGAAGTAGTCATTGATAATGGCTTCGCCAAAGGCTTCTTTTGAGGCAAAGTAATGATAGAACGAGCCTTTAGGAACACCAGCTTGATCCAATATTTGCTTGATACCGACCGCGGTAAAGCCTTTTTTTGCGATCAAGCAATAACCGGTTGCCAACAGGTGGTTCTTAGTATTTGAAGGGGTTGTATCTAAAGACGTATTATCTAAAGGTGGCGTTTCTAAAGGCAGTGTATCTGATGAAATGGATGTGGTGGTAGCAGACATAAAGGTCATGTCCTCCTTAGCTTTTTATTAAATTAGGGTTGTTAATAGAGGGTTATCAGTCTTTTAAATGTTAGTCTTTAAGTATTTTTTAGAACGTCACTAATTCACGAGTGTTACGTTTTTTCAACAATATATAATGACAAAGTAATCTTATTCCTTATGCCACTATGGTAGCATTAGACCAGTCGTCTATCAAGTTACGTTTTTATATCTTCTTTTATTTCATCATCTTTAAGACGCTAATTGTTTAATAAATAGCGTCTCTAAAATATAACTTTAAATAGGGGTCTTTTGCTTCCCAGCGGAGCAGTAATAAAATCACATTCTATAAGCAATAATATAATTGCTATAACCATAAATAAGGACAATCATGACTACTGATAATACTAACGCCAAAGCCAGCACCTCTGATGCCTACAGCGATTTTCACCTACAATATATTGCCGGCGAGTGGCAAAGCGGTAAAGATGATAGCATCAATACTAATACTAATCCCTATAACGGTGATCCCATAGTAGAGATCAAACAAGCCACTAAAGACCAGCTGGACGAGGCTTATAAAGCAGCAGTAACGGCGCAGGCTGAATGGGCACAAAAAACCCCAGCAGAACGCGCCGGCCTTATGTATAAAATGGTTGAGGTTTTAGATCAGCGTCAAGATGAGATTATCGATTGGCTAGTAAAAGAGTCGGGCAGTACCCGTATCAAAGCCATGGTAGAATTTAGTAGTGCACGAGCAATTACCCTTGAGTCAGCAGGCTTTCCAAACCGTGTACACGGCGAGATTCGTTCTTCCAAAATTCCAGGTAAAGAGAACTTTGTCTATCGGGAACCTATCGGTGTGATTGCCGTTATTAGCCCCTGGAACTTCCCTTTTCATTTAACTCAGCGCTCTATCGCTCCCGCCTTAGCACTCGGTAATGCGGTCGTGCTAAAACCTGCCAGTGACACACCGATTACTGGTGGTTTGCTACTGGCTAAAATATTTGAAGAAGCTGGTTTGCCAAAAGGCCTGCTAAATGTGGTGGTGGGCGCTGGTAGTGAGATAGGCGATGCCATGGTTACCCATGATGCACCAAGACTGGTGTCTTTCACCGGTTCAACCGCTGTTGGCAAACATATCGGCGAGCTTGCCAATAGCAGCGACTACATTAAAAAGCTGGCACTCGAATTGGGCGGTAACAATCCGTTCGTAGTACTAAAAGATGCCAATATCGAAAATGCAGTAAAAGCTGCCGCTTTTGGTAAATTCTTACATCAAGGGCAAATCTGCATTGCGATTAACCGTATTATTGTCGAAGATGAGATTTACGATGACTTTGTAGAGGGTTTCCTTGCCCACGTAAAAACTTTAAAAGTCGGCGACCCTAACCACCAAGACACAGCTATCGGTCCCATCATTAATGACAAGCAGCTTAAATCACTTAAAGACAAAATCGCTAAAGCCGAGGATGAAGGCGCAAAAATGATTTTAAGTGGTGAGATTAAAGGTCAAATGGTACCGCCGCATATTTTTATCGATGTCACCAGCGATATGGACTTAGCACGTAATGAAGTGTTCGGTCCTTTAGTTGGTATTATCCGTGCTAAAGATGAAGATGAAGCCCTAACAATCGCCAATGATACTATGTATGGTCTCTCAAGCTCAGTATTCACGACAGATATGGCAAAAGGTTTGCGTTTTGCTCGCGGTATTAAAGCGGGCATGACTCATATTAATGACATTACCGTGAATGATGAAAGTAACGCCCCATTTGGTGGCGAGAAAAACTCAGGTATTGGCCGTTTTAATGGCGAATGGGTACTCGAAGAATTTACGACATTGCATTGGGTTTCAGTACAGCATACCCCGCGTGACTATCCTTTTTAAGCGTATATTTCAGCTGTTCCGGTGGGCTCAACTCAAATAGGCTTAACTCAAACTTTTTCCATAAAAAAAGACTGCCATAGGGCGGTCTTTTTTTATGGAAAAAGTACTTATATTTTGCTGTCTATCCAGAAGCTTGTTACTTAAGCTCGTCACTTAAGCTTGTTACTTAAGGTGAAAGCCTAACATACCCTGAATTTCCTCTATAGTCATGCGTCTGACTAGTGCCTGTTCTTCTACCGATAAGCGGTTAGTATGCTCTTTGATCATAGTATGAATACTGCGAGCGACTTCAGAGGTAGTAGCATAATACATTTGTGGCTGTTCTTTAGTGAGCTTTGTCAAAAATCTATTGACGATATCATATTTTTTATTTGGATCATTTTCTTCAGTCATAGTATTCTCCTAGGTTTAAACCATTTAACCAGTCAGCTTAACGAGAGTCAACATTCATGGCCACAATAAAAATGCTCATGACTATAATAACAACTATGACGAATACTGTGGTTGAATGTTTAACACCTGCTATACGGTATATGATATTTTAAAATACTATAGTTTGACCTTAAGTATTCATCGATTGCGTTTAATTATTTTGGAATTGCTCCTATGTCAAATCAGGCACTAGATAGTTCACAACCTAACCCAGTGGATACCGCGTTGGATAAAAAAGTCGTGTTGGTTTTATTTCACAACGATTTGCGGGTAGATGACAATGCCACTTTACTCAAATCGGCAGCACTAGCCAGTGATGATGGACGGTTGCTACTCGTCTATGCATCAACTTTCGCGGCCAGACTTGCTGACAAAAAGGGCAGTCAGGACAGTAAGTATTATGCTTTTGATGAAATGGGCGCTGCCCGTCAGCAGTTTTTATCTGAGAGCTTAGCTGATTTAGATGAATCATTACAGCGTCTTGGCAATAGATTGCTGTGCCTACCAAATTTAAAAGTAGCACCAGAAAGTCAGTCAGAAGAAGACTTACAAGCTGCAACTTTACCACCAAAGTCTTTATCACAAGGACGTTCAGAATCAGCATTAGAATTAGACGCCTTCGCGCAGCTATGCCAGCTGATCGAACAAGAGCACATCACTGATATTTGTGTCAGTCAAACGGCAGACTATAACCAAAACCAAGCTTATGATGCTTTACAAGCGACATACCCGTTTATAGACTGGCATAGTCAGTCGGTCAACACTTTATTTATTACTTTACCAACGCATGATTTGCCCAAAAGCTTTACTCAATTTCGCAAAAAAGTAGAAGCCAACCACGATTTACTAACTGCCGAAAACGACCTGTTTACTTGCCAAACGCCAAAAACGCTGCCACCTATGCCTGACAGCATGACAAATAGCACAGCGAATAATAGTAACTACTTTTTTACCCACCAAGATTTTAGTGAGCAAATACAGCCAGAGCCTAATTTTAAAGGCGGCGAAACAAACGCCATCAGTCATTTAAATGACTACTTCAATTCCGATGCTCCCAGCACTTACAAAACCACCCGTAATGCACTGGATAACTGGACGCATTCCACTAAATTCTCAGCTTGGTTGGCTAACGGCTCATTATCGGTTAAGGTGCTGCTGAATCGTTTACGCCATCATGAACGTGATGTTATCGCTAACGACTCAACTTATTGGATATGGTTTGAGCTGCTCTGGCGCGAGTATTTTTATTGGTACGCACTTGTCCATCAACAAAAGTTATTTTGGTTCGAAGGGATTGCCCAACATGCACCAACGACACGTTTGGATCAAACACGTCTACAGCAATGGCAAAACGGCACAACACTGTATCCTATCGTCAATGCCTGTATGCATCAGCTAAAAAGTACTGGTTACATGTCGAATCGGGGTAGGCAAATAGTTGCCAGCTGTTTTATTCATGAGCTGGGTTTGGACTGGCGTTATGGTGCTAGCTATTTTGAGCAACACCTTATCGATTATGATGTTGGTAGTAATTGGGGTAACTGGCAGTATCTTGCGGGAGTGGGTGCAGATCCAAGAGGCTGTCGACAGTTTAATCTCAAAAAACAAACCCAGCAACATGATCCCAATGGTGATTTTATCAAGAAATGGCAGGGTCATAAAACGAGTTAATACGGCCAGTGAACCTTAAATCAAACTTATAAACACGAGATAAATGTGACGCTATGAAAAAGCCAAGCCCTTATTTAACCTTTGCGGGTGCTATTCCGTTCGTTATTTGCGCCATTTTTATCACTATAGGTGTTGAGGCCATACGAATTTTGGGGAGGACTGAGGGCGTTCTTTCCGTTTATGGCCTAGTAATAGCCTCATTTATGGCAGGCGCGCATTGGGGTAATCATCTTGGCTTGGCTGATGACAATAGCTGGGCGGTCAAATTGCCTATATTTAGTAATATTATTGCGCTTAGCTTATGGTTAGGGTTTTTGAGCTTATCAACCGTTAGTTTTATCTGGCTATTGGTCGCTGGTTTCATCGCTATGGTAGTGATTGACTATGGTCTTCATCAGGCACAAATTATTAGCTATGATTATTTTAAAGTCAGACAGTATGTCACTGTGATAGTGGTTGTATCATTGATTGTTGCAGCGGTTCAGTTATGATCGCTGCCTTTATGTTGATGGCAGAAAAATACAACTCTGTTATAAAAATTATTGTCGCTATGGCTGATATCAGATGTTGATGTGCCTGTCACAACAGACCTGAAAATTCTTTATAAAGCACTTGAAGTACATAATGAGATAGTTGAAGAATGTACGGTGTAGATAATATCAGAACTAAAAAATTCTGATCATTTCGATTGTTTATTTTAAATTAGTAACGTTTGCTGTATTTCCTATCCTAGATTAACACACCAAGTGCAACGCTAAATGATGTTATAGAATACCTGATTTGGTGTTTTGAATCCCAATCGTTTTCTTGGTCTGCTATTT
>NZ_JAXCIB010000015.1:0-43845 GCF_035984995.1 Psychrobacter sp. PL15
TGATCCTCTGTCGGGTACAGTCTGATTTTATGGGCTTTAAGGATTTGTTTGCTCATATAGAAGTTGTTTGTCATTGGCGGTATAATTATTAATTATTATAACAAATACACCAAATAGTAACCCAAAAATACGCATTCATCCCACTACTTTAGAAGTAGGGGAATTCTGCGCCGAGGTGTTAAAATTACGTTATGATACTGATTTTTTGCTAAAGTGTAACGGCACTGTACTTAGATAATATAATTGGCTGGTCGCTTACCTTCAAGCATAAACAGTATCAACAGCTGTAATTATGCGATAAGCAGCAAAAAATAGTACTAATTATAGTCAATAAAAAATAATATCGATACATGACCTACTGCTGGCATACGTTTTTCTTGCTTGCTGTGCCTACGCAGACAGAGGCTGCAAAAAGCTTGTACCAGCAGTACCGTTGCGTTTTTAAGGTATTTTAACTATAGGTAGTAATACATGGATTTAAAGCAACTTAATGCCTTTATTGCCATCGCTGACTTAAGAAGCTTTAGTGCTGCGGCAACCACAACGGGTTTATCACAACCTACCCTGAGCCGTTTGCTTAAACAGCTTGAGACTGATATGGGCGTGGTACTGGTCGATCGCTATCACAGACCACTACATCTAACAGCAGCGGGGGTTTTCTTCTACGACAAGATCAGCGCGGTACTAACAGAGCTTGAAACTATTACTAGTATGACGCAGAGGCTATCCACACCCAGCACCGTACTAAATATTGGCTTTGTACCATCCGTGCTATATGGCTTACTGCCAGAAATCATTGCAACCTTAAAACTGCATAACGCCAATCAGAACACAGATCTTGAGGTCAACCTCAAAGATATCAGCTCCTACCAACAGATTGATGCGCTTAAAACGGGTGAAATTGATGTCGGTTTCGGTCGTTTTGCACATCAAGATCCCTGGATACAACAAATACTGTTGCGCCACGAGCGCTATGTAGTCGCACTTCCTAAAGCCCATCCCCTTGCCCATGTTGGGGAACAACGTTTGATTGACTTGGCAAATAATCGCTTGATCTTATATCATCAAACGCACTTGCCAGCGCATAGTACGACTGTTAATGCACAGCAAATACAGACCGCTCAGATCAATAGTGCTGTTAATGAAAATAAGCCTAGTCTGGATAATGAGTCAAACATAACAAATACCAATTTAGCAAACGCAGTCACAGAGCCCTTACTGTATTTATTTGCTCAATACGGTATTGCGCCCCTGATGACCTCTAAAGTTAGTGATTTACAAGTCGCCCTTGGCTTGGTTGCCGCAGGTGAAGGCATTACCTTAGTACCTGCCAGCCTACAAACCGTTCGGACAGATCAGATTAGCTATCAGCGACTGGTTCACGAAAACGTCACCTCCCCTATTTATTTACATACCCTAAAGGACTTTGTGCATCCTAAAGTTCCTGATCTTCTCAATGCCATCTACCAGGTATATGAAAAGCGTGGCATTACCTACCGTCAGCAGCAATTTGTTTAACCAATATAAACATAAACTATTAAGTCAACATAAGCTTATCAAGTACTGCTAACAGATACTTTAAACCCTAAAATAACGATTAATGATGACATTAAAAAACGCTAATAATAATGCAAATAATCATTATCTCGAATGGCATCGGTATGCTAAAGTCAGGCCGTAATTAATAGCTCCGTAGCCATTAGTTCATAATTTTGCTGTACTGATTACTGGCGAGCGCTCACAGGTAAGTGACAACATGCCGCTTTAACTATTTTGAGGTATTCATGACCACACAACAGCTCAACAAATCTAATAATAGCGCTGACCACTCAACTGGCGCCGCACAAGAAGGCTTCAGTTGGCGCATTTTTGGCCCTGGTATCTTGATGGCAACGGCTGCTATTGGCGGCTCACATTTGATTTCATCGACCCAAGCAGGCGCACTTTATGGCTGGCAGTTGGCCATTATGATTATTTTGGCCAACCTTTTTAAATATCCGTTTTTTCGTTTCGGCACTGATTATGTGTACGATACTGGCGAAAGCTTGATTGCAGGCTATGCCAAACGTTCTAAAGCTTACTTATGGATCTACTTCATCCTGTCTATGTTGTCAGCAGTGATTAGTACTGGTGCGGTATCGTTAATTGCAGCGGTAATCCTAGGCTTTATGTTACCGGCTTCCGTCGGGCTTTCAACCATTACTCTAGCGCTAATAGTCACTGCCGTATGTTGGGTGTTTTTAATAGCCGGTCATTACAAGCTCCTTGATGGAGTGACCAAATGGATTATGATTGCGCTGACTACCACCACAGTTGCGGCAGTCATTATTGCGGCTGGTAAGCCTACGGTTATGGCGGTTGACTTTGTGGCAGCCTCCCCCTGGAACTTAGCTACTTTAGGTTTTATTGTGGCACTAATGGGCTGGATGCCGGCACCGCTTGAGTTTGCTGCTATTACCTCGATGTGGACCTCAGCAAAAAGAAAATCTGACAATACTACCAAACGTCAAGGTCTACTAGATTTTAACCTTGGTTACTCAATCTCTGCTATTTTGGCGTTATTTTTCTTAGCACTGGGTGTTTTTGTACAGTATGGTTCAGGTCAAGAGATTCAGATTGCTGGCGGTGCTTATATCGATCAGCTCATTAGCATGTATACCAATACCATTGGTGAGTGGTCAAGGTTGCTGGTCGCCTTCGTGGCCTTTATGTGTATGTTTGGCACTACCATCACTTGTGCTGATGGTTATGGGCGTGCCAATGCCGAATGTTGGCGCTTGTTAAAAGGTCAAGATGAGATCAATAAAAAGCAGATCGCTTTTTGGACCACTTATGCCATTGGTGGCGGGCTGATAATCATCACTTTCTTTACTGGACAGTTAGGCACTATGCTCAAGTTTGCTATGATATCGGCATTTCTTTCGGCCCCTATCTTTGGTTGGTTAAACTACTCGTTAGTAAAAAGCCATCAAAAACTTTCGGTAGGCATGAATGCATTGTCAATTGCCGGTTTAATATTCTTAGCGAGCTTTGCGTTATTATTCTTAGCCAACCTTGCCGGGCTGTTTGGTTAAAATTTTTCAAATTAAGTGCTTTTTAGTTGAGCTCTTGTTGGTTGAACAACTGATTTCTTAAAAGCATAACCAACAACCGCATAGTTTAAGGCCTCAATAGCTCGGTTATTGAGGCTTTTTCATTGTCGATATTTCTTTTGAATGTTTTACCTATGAGTCTTGTTTCAGGATGCCAGTTCGGTGTGCGAGTAGAGTCAATTAACCACAAATTCGTTATGGCTATAGATTAATTTAAGGTTATGAAATACGTATTAGCTTTATTTTCTTGCCTCTAATTGTAACCAAATGTAAAAATAATGGCCTAATATAGTGGCTTATTTTATGTATATGAATAATGGGCCGGCTGAGCTACACATTAATGGATATTGCTATTCAAATAATAAATAGTTTAATTATAACTATATTGAGTAATTAATTATAATAATTAGTAGAACTGAAATGCTTCTTTGAAGTTCCAAGTAATTAGGTATAATCAGAGTCAACAAAGAATTAATAACGATAAGACAAACCCTCTACAAAAGGATTTTTACATGACATCGCAATCAGCTGGTGCTCGTTTTCGCAGCGCACTTACCCAACAAAATACTAACAATCAACCGCTACAAATTGCCGGTGCTATTAACGCCTATACGGCCATGATGGCGACTCAAGTGGGTCATCAAGCCTTATATCTTTCTGGTGCTGGCGTGGCTAATGCGTCATTTGGTTTACCTGACTTGGGTATGACCAGTCTTGATAACGTCTTAGAAGATGCTCGCCGGATTACTGATGCCGTTGATACCCCACTATTGGTTGATATTGATACCGGTTTTGGTGGCGCGTTTAATATCGCCCAAACCGTTAGAAAAATGGAAAAAGCGGGCGTTGCAGCAGTACATATTGAAGACCAAGTGGCACAAAAACGCTGTGGTCATCGCCCTAATAAAGAAATCGTTAGTATTTCAGAGATGGTTGATCGTTTAAAAGCAGCCCTTGATGCCAAAGTTGATAAAGACTTTGTGGTTATGGCGCGTACTGATGCGTTATCTGTCGAAGGTCTTGACGCTGCTGTTGAGCGCGCGGTTGCCTTTCAAGAAGCCGGTGCTGATATGATTTTTGCTGAAGCATTAACCGATATTGAAATGTACCGTAAGTTTACAGATGTGCTAGATATTCCTGTACTGGCCAACATGACTGAATTTGGCCAGACTGATCTTTACACCACTGATCAGCTATATGGCGTTGGTGTGAACATGGTGCTGTACCCGCTATCTGCATTCCGTGCGATGAACAAAGCCGCGCTCAATGTTTACCAACATATCTTATCTGATGGCACGCAAGACAAGGTCGTCGATACCATGCAGACTCGTATGGAGCTATATGACTTTTTGAACTATCATGAGTTTGAGCAGACTTTAGACAAGCTGTTCGCTGGTAACAAGTAAACCGTATCTTTTACAGCTTTACAGTTACCTCTATTACTTAGCATCATGGCTTAAAACAATCACTTAACAACACGCTACCACCAAAAGGAATTTATCATGGCAGCAGTACAAAAAGAACTCTCAGGCGCAGGCCTACGCGGTCAAGTCGCTGGCAAGACCGCTTTATCTACCGTTGGCAAATCAGGCTCAGGTCTAACTTACCGCGGTTATGATGTGTCAGAACTAGCAGACAAGTGCATCTTTGAAGAAGTCGCTTATCTTTTACTCTATGGCAATCTGCCTACTCAAAGTGAGCTTGATGCTTATCAAACCAAGCTTAAAGGTTTACGTGGACTATCACAGCCGCTAAAAGATGTGCTTGAACGTATTCCTGCTGACGCACATCCGATGGATGTATTGCGTACGGGTTGTTCTATGCTGGGTAACCTTGAGACTGAAATGAGTTTTGACGAACAAAACGACCAAGCAGATCGTATGTTGGCGGTTTTCCCATCAATCATTAACTACTGGTATCGCTTTACCCATGATGATGTGCGTATCGAAACTGAAACTGACGATGACACCATGGGCGGACATTTCTTACATCTGCTTAAAGGTGAGAAGCCAAATGAGCTACATACCAAGGTGATGAACGTATCCCTTATTTTATACGCTGAGCACGAATTCAACGCCTCAACCTTTACTGCACGTGTTTGTGCCTCTACCCTATCTGATATCCATTCTTGTATTACCGGCGCGATTGGCTCACTACGTGGTCCTTTACATGGCGGCGCTAATGAGGCGGCTATGGATATGATTGAAGGCTTCAGCTCACCTGATGACGCTGAAAAAGAAATGATGGCCATGCTGGCGCGTAAAGATAAAATCATGGGCTTTGGCCATGCTATCTACACTGATTCTGATCCCCGTAACGTGGTTATCAAAGGTTGGGCTGAAAAACTAGCGGCAGATGTTGGTGATGATGTACTTTACCCAGTATCCGTACGCTGTGAAGAAGTCATGTGGCGCGAGAAGAAACTGTTCTGTAATGCCGATTTCTTCCATGCGTCAACGTATCATTTCATGGGTATACCCACCAAGCTGTTCACGCCAATCTTTGTTATCTCGCGTCTAACAGGTTGGGCTTCTCATGTATTTGAGCAACGTGCCAATAACCGTATCATTCGCCCAAGTGCAGAATATATCGGTGAAGAATTACGCTCAGTACCAGATATGAGCGAGCGTTAATATATAGAATTTTATCTGCGCTAGAACAAGCGATTGTTTCACTATAATCTGCTTGTTCTAGTATTTGGTTTGAAAAGTTTAGCCTTGTAGGGTGAACTCTATCATATCAATAATAAAATTATAACCAACGTCAGAAAATCCTATTTAAAGGATTTTCCTTGCAAGTCTAACAAAGCAATGCTTTGTTTTAACGACTTTCAGGTGTGCTCTGCGCACCCTACACTTACTTTCAATTTTCAAAAAGTTTTTTTAGCAAAGCCTGCCAGCGTGACTGATGACTATCACGTTAATGACAGCAACATTTAGAACAACAACGGCATAACAATGATTTTGCTAAAAGAATCACCCTTTCTTATTGAACTTAACCCTCAGTTTAACCAGCTAACCGCCAAAGGTAACCTATGGACAACCTAATTCAGCCCATGAATGAGCAATTTAAAAAGCCACTACCCGGTACTGACCTGTATTACTTCGATACCCGCGAAGCCGTCGAGAATATCGAAGTGGGCGCATATGACAAACTACCATACTCATCAAAAGTACTGTGCGAAAACTTGGTTCGTCGTTGTACGCCAAAAGACTTGACCGCCGCATTGACCCAGCATATTCAGGGCAAGCAAGATCTTGATTTTCCTTGGTATCCTGCTCGTGTGGTTTGTCATGATATTTTAGGTCAGACCGCCTTTGTTGACTTGGCTGGACTGCGTGATGCTATTGCTGAGCGAGGTGGTGATCCCTCTCAAGTTAACCCTATCGTTCCCACCCAATTGATTGTTGATCATTCGTTGGCAGTTGAACATGCCGGCTTTGAAGAAAATGCCTTCGAGAAAAATCGGGCGATTGAAGAGCGCCGTAACGATGACCGCTTTCACTTTATCAATTGGTGCGAATATGCCTTTGATAACGTCAACGTCGTACCGCCTGGTAACGGCATTATGCATCAAATTAATCTTGAGAAAATGTCGCCGGTCGTACAAGTGGCACAAGGTAAAGACGGCTATAAGGTTGCCTTTGCTGACACGCTAGTGGGTACTGACAGTCATACCCCCATGGTTGATGCCCTAGGTGTCATCTCTATCGGTGTTGGCGGTTTGGAAGCTGAAAGTGTGATGCTAGGCAACCCCTCATATATGCGCCTGCCAGATTTCGTTGGGGTTAAGCTCAGCGGTAAATTGGAAAAAGGTGTTACCGGTACTGATTTAGTCTTGGCCATGGCTGAGTTCTTACGCAACGAAGGCGTGGTTTCTACCTATATCGAATTCTTCGGTGATGGTGCACGCCAGCTGACGGTTGGTGATCGTGCTTCTATCTCTAATATGACCCCAGAATATGGCGCCACAGCAGCGATGTTCTATATCGATGAGCAGACCATCGATTATTTACGCCTAACAGGTCGTAGTGAACCGCAAATAAAATTAGTCGAACAGTATGCCAAACAAACGGGCCTATGGGCTGATGGCATGGAAAACGCCGAATACGCGCGCGTGCTTGAGTTTGACTTATCAGCAGTAGTCCGTAATCTGGCGGGTCCTTCGCGTCCCCATGCACGAGTTTCAACCACTGATTTGGTTGCCAAAGGTATTGCTCACGGCGCTGATGACAAGTTACCAGAACCAAAAGAAGGCATGATGCCAGATGGTGCGGTTATCATTGCTGCCATTACCAGCTGTACCAATACGTCTAACCCACGCAACATGGTTGCGGCTGGCTTGGTTGCCCGTAACGCCAATGCGAAAGGCTTATTACGCAAATCTTGGGTAAAAACATCACTGGCCCCTGGCTCTAAAACCGTAAAAATGTACCTAGAAGAAGCAGGTCTGATGTCTGAGATGCAGCAAATAGGCTTTGATGTGGTCGGCTTTGCTTGTACGACCTGTAATGGTATGAGTGGCGCGCTAGATCCTGATATCGAAAAAGAAATCATTGATAATGATTTATTCACTACTGCTGTATTATCGGGTAACCGTAACTTTGATGGACGTATCCATCCTTACGCCAAGCAAGCATTCCTAGCGTCACCGCCCCTGGTTATCGCTTATGCTATCGCCGGTAACATTCGCTTTGATATCGAAAAAGATTCATTAGGCCAAGACCAAGAGGGCAATGAGGTTTACCTAAAAGACATTTGGTTCGACGATGACGAAGTCGATGCTATCGTGGCAGAAGCAGTGAAGCCTGAACAGTTCAATGCTGTTTATATCCCAATGTTTGATGAGGCCAAAAAAGACACTGGTAAAGCCTTAAGCCCATTATATAACTGGCGTGATCAGACTACTTATATCCGCCGTCCGCCCTATTGGGAAGGAAAGATGGCCAAGAAAAATGCGCTAACTGGTATGCGCCCATTAGCGGTACTTGGTGATAACATCACCACTGATCATATGTCACCATCGAACGCTATCTTGGGTGATTCAGCGGCTGGTGAATATCTTGACACCATGGGTTTACCTGCCGAGGATTACAACTCGTATGCGACTCATCGCGGTGATCACTTAACCGCTCAACGTGCAACTTTTGCCAACCCTAAATTGCTCAATGAAATGGTACGCGATGGCAATGACAGCAGAAGTGGTGAGGTGATTCAGGGCTCACTTGCTCGTGTTGAGCCTGAAGGTCAGGTTATGCGTATGTGGGAAGCGATTGAAACCTACATGAACCGCGAACAGCCTTTAATTATCATTGCAGGTGATGGCTATGGTCAAGGCTCAAGCCGCGACTGGGCTGCCAAAGGTGTACGTTTAGCTGGTGTGGAAACAGTGGTTGCTGAGGACTTTGAGCGTATTCATCGTCAAAACTTAGTGGGTATGGGCGCCCTACCGCTACAGTTTGAGAAAGGCGTAAATCGTCATACCTTAAATATTGATGGCTCAGAAGTGTTTGATGTGACCGGTGAAGTGTCTGCTGGCGGGCTTATGACTTTAGTCATTAACCGCACTGATGGTAGCAAAACTGAAGTACCAATCATTTGCCGCTTAGATACTGCTGATGAAGTCAAAATGTACAACGCTGGCGGTATGCTCCAACGCTTTGCCAAAGAGTTTATCGATGGTACGTTAGATATTGCTTAAGCGTTTAGTTTGCTAGTAATGTAAACAATAAAAGAGCTGGCGTTGTATATATGGTTTATATGACACTGGCTCTTTTTTAACTTTAGTTGCAAACAAACTAATGGCTTAATGGAAACACTTTACTTATTAAAGTCGCCTGCTAATGTCGCGCATCTTGCTAAATCTATCGATCAAGCTATTGTACATGCGCCATCTGATATTGACATTAATCATGAATAAATAAGAATCATAAAGATAATTTTAGATCACGATAAAAGTTTTCATGTGTACCTATTAGCAATAGAGTTAACACCAGCTGGCCGTTGTCAATTTGATATGCTAGTAGTGTCAACTGCTTCATCATCTTAAATTTATAGACCTGTACAGTGGATAGGTCACCAGTTTTTTGAATTCCTAAACTAGGATTGCCAGCGATGGCGCGCACGGCATCATCAAGGTCTACTTTTTGATTTTTATGCAGTTTTTTGACTGCTTTTTTGAAGCTGCTAGATTGAACAATACGCAAAGGTTGGCTCATGATTTATCCAAAATAGTCTATCCAAACTCGTAAGGCTCGACCATATCAGCATCAACCTCTGCTTGAGCTATTAATAATTGGCGTACGAACTCATAAGATAGATCAGGATTGTCTTCCATAATTTGGCCGATAGTTGCCCAATGTTCGATTTGTTTAGGGGGTGTTCGGTGATGTGCCTTTGCGATTGCCGATGCTTTATCGACCAATGCTCGGTCAAGTCGAATGCTTGCTGTTGCCATGATGCTCTCCTAAATTAGCTAGGTTAAGTTTAAAAAATAAGCAAATTCAACGGCTTATGCTTTTGTGGTATTTTACCACAGATGTCAATTATTTACGAATCTCATCAAGAAAACAGGTTAATAAACCCATAAAAAGGACTTCTTCTAATGACCCAATCAAATAATAACCCAAACACCAATTTCGCCCCGCAAATATCTGTCTCTGCCACCTATATGCGTGGAGGCACGTCAAAAGGCACCTTCTTTAAACTCTCTGACTTACCTGAGCGTTGCCAAGTCGCTGGCGAGTCGCGTGATAATTTCTTATTACGTGTTATCGGCAGCCCTGATCCTTATGGCAAGCAAATCGACGGCTTGGGTAATGGCAGTTCTAGCACTTCAAAAACCGTCATTCTATCTCCAGCAGATAGCAATGACTATGATGTCAATTATCTGTTTGGTCAGGTCAATATTGCCAAGCCCATGATTGACTGGAGTGGTAACTGCGGTAATCTAACGGCAGCGGTGGGCGCTTGTGCCATTAATATGGGTTTAGTAGCTGCTGACCGTATTCCTGAAAATGGTATTTGTGCAGTACGTATCTGGCAAGAGAACATTGGTAAGACTATTATTGCTCACGTTCCTGTCTATACAGACGACAATCAAAAGGTTCAAGTACAAGAAACCGATGATTTTGTGTTGGATGGCGTGACCTTCCCTGCTGCTGAAGTCAAAGTTGAGTTTATTGATCCCGTAGATGGTGACAGTGCTATGTTTCCTACTGGTAACTTAGTCGATGAATTTACCGTGCCTAATATTGGCAGTTTTGAAGCGACTTTCATTAGCGCCGGTATTCCCACTATTTTCTTAAAGGCCGAAGATTTAGGCTTAACCGGTACAGAGCTGCAAAGTGATGTTAATAGCGATACTGACTTACTGACCAAGCTTGAAACTATTCGCGCCCATGGCGGGGTGGCGATGGGCTTATTTTCTGATATCAGTGAGGCGCAAACTCGTCAGCATACCCCAAAATTAGCATGGGTAGCTCAAGCTAGCAGCTATACGGCCTCTAGTGGCAGTGAGGTCTCTGCGGATGAGATTGATTTAGTAGTTCGGGCGATGAGTATGGGACAGTTGCATCACGCTATGATGGGCACAGCAGCAGTAGCGATTGCAGCAGCAGCAACGACCCAAGGCACCCTAGTCAATCAAGCAGCAGGTGCTGGCCAATCCGAAAAACAGCTGTCTGAAGTGCGCTTTGGTCATCCGTCAGGAACGTTATTGGTTGGCGGAAAAACAGAACAAGTTAATGGGCGCTGGCAAGCTAAGAAAGTCTCTATGAGTCGTTCTGCGCGTCGTATCATGGTTGGACAAGTTTTTGTACCAGCGGACTGCTTCTAAGCTGGGACTAAGTTGCAATAAGGTCTTTTTTATTAGCCAAAAATTCAGTAGGAATATCTAAAACAGGCATTCTTACTGAAGACCGTATTAAATATGATTAATAGAAGATTTTAAACTCTAAATCGAACACACCAGCCAAAAAATTTAACAAGTTTAACGCTTCAAAATCGTTAGATTTGTTTTAACATAACCATCTAATTTTTTATATTACGTTTATGCCAAACTCTAGCCAACCCCGACGTATACATCTAGACAAAAAGCCACCAGTCAAAAAAACTGAGCGGAGGGCCTTGCTGTGGGATATTCTCAAAAAGCTGGCGGTATTTGCCGCGCCTTACAAAACTTTAATTATCTTCACGCTGATTTTGACAGTGCTTGGCTCCTTTACCGCCCAAGTCAATGCTTTTGTATTGCGTTATACCGTGGATACCCTGACTGAGATTGCGACCCTACCCGACCCTTGGGAGGCAGGTTTGCGAATGCTAGGCATCATCAGTGTTGTCTTGCTAACTAAAGAAGTGTTATCAATATTCATCTCTTTTGGACAGCGCTACTTTGGTGAAAAAATTCGTATTAACCTATCACGCGATTTATCACAGCGCATTATCGAGCGCATCCTTACCTACCGCATGGCGTTTTATACCAGTAGCGAAAATGACAGTGGCAAGTTACAAACCCGTATCGATTACGGTGTCAGTAGTCTCACAAGCTTAGTGCAAAACTTCTTTATTGATATGTTACCTTTGTTTGCCAGTGCCTTTGTATCGCTGATTATTATGTTTTCGACCAACTTTTGGATTGGTCTAGTTGGTCTTATTATCATACCGATATATTTCTTTATCAGTCAAAGACAAGCGCGGCGCTTACAAGGCTTTCGGCGGCAGATGCGCGGCTTTAGGGAAGCCAAAAGTGGCTTGGTAATCTCACTTATTAACTCTATCAGTGTGGTTAAATCTTTCGTTCGCGAGGTGATTGAAGCGGATAAGCACTTAAACATTCAAAAAGACATGACTGAAAACCAGCTTAGGATTCGCAGTATTGGTTTCATTTATGACGCGGTAAAAACCTTTATTGAGCAAATTGGTATCGTGGTTATTATCCTACTGACCGCCTACTTTGTATTAAAGGGCGAAATGACCATCGGTATGATTTTATTTCATGTGATACTTTTTCAGAACGTCGCGGCGCCTATTCGCCAATTACACCGTATTTATGATCAAATTAATAATGCTTTGACCTATGCTGAAGGCTTTTTTGAGATTTTAGAAGACGACCAACAAGTTGAAAATATAGCAGGGGCGAGTAGCAAAGGCTTAAAAGGTCACATCGAACTCAAAAATGTCGACTTTACGTATCCTAACGGTACTCAAGCTTTGCAAGATGTTAGCTTTAGCATCAAACCCAATCGTATCACAGCGCTTGTGGGCTTAAGTGGCGCTGGTAAGAGCACTATTATTAGCCTGTTGGTTAAATTTTATGAGCCAAACGCTGGCAAGATATATCTAGATGGACGCGATCTGGCAGAATACGACACCCATGAATTACGTCAGCAGGTTGGTTTGGTACTACAAAAAAATCATATATTTTCAGGTACGATCGCTGAGAACATCCGCTATGGTGACATGCATGCTAGCGATGATGAAATCTTCACTGCCGCAACCAAAGCCTCAATTCATGAGCAAGTCATTAAGTTGCCTGACGGCTATGAGAGCGAGGCCAATTCATTATCTGGTGGTCAACAGCAGCGTATTGCCTTGGCAAGAATGTTCTTAAAAGATCCACCGATTGTGTTTTTGGATGAACCGACGGCTAGCCTGGATGCGATTGCCAGTCAACAGATTAAAAGAAGCCTCGATTTGATTAAAAAAAACCGCACGGTGATTATGGTCTCGCACAATATTGCCCAAATTATTGATGCCGATGACTTGGTAGTAATAGAAAACGGCCAAGTGGTCGAGACTGGAACGCACGAAGAGTTATACGCACAACATGGCAAGTATTTCGAGATATTTAATGCCATGTCTGATAGTTTGAACTTAGATAAAATCACTCAAACCTTAAACGGTTAGCAAGCACTTAAGTCGTTATAATGGCTGCTTATCATATTATCATGCCGAGCTATGTATTCAGTTATATATCTAGCTATGTATATTCTATCTATATCTATTATCCACTATCCACTAAGTCGTCAGAAGCTATTTAACTATGACCTATGAATTTTCTATAAAAACTTTTGATGAGCTGACGTCAGTCGACCTTTATCATATTTTAAAATCTCGCTCGCAGGTATTTGTGGTCGAGCAAAATTGTGCTTATCAAGATATTGATAACCTTGATCTTGATTGTCTGCACTTCATCGCTCATAAGGATGAGGCGCTTATAGGCTATTGCCGGATTATTGCGCCTGAATTTAATACCATGGTTGCTCATAGCTCAGTGAGTGCTCTAGGATCAATGTCTGCAATTGGCAGAGTGTTAGTATTGCCAGAATATCGAGGTGATGGCTTGGCACGCGCAATCATGATCCATGCCATCAAGTATTGCCGTAAAAAATACGCTAAGAAACCGATTGCCATCTCAGCACAGACCTATTTAATCAACTTCTATGAATCTCTAGGGTTCGTTCCCAATGGTGAGTTTTACCTTGAAGATGGTCTTGAACACGTTAATATGACGCTACACCTACTCAAAAAAGTCAAGGTAGAAAAGCCGGGTTCCCCTGTGACCAGCATCTTAACTTTTCTGCTTTTAGTGCTCGCTCTTTCGTTCATCGCAGGTTTGGTTTATTTAATGCTTTAGTCGTCTAATTAGTGAGAACCCAAAGCTATGCCAAGTACTACCACTCCAAACACGAAACCTTTATTACTATCACCACCATCATTATTGTCAGTCGTATGGCAATTAACCTCCTTTGCTGAGCTGAGTGCTTATCAGATCTATAACATCATTCAAGCGCGTGAACAGGTCTTTGTCAAAGATCAGGACTGTTCTTATATTGATGCTGATGGTTTAGATTTTGAGGCGCTGCACTTATCCGCTTATCAAGGTGATGCTGAGAGCGAAAGTATTGCCCCACAGCTATTGGCTTACTGCCGAATACTGATGCCAATAAACTTTGATAACCACGATATACAGCAGCATTCAAACACAAGCCATCCACGTATCGGTAGAGTATTGGTATTAGCGGATTATCGCGGTTATGGGCTGGCACGTGAGCTTATGATTAGGGCAATTGACTATTGTCACCTTCAATTGCCCAAGCAACCGATTCATATTTCGGCCCAAACCTATCTAATCGAATTTTATCAATCGTTGGGTTTTATCTGTGATGGGGTAGCCTTTGAAGAACAAGGCATCGAGCACATTCATATGAGTTTAGACAGTCTATAAGCTTATAAGGCTGAACAAAATGCCTAGCAACTCAAACGCTCACCATACTGCTGGCTAACCGTCAACAAACTGAGCCTAGTTGTACACTCTCCTACTGTTGTTTTATAGCGAGTGTGTTACCTTATTAGGTAGTAATGATTGCCAAGAATGACGGTAAAGTGGTAGCTGTAAATTAACAATCATAAAGCAGTAGGTAGGATACCTCACTTAAGACAAAGGACATGACTATGACAAACGCCCAAAGGACTACTGTAGAAAGTAACGTCCGTCCAGAATATGACGACGAAATTCAAAAAATCGCTGACTATGTCCTAAATTACTCTATAGATGAGGACTCTCCAAACAGAGAGGTGGCATGGAATACTGCGCGTCATTGTCTGATGGATACCCTTGGTTGCGGCCTACTTGCGCTGCGATTCCCTGAATGCACCAAACATTTAGGACCAAGTTGTGCCGATCAAATCACCCCTAATGGTGCGCGTGTCCCCGGCACCTCCCATCGACTTGATCCTATTAAGGCCGCTTTTGATATTGGTTGCATGGTGCGTTGGCTCGATTACAATGACACTTGGTTGGCTGCTGAGTGGGGACATCCATCAGATAATTTAGGCGGTATTTTGGCGGTTGCAGACTATATCAGTCAGCAAAACGTCAGCCAAGGACGTGCGCCACTAACTATGAGAACGGTACTTGAGGCCATGATTATGGCCCACGAGATTCAAGGAATATTGGCATTAGATAACTCCTTTAACCGTGTTGGTCTCGATCATGTATTCTTAGTCAAGCTGGCCTCAACTGCAGTGGTGGCCAAATTATATAACTTGCCACGCGAACGCATTATGGCGGCTTTATCGCAAGCTATTGTCGATGGCCAAGCACTACGCACCTATCGTCATAGTCCCAATGCCGGTAGCCGAAAATCATGGGCGGCAGGTGATGCCACTAGTCGAGCGGTGCGCTTGGTAGACTTTACTAGACGGGGCGAGATGGGAATACCTAGTGCCTTGACCGCACCGCAGTGGGGATTTTATGATGTACTATTTAGCCATACCAATAAGGACCTAGCCCCTAAGTCTGCAAGCGATCGACACTTTACCTTTCAACGAGACTTTGGCAGTTATGTGATGGAAAATGTCTTATTTAAGATAAGTTTCCCAGCTGAGTTTCATGCACAGACCGCCTGCGAGGCCGCCGTAATTTTGCATCCACAAATCGAAGGTAGAATTGATGATATCGATAAAATTGTACTGACCACTCATGAATCAGCAATTCGAATCATCTCAAAAGAAGGCCCGCTAGCCAATCCGGCTGATCGTGACCATTGTTTACAGTATATGGTTGCTGTGCCGTTGCTTACCGGTGATCTTATGGCAGAAAACTACGAGGATGACTATCATGCTCAGCATTCATCAATCGATGAATTGCGGCGCAAAATGTTTGTAGAAGAAGACGCTCATTATTCAATAGATTATCATGACCCCAGCAAGCGCTCAATTGCTAATGCCATCCAGATATTCTTTAAAGATGGTAGCAGCACGGACAAGGTAGCGGTTGAATATCCTCTCGGCCACAAACGCCGCCGTGAGGAAAGTATTCCGATATTAGAAGCCAAGTTTCATGCCAGTCTTGCCACTCGGTTTATAGACAGTCGTTGTGAAGCCATTGCCAGGCTATGTGACGATCAAGCGCAATTAGAGCAAACGCCAGTGAATGAGTTTATGGATATGTTTGTCATTAACTGATTAGTATTCATAAACGCTACTGGCGCACGAGCCACTCTTTGTTTGGTGAGTGTTATGGAATGCTTGGGCTGTATAGACATAGACCCAAGTTATCAACATTTACCAGGGTATCGACTCACCTGACCAATCAACGAAACTTCCTGATTGGTCAGCGGTCATGCTGGCAAGTACTTCTAATAGGCATTCAGCGCTATAGGCTGGCGAGAACAGGTGTCCATCCGCGACATTACTTTGAAAGGGAGCAGACAGCTGGGTATTTACTGTACCTGGTTGCATGACCACTACACAGACATTTTTGAGTGAACGTCCCCATTCGATACTTAGGTTTTTCATACCCATATTTAGCGCCGTTTTACTCATCCGGTAGCTATACCAACCGCCCATTTGGTTGTCACTGATACTGCCCACGCGTGCTGAGATAGTCGCAAATATTGCAGGCTTGTCAGCATCGCGCTCAGCCTTAGTTAATAAGGGTTTTAAATGCTTAGCAATGAGTAATCCAGCTAAAGCGTTCACTTGCATGTTGTATAAGAAAAAGTCAGTCTCAACTTGTCTGAGCGCTTTTTCTGGCTGTGAGTGCTCGGTATGGAGTAGCCCCACGCAGTTAATCACCCAATCAATATGCGGGCTCTGTTGTTTAATAACATCGGCTGCCTGCTTGATGCTGTCTTCATCGCTTACGTCCATTTTTAGCCAATGTAGATTGTCCGCTTCAAAATCAGGGACACTTCTATGATAAGTGGCAAAGACCTGATTACTGGTGCTGTTTACCAGTTGCTTAACCATTGCTTGGCCGATACCGCCGGTACCGCCAATGATAAGATACGTTTTATTGCTCATACTAACTCCTTGTCTTAAAACCAATTATCAATTAGTAACTCCATCAACCACTACTCTCATACTAAGCGTAATAAGCCAACTGACCATTCATTCTAAGTTGCATTAATGTGCTGGTTATTTATTATGGCTACTTTTTTACATCTTTACCAATTTAGTTTAGTCAACTGGCCCATAAAAAAAGCCACCTAATGAGGCAGCTTTTTTGTTCTGAGTGTCGATCACATTTTCATATAATTATTTTTCACTACTGGCAAGCAAAAGTTAATGGTGAGCCGCAGCTTTTGGTGGTATCTCTTCACCTTCTAATGCCACTACCGCAATCTCATTGCCTTCAGCATCATATAGCTTACCTTCAGTGAAGTAATCACCTTCAGTCAAATCTAAGAGCACAGCATGACGTACTGAGCGGTCTTCTGTTCCTGCCACAAATACGGACTGATTTTCTGAATTACCTATCTTTAAATGGTTGAATAATAAGTTTAGGGCGATGGCCATAATCGCAGCAGAGCTGATGCCTGAATGGAAAATAGTCGCAAACCAGTCTGGGAATTGATCGTAAAAAGATGGCGCGGCAATCGGTAACATACCAAAACCGATAGAGGTAGCCACAATGATTAGGTTCATATTATTAGAGTAGCTGACTTGTGCTAACGTACGTATACCACTGGCAGCAACTGTACCAAATAATACAATGCCTGCACCGCCTAAAACAGCAGTCGGAACGGTGGCAATCACCCGTCCCATAATAGGCATCAAGCCTAAGACTACTAAAATAATACCGGCATAGGCTACTACGAAACGGCTTTTAACACCCGTTACCGCAACCAAACCCACGTTCTGTGCAAAAGCACTTTGAGTAAAAGAGCCGAATATTGGGGCAATCATACTTGCTGCCATATCGGCACGTAGACCATTACCTAAACGTTTTGAGTCGACCTTAGTATCAATAATATCACCAACTGCCAAAATATCTGCTGAGGTTTCTACTAAAATAACCAACACTACAATAAACATAGAGATGATGGCGGCCAGCTCAAAGGTAGGTGCGCCAAAATGGAAGGGTGTGGGAAAGGCAAAAATAGAACCGGTGGTAATACCAGAGAAATTGACTAGGCCGAAAGCCCAAGCCGCAGAGGTGCCGATGACCATAGCCAGCAAAATTGATAAGCGACTGATGGCCGCATTACCCAACTTGCTTAGCAGTAATACCATCAACAAGGTAAAGCCTGCCAGACCAATATTAGTCACGCTACCAAATTCAGGTAAGTTACTATTGCCACCCATTGCCCAGCGCGCCGCTACCGGCATTAAGGTCAAACCGATGGTGGTAATGACCGTACCAGTTACCAGGGGTGGGAAAAACTTAATAATTTGGGAGAAAATAGGGGTAATCAAAAAGCCAAGGGCAGAGGCCGCAATTACCGCACCAAATACCGAAGATAGCCCGCCCCCTGAGGTCACAATCGCCACAACAGTCGCGACACTGGCAAAAGACACTCCCTGTACCAGTGGCAGCTGACAACCAAAGAATGGTACACCTAGGGTCTGTAATAATGTTGCAAGACCACCAATAAATAAAGAGGCGGCAATCAATAAGCCAATTTCAGCTGGTAGTAATCCAGCCGCTTGTCCAACAATTAGTGGTACAGCAATGATGCCACCATACATGGTGAGTACATGCTGAAAGCCATAAGCAATATTGGCGACAACACCCAGATTTTCATCTTCTGGCCGTGCAAATGTCGGTTGAGAGGTGGGTTTCATATCCATGAATAAACGTGCTCCCTGCATGTTATATTTTTAATATGTCTGACTGACACATTATTAGTAGTGTAGAAATAAATACGAATAGTTTGAAAATAGCTTAATACTTAATACATAAGAAGAATTTTTTCCGGCGTTACTATAAAAAGAGCAACCGTAGTTCCCAATCAGGAATAGGATGCAACATTGATTGATGATTAGGATTTAAGGTTATAGAGAGTGTAGATAGCCCGCTATTTATGATGCTTTTTCTGTGTAAATGGTCTGAATGTCACGGACAGCTGATACAGGAGCATCAAAACCGTGTGCTACTATTATTGTAAATCTTGAGTTAACACGTGAGTTATTTGCGGTTACTATTTTTTTAGTTATGATAGTCGGCTTATCTCGCACTTTTAGCATAGCGCGTATTTATAATAACTGCTAGTAATTTTTTGACCAAATGGTCAGGTTTTTGTTTTCTTTGTCAAATTACATCCATTTACACATAGGTATTAGCAAAAAATATGGACATTCTGTAATGATTATTTACTTTAGATCTGCAATATTATAGCCGTTAAATAGTCACTTACCATTCAACCTAACGCTTTTATACGGACATTAACCTACCATGCTATCACCCCAAGACCAATTGACTGAGCTGGTACGAGCCCTTGAGACTCAGCAGCATGTCTTTGCCACTGATCCACTACTAATCACTGAAAAGCTGCAAACAGAAAAAGGCACGCCTACCCAAAAGTTGCATCGCCGCGCATCAGGTATTGATAGTAATGGCGCACTGACAAGGGTGCTAGGTAAGATTGATGGGCGTATCAAAGGCATCATAACGGTCATGAGTATCGTATGGTGTGTGTCAGGGTTCTTGGGTTTGTTTACCCTGCTACAGGCCAATGTGATCAACTTTTTTTATGTGTTGGTGTGCTTGCTCGGCTTTCATACGATTATGCTAGTTAGCTGGCTAGTATTAACTTTGGTTAATCGAGGTAAACAATCTTCAAACTGGTTTGCAAGTTTTGTCAGCCCAAGCCACCTTATTCGTGGTAAAGACGATATTACCCAAGCGGCGGTGGGCCTATATGAACGACAACTTCAGCATAGTGGCATGCGCTGGTATCTGGGTAAATTCAGTCATCAGCTGTGGCTTGCCACCCTAACCGGCATGTTGTGCGCGATTATATTTTTGTTGATTGTGCGCCAATATAGTTTTAGCTGGGAATCGACTTTACTATCGGATCGAGCACTGATTACACTTACCCATTTGCTCGGCTGGTTGCCTAATATGGTAGGATTTGATGTGCCGGATAATGCCGCTATTGTACAAAGTCGGTTGGTGACGGATGCCCTGCCTTTATCAGTGGCTAGGCAGTGGGCAAGTTTATTGGTCGGTAGTCTGCTGATGTATGGCATCGCACCGCGTGCCATCGCATGGTTGTTTTGTGCACTAATATTTAGCCGTAAAAAAATGCGTTTAGATATCAAGCTACCCTATTATCAAAAGATTTTGAACTTTTGGCAGCGTCAAGTGGTGGATGCGGACGACTTCACCGAGATCACCGCACCTGTGGCACCAAAAGCGACCGTAAGTGCAGGCGAGAAGTTGGTCGCCTTGCTAGAATATCCTTCTGATATAGAGCAATGGTGGCAGATAGGTGTTGAGCATTTAGATAATAGTGATCATAAAATAGAAGACTTTGGTATCGTCGATGATCGCGATGATATGATGCGTTTAATAACTTATCTAGATCAAAATCCCGTACAAGTACTACTCGGAATTAATAACAAAGCGTTGCCTGATCGAGGTACGTTGCGCAAACTGGATCAAATTGCGACTCATGCTAGGCACGGCCTGATTGTGCAACTACTCAATGATAAAAATACTGATACTTCTGCAGCAGAAGGGTCTCTGATCCCAACCTCACCACCGGCAGTAAGGCAGCAACAATGGCAAACCGTACTCGCTGCTCGGAAAATAGGCTTGGTCAATAATCAATAATTTTTTGATGATAAACTTTTAATTTATTATTAAGTTAGCGCTAAATTGTCGTCAAATGACTGGTATTTAAAATATTATAGACACTACTAAGTAACATGTGCATACAACAAATGTTAATTAATCAAAGCTTTAGCCTTATATTAAGGGAGCGAAGATGTAAAACAACAGCAGACAAGTGACGATAAGTTATGGCAATATCAGATGATAGCAATAGCTCAATGAATTTAGGTGAGTACAGTCAGACCTTAGTTGAATAAAATTTCAATATTAATAACGTAAGACACCATTATGAATCATGATAATAATAAAAATATTGACGTCAATAACCCCAATCTGCAAAAAAGTCTTTTTGCAGATAAAGCTTACGATGCACCCTCTGAACCAAGTCAGGTATTATTGGCATCGGGAGATACAGATACCCTCAACCAAAAGCCCTTTAACCAAGAGCCCTTAAGCCATGAATCGACTGTTAGTATTAACAAAAACCAAGATAAGGTCTATACCATTGATAGTAGTTATTCTTCATCATCAATAACTGAACCTGTGGCGCGCAATAAAAAAACGATTGCCAGTGGTGAGCCATTAAAACTAGCGGTTGTTGGACATACTAATACTGGCAAGACTTCAGTATTGCGCACCCTACTACGTGATGTTTATTTCGGTAAGGTTAAAAATGAAGCAGCGACTACCCGCCATGTTGAACGTGCCCAACTGACTGACAGTCAAACGGGTGAAGTATTGGTGGCGTTATATGATACACCTGGGTTAGAAGATGCTTCCGGTCTGATGGATTGGCTGGAAGATAATACGGCCAGTCGTCGAGACGGTATTGAGCGTTTACAACAGTTCTTGGCAGCCGACATTGCGTCTGGTATTGCGTCTGGGTCTACAGGTATTGATACATTGGATACTAATGACGGTTACGGCTACCACGATTATAGCCAAGAAGCTAAGGTCGTTAGGCAACTGCTGGCGAGTGATATGGCTATTTATGTGATTGATGCGCGTGAGCCGGTACTTGGTAAGTATAAGGATGAATTGGCTATTTTGTCGTGGGCTGCGATTCCAGTGATGCCTGTATTCAACTTCACAGATAGCCAAGACGCCAATATCGATCAGTGGCAGACCATGCTGGCACGTCGTAATCTACATATTTCAACACGTTTTGATTCGGTGGCGTTTGAATTTACCGATGAGATAAGACTGTGGCAAAACTTGGCTGCCATGCTTACCCATGCCGAAATGCTCGAGCAGCTAATGCAACGCCGAGCTGAAGACTGGGCACAGTTATATGATGAGGCCAATATTATCATTGCAGATTTTTTATTAAATATTGCCGCCTTTGTGCGTGAGATCAACAATGACGACGACCCATTACCCGTATTACAACAAATGCAAGAAGCGGTACGCCAAAGCGAGCGTACCATGCAGCATCATTTATTAAATCTATACAAGTTTTATGACAATGCCGCGGCAGCAACGCCGCTTGAATTGCCAGCTTATCAGCAAGACCCCTTTGATCCTGAGTTGCTCAAAAGTTATGGTATTCGCACTACTTCAGGGGCGGCGGCTGGCGCGTTATTGGGATTGGGGTTTGATGCTGCAGCCTTAGGGACTACCTTAGGACTGGGTGCGATATTAGGCGGTATCGCCGGCGGGCTATTGTCCAATACTAGTAGTCTCGCCGATAAAATAACAGGGGTAAAGCGCTTATACATTGACCCTGCTACTTTAACGTTACTGGCCACTCGTGCTATAGATCTACTTACCGCCCTACGTCACCGTGGCCATGCGGCTACTGATGCGACCCAAATGTTATATAGCACTGAGCAAGCTGACGCTCAGAAAACCAGTGGCCATGACGATACTCACTATATTGATGGTAGCGCGACTCAAAAGACTCTCTGGCCAACCCATAAGCTACCAAGTGAGCTCAAAAGAGCGCGCGGCAAGCCGCAATGGTCCTCATTAAATAGCGGTAAATCTGAACAAGCACAAAGCTTACGTATGGACGCGGCCTGGTCGCTATCACACCAGCTAGAAACCTATGAGCTAGAAACTCATGAGCTTTAGACCTACAAAATTGAGACCACTATGTTTGAACGCCCATAAGTTGACGAGTTGATACTAGAGTAATAACCCAGTCCAACACCTTAGGTTAACAGAGCACTTAGCGCCTCAATACCACGCACATCTGTTTGCTGCAAATAAATCGGATATGTGGGGTAGTTGTTAAAAGTTTGTTCAATGTCACCCATGAGCTGCTGTTGTCTATCAGCACGTTGCCGCCAAAACTCGTCTGTTTGTGTTGGGGTGATAAGCTGATTCACTATGATTGCCGCTGGCGTGAGCTTGGTTTCTTCTAACTGCTCTATAGCGCGTTTGGTTTCAGCCAAAGGTAATACATCAGCGGTCATAACCTGTACGATGGCCGTTTTCGTGCGGTCATGAAGCAATAATCCTGCCTGACGAAATAACTCTTTGCGCTTTTCAAGCACGGTAACTGCCTGCTCCCAGCGATCTGGTTTGTGCTTAGCAAACGGGTTTGGCACGTCATTTTTATTATCTGTATGATTGCTGGCATCTAAATGAGTAGCAACTGAACGTAGCTTCGCTTGTCGCCGTTGCTGTGCTAAGAGCCCATCCGTCCACGCACCCATCATTTCAGGTAATACCAGTAAACGTAAAGTATGACCTGTAGGCGCGGTATCAAAAACAATATGATCGTAGCCGGTATCGGCAGCCGCCACTAAATGCTGACACATCGACTCTAGCATTGCTGCTTCCTGTGCCCCAGGAGCTGACTTTGATAGACGCAGATGCTCACGAATCTTGGGCATCATATCAGGATTGGTGTAGCCTGAAATAGTGCGTTCTACTTGTGCAAAGTGAGCATCGACGATGATCTCAGGATTCAACTCAATAGCATCAAGGTACGGGGTGATCGCTGTTTTTTCATTGCTTAGCGCTACATTCAGTACATCACCTAAGCTATGTGCAGGATCGGTCGAAATGATGAGGGTTTTCTTTTTCTGAGCAGCATAATAGCTGGCCAGTGCTGCTGCTGCAGTGGTCTTACCCACCCCGCCTTTACCACCAACAAATATAATGGGCTGCGAGCCCAGTTGCTTAACTAACGAGCTTAAGGGTTGTAGTGCCATATTTTTTCTCAGTATTTTTTTCTCAATTACTGTGTCAATAATTGCTATTTTAATCGTTACTATTTTTGCTAGTCAGTAATACTATTACTATTAATGTTACTGTCTACAGTGCTGGGCTACGATTATAACTATGGTTAGCAGCAGCCAACGTGATCAAACGGGCATCTGTCCATTCCCATACGGGTATGCCACTCATGAAAGTTCTCTAAGAATAACGGCTGTAACTCAAGGGTATAAAAGCTCGCTGGATTATCGATACCTAAACTCTCAGCAAACATCAGCAGCATAAAGAAATCTTCTTCATCACGAGCGGCACGTGCCATCGTTTGTCGATAAGGGGCATGATAGAACTCATTAAGACCCGCTGCAAAACGCTGCCACCATGGTGCGATATTTTGTGCTTGTGCTTGTACCTGGTCATCCTTGCCAAGGTTATCTGGCGTTTTCATTGGAAGCACTGAGCCATCTAATAGCTGGTTTAACAGATTGTTATTACCTTGATTGTCCATAGTTTGACCTAATTTTTTGGTAACACTCATGTGGAACTGATATGGAATGATAGCTAAAACATAGCATACTTAGCTAGTATAGTGATAAATGGGTCACGATAGTTATTGTTTGCTTTTCTTTGCAAAAATCAGTCATCACTTAATGACATAAAAAAACGCCAGCGATTGCTAGCGTCTTCTTCTAATTTAACCGTTAGTTTTAATGATTACTCTTGATAAATGGTCAGTTAAGTTCTATCTTTCCCTTTATGCTCTGACCATTCACGGCGTAAGACCGACAAACTCTCGAAGGTGACCAATATGGTAGCAATCAGGATAATGATATCCATGGTAATGAGCAACCAATTGCCATCAACGTAGAAGGTTTTAAGCTGGATTAATAACGCAAACACCGTCATCACTAATAAGAATGATAAGGGTGCTAAGGTATACCAAACCGGCTTGCCTTTACGCAACAAAATAACAGTCACAATCATTAAGGTTAATGCCGCCATTAGCTGATTAGTAGTACCGAATAAAGGCCAGATAATCATACCACCTGCACCATCGATACCGCCGGCACCAAACGCCAATAGTAAACAGGTTCCTACTGCTAACAGCGTAGCCACTACACCTTTAGTCAATATTGGAATGTTATAAAACTCGCCAAATTCTTGGAAAATATAGCGTTGCAAGCGTACCCCAGTATCCATGGTGGTACCCGCAAATAGTGCGGCCATAACCGTTAGCATGGTTTGTGACAATACCATATCAATACCTACGCCGGCATTCAATATCGCAGCGCCGCCGTCAATAAAGGCACCGATAGAGCCGTCACCGAATTTTTGATAAACGGCTTCCCAATCACCAAGTGTGGCAAAACCTGCGGTCGCCGCAAGAATCGCACCTAACGCTAGCATACCTTCACCAAGCGCACCGAAGTAACCAACGAAACGCGCGTCTTCTTCTTTATCAATCTGCTTAGAGGTTGTACCTGTTGCAACCAAACCATGGAAGCCTGAAATGGCACCACAAGCAATAGTAACAAACAGCAATGGCATGATTGAAGGTGTGTCCATTGGTAAATTGGTATTAATCGCCGGTGCCACAATAGTAGGTGTTGAGATAAAGATGGCGGCATATAATAAAATCAAACCAACGAATAACTGTAAGCCATTAATATAATCGCGTGGTTGCAATAACATCCATACTGGCAATAATGAGGCAACTGCCGCATAGGCAAATAAAATGATAATCCAAATGGCATTATCAGGCAGACCAAAAACCGTCTCAGGAAAGGCGAATGGGAACATAGGGCCAAGGTAAATAAGCCCATATAATGCACTTACCCCAATTATTGACACCCAGACTAAATTCATCTTATAGCGATAAATACACTGACCGATGATAAGGGCAACAATTAACGCGCCCCATACTGGCAATACAGCTGACGGGGTTTTAATCATCATATTGGCAATAGCAACGCCGAATACAGCATTAACCATGAGCAATAGTAAAAAGATAACGACCATCATTAAACTACGTACGCGCGTACCCATAACCGTACCGGCAATGGAACCAATGGACTGACCCCGATTACGCATACTGGCCCATATGGCTGACATATCGTGAACGCCCGCCATAAAAATCGTACCAAAGACTACCCAAATTACAGCGGGTAACCAACCCCAAATTACCGCAATACCGGGACCAATAATCGGTGCGGCACCCGCAACTGAAGTAAAGTGATGCCCCCACAATACATATTTATTGGTGGGAACATAATCTACCCCATCTTTCATGGTGTGTGCTGGCGTGGGACGGCTATTATCTAATGCTAAAATTTTGGTGGCGATAAACTTCGAATAAAAAATATAACCGCAGAGCATCGCGGCGACGCCAAGTAACAATACAATGGCACTATTCATCTTATCTCTCCCTAGATAAAGTGAGCGCGGTCAATACTCTCACCTTGTTATCCTTGTTTTTTATTTCATAGTTTTTGTTTCATAATAAACGCTGGCAAGATACCAGTATTAGTCTATAGTCAAACTTATACAAATCCGCTGTGGCGTTACCCTTGTGTGGCTCAATTTCTGTGCTTGGCATCACATTGAGAGTAATCGACATCAAATGATATGAGTTCGACCCTACTCTCATATTATCTATTTTTAACTGAGGCTTTATATGCTGTTGAATGCAAGCTGCTATCGTCAAACGCTTGCGATTGTGCTAAGTTAGAATACCAAGCAGAAGTTTATATTTATTAAGTGTAAACAAAGAATGTTATGCTTAAGTGATTATAGAACTACCCTAGTGTTATATAAAACTGAGGCATAAGATTTACCTAAAAATCGATGGTCTGCGTCAATTGTAGCTGATTTGACATCAAATGTAACGTTTAATGTCTACTTTGTAATATTTAAGTATCAATACTGGAAAATTGTAAGAAAAACTGATGCTTGTACTTCATAAATCTTTACTATTGTTTATCAGTTTGGCGTATTTATTAACAAATATGCATTATTATCTTATATCTATCAGTAATATTTCAGCGGTAATATTTTTTCTACACTACCATCACTAGTGACAATAAATAAATTTTAAATAAAGAGACTGTAATGGCACACTATTTTGGATTTATACCCTCAGATAAACTCACTGACATGATAGACGAAGCAGAACGCATTATTACCTCAAATGAGAAAATCGACTACTATCCTTATCGTAATGAGCTTACACAACAGATTGCTAGTGAACTTATTGATAGTTTATTGGTCAGCTTAATAGATGTAATTCCAAACCCTGAACGCCAAGCGTCTATGCGTAAAATTATTGGAACTATTGAGCGCGCGACTGAAACACTACTTAACGCCTTGCTTGGTAAAGATACCAATGAGGACGTTATGCCTAGCTTTAACTTTTTAAAAAGCCAGTCGATGTTTATAGATAATGAAGGGCTACGCCGTGTAGGATTTAAACTCTCTAAAGACTCGGCACAAAAAATTAATGAAGGTTTTGCATCAGTCACGCCAGATACGGTTAATAAAGTAAAGTTCAAAACAGCGCTTGAAACTATGAACGAAGAAGCATTAACTCATTTCATTAGCCACTTTACTGAAACACTGAAACTTGGCATGATCAAACGTAAGTCTATTCCTGTTGCCAAAGCGGCTATTAATAAAGGAATGAGTATGGCGATCAATAAACTACTGCCCCAGCTGTCTGATGCAGGACTGAATCGTTTGGCAAGTTTCTATCGCCCTTTTCTTATAGAATTACCGGATGAATAAAGCATTGATAACAATATCAGATTAATTTTGTCTTAAAAGTTATATGGCATTGGGAAAATTTGGTAAAACTTGCTAAAATAAGCAGCAATTTTTACCGAAGGCGCAACCTATGACTCAAATCAGTAATCAAGAAATTGAAAAAACGTTACGTAACTCAGAGTGCCTTATCAGTAGTATTGAAGTGGCCGCTGCTTATGAGCGTCTTGCCGCGCAGCTAAATCTACATTATGCTGGCTTAAATCCAATTGTCATGGTCGTTATGAATGGTGGGTTGATTCCAGCTGGTCAGCTACTTACCCATCTTACGTTCTATCATCGCATGCACTATATCCACGCTTCGCGCTATCGTGACAACGAAGGCACCAATGAATTGGATTGGAAATTTAAGCCCGATGTTAATATCGCCGGCGAGCATGTGTTATTGATTGATGATATTTTTGATGAAGGGATTACCCTAAAAGCCATCGTCGAAGAATTAAGTAAAGAGAAACCCGTTTCTATTGAGTCTTGTGTATTACTCAATAAACAACACGATCGTAAAATAGAAGGCTTTGATGTTGATTTCGTAGGTATCGATGTTGCTGATCGTTATGTTTATGGTTGCGGTATGGATTTCCATGGTTACTTACGTCATTTACCCGGTATCTATGCTATTAAAGAGAGCAAAATATAGTTTTTAACGTTTACTTTACTCTCAATCTGAAATAAAAAAAGCATCCTAGTTGGATGCTTTTTTTATTTCTCTATTTTGCTATAAATAAGTTCCTGACTAATGATTTTCAGAGGCATTATTAAGTGCTAAGAATTGTAGTCCTAGCCCAGTTTGCCTTTTAGTTGGTGTGGACAGTGCATGCGTAAAGGCGGAAGCGGTGCTAAAAATAGAGACTTGTTTCTTAGCACGCGTAACAGCGGTATAGATGAGTTCCTGACTAAGTAAACGTCCATTGTGAGCATCAAAGGCAATCGCTACATGGTCAAATTCTGACCCCTGCGACTTATGAATAGTCATCGCATAGGCGGTTGCAATCATCTCATCATTAAGCATGTTAGTAGCTAAGCCCTGCGTTTTGTTCTCAAAAAATACTTGTAAATGCCCCTTTTCTGTCTGCAGACAAATACCAATATCACCGTTAAACAAACCCAGCTCATAATTATTCTGTAAGACCATCACTGGGCGTCCGTGATACCAAGGAGATTTAGACAATGGTAGCTTGAGCTGCTTCCGATGCTGTTCGCTTAGATAACGATTAATATAATGGTCACCGCAACGGCCATGATGACCAGCAGTAAGCACTCTAAATTGATTAAGCAAAATTATTAGATCGTTAAAGTGGCTGACATATTTTTCTGTTGGCACAGAATTTGCTTTTCCCAGGCTTGCCAATATTTTCCGAGCTTTCTCTATATACCCGTGATATTTACCCGAGAGGTGCTTTAAAAGATCATAACTACTTAGGCTATTTTTTATTGCATTATCAGTAGCAGAGGTTACTTCATTATTATTTGAACTGTCAGGTATATCATTAGTTAAGTGATAAAAATTTAATGCCTCATCATCCTGCAACAACTTCCAAACTGCAGTCATCTCATTTTTATCCGTAGGCCGTTGTAGGTTTTCTTGATTAATCAACCGCGCCAATTTACCAATCCCAGAGTCCTCAGTAAAACGCCGACTCATCTCAAGACGCTTATGAACGTCCTGTAGCGCAGGTATACGGCATAGATCGGCCAGTACCGCTCCAGCATCCACCGCCGCCAATTGATTGGCATCTCCTAATAGAATGAGTCGCGCATTAGGCTTGATTGCGCCGACTAAATAGTTGGCCAATTCCACTCCTAGCATAGACGCTTCATCAATAATGATAATATCTTCACTCAGCGGGTTTTTATCATTATAGCGTGGTTGACCCCCCTGCCCGATACCAAGCAAACGATGAATAGTTTTTGCTTCTGGCAACTGTATAGACACGTCAGCCTGTTGTATCGCTTTTTGTAGCGACTCTTGCATACGCTGGGCCGCTTTACCTGTTGGGGCAGCTAACGCTAAGTTGGCACTAGTTGTGTTCCCTACTCCTGCTTCGTCAGGCTGTGCCTGTTGTAGAGCAATCACTAACTGGGCGACGGTAAAGGTCTTTCCAGTACCTGGACCGCCAGTGATGATACTAAAAGCGGATTGATTCGCCATATGAATAGCATCTTGTTGCTCAGTATTCAGTAGTGGATTAATGGCTATTGGTAGCTCAGTAACTTTCTGATCTCTGATGCGAATAATATGACGAGCGAGCGCATGTTCAGCCTGCCAAGTACGATGTAGCCATAGGGTCATTATGGCATTAACAGAATTCGGGCGACTGTCTAAATGAAAAATAATCGGCTGATCAGTTTTATTTTTAGTGTTGCCGTCGTTCCTTCCAAATAGTGGACGACTAGTCAAAACCTTTGAAAAATTACTTAGGCTATTTTCTTTAGGGCTAGAAGTTGCCGCCATCTGCTGTAAATAGCGATAAAGTTGACTACATACGTTGTACCGCTGCTCTAATATTAGCTTTTCATATTCAGGCAAAGTGGACTGGCGCATCGCTATATCCCATAATGCCCTTTGCTCTAGGAGTTCAGTAGCAGTTACCGACTCCAATGTACCCTCTAATAGTATGAGTAGCGGTTGTAGTAAAGGATGTAATAACTGCTGTTGCCATCCGAAAAGCTCACCATTACTCTCTCTCACATCAGCACTGTCGTACATATCCGTACTAGAGTGATTGCCCTCAAGTACCAATACGGTATGCCCCTCTTCCAAACGCTGTACCAATAGCTCAAATACGGCCTCAAATAACCAATCCTGTGTATCGTCATCTTCAGCATGTACCACGTTAGGTTGTAGTTGAGCATGGTAGGCAAGCTGGGTCTGCTCGCGCCTTTTTACAATGTACTGGCTAACGGTGGTCGCCCAGTTGCTGACCTGATTGGTGGTAGCACTGTCTTGATTACCAGTTACTGCAGGTTGCGGACTTGCTGCATTTTTTATCACTGGCTGGCCTGATCCTTGAATGGCTTTTTTAGCAGCGCCTTTTTCAGTATCACTATTACTATTCATTGATTATCCATTTATTATTTTTGCACGACTGTTATGAAAGAGATCTATAAACACTATAGGTTTATTAGCCCAACTATTTATTTTATTCTTCTTAAGTTACTAAGCGCTGGGCGTACCAAACATTTCATCCAAGGCTTGTACCAATGCGAATGGAATTTGCCATTGTATACGCCCATAATCGTGTGTCCTCTGAGCACTAATGCCCCGTAAGAACACGTACTCTACTGCGCCTAAATATTGCGTTTCATTACCTTCATAGTCAGGCAAACGTAAACCTAGAAAACGGTGTAAAGCAACTTGGTAAATAGCAGCTTGCAACCAGTAGCCTGCTTTATTCATCGCAGCACTTAAATTTTTATCATTATAATCGCTTAGGCTATTTCCTAAGTAGTTGCTTTTATAGTCCACCACATAGTACTTGCCTGCATATTCATAGACCAAGTCAATTTCACCACGTAAATAGCGATAGATATGACCAGAGTATTGGGCGGTGAGCTGAATATGCTTTTCAGGTTCATCAGGCAGATATGTCGTAAAAACGTCATTAATACCTTCAGGGGTAAAGTCTTCTGACAACCCCATATTAAATCCCAGCTCGGCAATACGCTGTTTAATTGGTATTGCTTGTAGTGGCTGGCCCGATGCTAGCAACGGTGCGCTCAGGACTTCTGCTATCCACTCTATCACCTCATTATGGTCGGTTGCTAACTGATTATCGGCAGTCGTTAGTAACTCAGTATCGTTATCTAATACTTCCTCATTCTCTGATAACCCTATTGGTGATGATAAAATCGGCGTTTTATTTTTCGCTAACCGTTGTTGATAGTCAGCACTGCTATAACTAACAGGCAGCTGATATTGACGAAGGCTTTGGTCAATAATGGTTGACCATTTACTCTGGTTAGTGAAATCTATTTTTTCAAAGACTTCATGCAAGAACGTACCAGCATTAGCACCTTTAACAAAACGAAAACGAATGTCATCTTCGGAAATCATATCGTTAATATCATCATCGCCTTGGTAAATAGAAGAGGATCTGTTGTTTAACAATGCCATGCTATCAGTCAAATCCAGCTCGTCCTCGATACCATCATCAAAAATAGCGAGCGCTTGGCTTTGTTCGCCCAGTTGCCGTGACAAGGCGGTAAAGCTGGTCTTTGCCCAACCCTTGAAATAGCGTGATTGAATTTGTGCATAGGCATTTTGATAATCAACCCGTGTCACCATAGCAGTGCTGGGTTCAGACTGAGTACTGATAGTGCTTTTTGACTGTTTATTAGCCTTTATCAGCGCTTCAGCATTGGTTGCAATGGTCTCATATTCCAGCCAGCCAATTTGATTCTGCAATCGCTCTGGCAGCACAAACTTGTGACTCTCACAGCTTAGCCATTTCAAGCTTGGTTTACGCTCAGCATCGGTTTTATTATAGCCATCCTTAAACACCATATATAACTGCTCACTAGCGCGGGTAAATGCGACATAGGCTAACCGTCTAAGCTCTTCATAGTTTTCAATGGTTTCGAACTGGGCATAATAGTCTGTAGGTTTATCACCTTTTACGGACTGACTATAAGGCTTGCCAGCACTAGCCGATAGCCGGCGCTGCGTTTTTTTCACTTCAC
Source organism: Psychrobacter sp. PL15 (assembly GCF_035984995.1). Taxonomy (NCBI): domain Bacteria; kingdom Pseudomonadati; phylum Pseudomonadota; class Gammaproteobacteria; order Moraxellales; family Moraxellaceae; genus Psychrobacter; species Psychrobacter sp. PL15. The sequence continues at coordinate 32,317 of NZ_JAXCIB010000015.1, forward strand.
CTTCAATAGCATGATCATATAAATATAGTTTATGCTTATTACGACCACCGGTTTTAGAGCTGGCATCAGGACTCGCACCGTCCATACCTATGACATAGACTACCGGAAACTCCAAACCTTTAGACTTATGAATAGTCATGAGCTGCACACCAGACTCAGTCGGTAGTGGCTGCTGGCGCGCCCATTCCGGTATACGGCTACTATTCATATTTTTCTTGTACCATGCCAGTAATTCATACTCTCCAATATGCATACCGTGCTGCGCTAGAACATCTAACAAATGGCGCAAATCCATCAGATAACGGGCACCGTCTTCTAAATCAGCAAGCCCCACCCACACGTTTTGGTGCGTGCTCTGCTTATCTTTTGGCTGACTGCCCTGTTTAAAGTTCTCTTTGGCCATGGGATTATGAGCAAACAAGTAATGCAGGGCTGACAAAACACCGTTACGTTGCCAGTGGTCAGCGGCAGTTTTGAGATAAGTTTGGAAGTCTTGGTAGCGCTGCTTGAGTTGCCCTTGTTCAAGATTTAAACTCTCTTGCTCTGTATTACCTGATTCTACGTTTACTGGCGCTATATGTTCGTCATCCGTACTTAGCATCAGTGCTTGCATATCGTTGAGAGTTAACTGATAAAAATGACTGGTCAATACTCGGTTAATGATATCGCGGCGATGCGGTTTTAGCATCGCTTCTAATAAGGCTGCTAAATCACCAGCAATAGGCGTGTCAAAAACATTGTTTTCTGCAGTCTCAAGCGTAGGCACACCAAGTTTACTCAGCATATCTTCAACTTGCTTTAACTCATGCTTACGGCGGCCCAGTACACCGATATCACTTGGCTGTAATGTTCGGCCCTTTATGGTTTGCTGACTGGCCAGCAAGGCGGCAATATGCAGCGCTGTCAGCTCATAAGCATCGTATTTTGCTTGTTTGTCATAAGGCAGATGAATAATGCTGACCGGATTATTGGGTAAAATACTGGGTAAGATATCAGGTAAAATCGTAGTCGTTTCCGCTAATACCGCTGCGGATACATTAACTGGCTCTGCTATCGTTGAATCCTTTGTAATGTCTGATACTACTTGCTGCCACGATGCCTGGTTGTCAGTATTTTTCGCAGTGATGTGCTGATAATAAATATCCTTACCCAATTGCGCTAATTGGTCCGCACTTTGTGAGTTTGACGGATCATTACCATTAACCACTGATTCAGCTCTACCAAACCAATGATTTAACGCGGTAATCAATCGCTGATTTGAGCGCCAATTAACATCAAGGCTCATCATATGCCTATCATCAAACAGCGCTTTCATGGCATTATAGTTGGCAACATCTCCACCACGAAAACCATAGATTGCTTGTTTGGGATCTCCTACTAGCAACAAAAATCCACGATGGGTATTTTTAACATTAGAGTCTTTACTGCCTTTAGTATCCTTAAGATAAATCCGCTCAATCATGCGTGCCTGTTCGCCATTGATATCTTGCGACTCATCAATCAGTGCCACCGGATAATGATGACGGATATAACGTGCCAATCGCTCGCCTTGTTTACCTGATAGCGCTTGGTTTAAGCGCACCATTTGCAACGCAAAAGTAGTCTCGCGCCGTGCCTCTAATATCGATGGCAACTTTTGACGGACTTTGATGGCAATATCACGGTTCAACTTCTCATTTAGTGCATCGAGATAAAGTTCAATCTGTTCGGCATAATCACGCAGCGTCTTTAGTGCTTGTATACTATCAAGGTTAATAAATACTAAACGCTCGGCTTCTTTACCTTTATTAAAAACCTTTCCACCCTCTTCTTTACTAACAAAAGCATTGGGTAGTTCGGTGTATAGAATGTCAGCCTTGCCCTCTAAGTGGGTAAAAAACGTGGCACCATACTGGCGAATAACTTGTTGAATCGTGATGATAGATGCTATGTTTTTACCGATCTTACCTGCTTTGCCAAACCCTTGCGCCGTACGGTATTCAATATCAAAATAAGGCTCAATATCTTTTAAATCACACTTTGCAAAATTATCCAACGCCTGCTGATAAGCGCCAAAATCAATTGCTTCGCCCAGCTCAACATCTGCAATCGAAGTTGATATAAACTGTAAGGCCTTTTGCGCAACAGATAAATGATCAGCAGGGGCAGTTAAGCGCTTGGTATGCTGTAATAGGGCATAAATCTGTGGTTGCTGGTAATACATATGACTTTGATGCGCGCGCACAGCATCGTGAATGATACTTTCTATGACCACTTGCTCATGATCGCTGATTTGCATACCTTGCTGATGACCAGTCTCGGCACTGTACTCAGACAGCCACTTCTGTGACAGACTGTCTAAGGTACCCACGAACAGCTTATCCAAGGTAGTAAGCACCAAGGCACAGCGCCTAATAGCATCAGCTAATGGATAGTCTGTCGTGTTATCTAACAAATACACCAGCAGATAGCTATTAACCGGATCCTTCATGAGATCGGCATTACCTGCCAGCTGCGCTTGCTCATCAAGCCACTCTTGTCGTTTTTGACGCTGCTCAGCGGTTATCTTATTGTTGGGTAATTCAGGTTTCTTAGCACCTTTATTGTCTTTAGCAACTGTATCTGTATCTTTTTTAACACTATCAGCGGTTTTATCTTCAGAGCTTTTGACACTATTTTTTAACTGCGGGTAAATAATATCGTGGGTAATAGGATTAACGGGTAGTTTATTAAACCATTGTAATAATTGATAAAAGTCAACCAAGCGTTCATTGATACGTTGACGCATCTCAGCAGCAGCGGCACGAGTAAAGGTTGTGGCAATAATCTGCTCAGGTGGCCGCTTTGCTTCAATTAATAGGCGCAGTACAATACCGGTCAGTGTCCAGGTCTTACCTGTACCCGCTGAAGCCTCAATCAAATATTTACCGTTTAACGGTACACGTATCGCCGGCGGTTGCTCGGTCTTGTTAATCGCATTGACAGGTGGAACTTTAGCCGTACTACTGGCATCAATGCTATCGTTATTAGGCTGATCCATAAACTTATCCATAAAAGGCACTTGTTCAAAGTCGTACAGTTTGCATATTTTTTATTGCTATTTAGAGCAAAGCTCACTTAAAAAATAATGACTAATGAATCTTATAACGGCTTTAAGGCGTCATTCATTGTTCCAAACAACGGCTTGGCCAATGCTGGTAAAGCATCCATCAACTTAGTAAAGACGTCTTGTTTATAAAGCATGTATTGCCATAACTCATGTTGTGAGCAGGTATCATAGATCACATCGCTGTTATACCCTGACCACAGCCAGCTATCAAAATCACTGCGTTTGGGCTGATAATTGGACTGGCTGGCGTCATGATTATGGTTATGAGTATCGACAGCAACGTCACTATCATTATTTTTAGGATCGTTTACTTTATCAAGATACGTCATGGCATGAACCGGCAATATCGTCATTGGGGTCTTGCCAGCGATATGAGAAAATCTAATCCATTTAAGCAACTCAGTCAAAGCAGCATCATAAGCGATGGGCGCTAGTGAAAAAGCGGTCTTACCTTTATATTTACTGTGTTCATCGCTAGGCTTATTAAAGCGCCAAATACTCTTACCGTCATCAGCCGCTACTTGCGCTTCAGTGGTACGCCGCGCTACCTGCCAATAGACATGTGATAACCAAAAACGTAAAAGGTACTGCGTGCGTGCACTATTTGGCAGGATGTTTAACCAAAGCTTAGGTGATGTTAGTTCTGACTCTGATTCCAATGGTGGCGATATTTCTAATAGCGTTGACTTAGCACTATTGACTGGATTACTTTCTGTTGGAACGGTCCCTTTAATTTGTAATTGACCATGAGTGTTAATATCAGTAGCACAAACAGTAATCATGGTCTCAGCACAGGGTGTCAATAACATGCTGGCGCTATTTTCATTACTATTACTATTATTATCGATATCAATACCCAGCTCAGACAGCTGTTCGGCAAACTCTTGGCACTGCTGGGCCATTTGAAGCTGTTGATAATGCAAGGTTGATTGACGAGCGACACCTGCTGGCATGACAGGGTCATACAAGAGAGCATTTAGCAGGTCAGTCTGTTGATTGCTTACGCCTTTCTCAATAACTTCGACGTTGTCTGCAGCATCAACTTTAGAGCTATTTTTAGAATTGGTTTCAGTATTGGTTTGTAGTTCACTGAGCAGCTGCGCATTTACCTTGTAAGCACCCAAACCTGATAAGGATAAAGGCTCTTGTTGGACCGTGTCCTCTTCAGGTAATACGATATGCACTTGCTGTTCTTTTAAGAAGTGCTTCGCCGGATGACGGACTTGATAATATAAAGACTGCATATCGACTTGAGTGATATCCAAGCGAGCGTCAGCCTCATGATCTGACTCAATCCGCTGAGCAATATGGGCATAGTCCTCTTTGCTCGGTAGCTCGACTTTAACAGGGGGCGATATATCAGCACCATCTTGGGCTTGCAGGCGCTCAAATACATCATGCCAAACTCTCGCTGGGGCATTGGTTTGTTTCTGACTTAGTTTTTCTTTTTGCATGGCACGGCCTAGTAACCGTATCATTTCTTGTCCACTATCTTGTTCGCTATTTTTCTCAGACTCCGAGTTCTTTGAACTCTTAGCTGCTGGTGCACTCGACCCTTCCGACACCTCATGTTGAATAAATATTTCGGCTGCAAATGGCAGTGCCGAGTGGCGGGTGACTAACCACTGTTCGATAAGTTTGGGCAAATAACGCTGTACTTGGGCGGTCAATACGTCACTGCTGTCAAGACTGTTAGCATGTTGCTTACTATCTAAATCATTTAAATCATCTAATTTTTTTTGCTCGTCTATTAATGGATTCCATTGCCACGTCACTTCACCTTGTAAAAAGTGCAATAACTCACTCACAGGATTGGCAGGCAGGTGCTCATGGGTATCGGTTAAACGTTGCCCATTATAAAAAATCCAGCAGGCATTACGCGCGCACAATAAAGCGTCTAAAAACGCCCCATTATCATCATCTTCACTAAACCTGTCACCACGTTGTGCTAACCCGGCTTTCATCAAGTCATAACGATTATCACGGTCGCGACTGGGAAACTCAGATAAGTCCATATTGAGCATAACCACTAAGCCAAACGGTACGTTACGCAGTGCACCAAAACGCCCAAAAGTAATCACCCCAGTGGGCTCGGCACTAACTTGTTGGCTCTCAAGTTCATCCTCAATGCTGTCAAGCATAAAGCTCAGCTTGAGCGGTAAGGTACTGACTTGCGACAGCTTGGACTCAACTTGGTTGGCCTCGTTCTGCACTGCAGTCAATGAATCAAATGCATCATTCGGCGTAGAATTAGCCTGAATATCACTGTCCGCATGATAACGCTGATAATGACGATTGGCGCGTAGACTACTCTTAAAGCCGTTCATCGCATTAAAAATAGCACGCATAGGCCGTGTCTGATCAAGTGCGCCAAAATAAGGATGGATAATATGATTCTCAATATTATTTAGCCAATCCTCAGCCTTATAACGGGCTTGATACTCATTCCGACACCCATCAAGCCCAGTATGAACACGGCATAGCGCCTCAATAATCGGCGCATCGCCCAAGCTAATCGCTGAGATGGGCACTGTTTTTTCGGCTAAGGTATTATCCTGCCAATGCTCAGGATACAAACAATCACTAATACCCGCTTCTGGCATTACCAAACCTAACGCCATTTGATCTAAAGCATAAGCAAAGCTAAAACGATAATCATAATCTTGTGGGTCAAGCGTCTGCTGTAGATGCACCTCATCAAATCCACGCACAAAACCTGCTTGCTCTAACAAGTCGCAAGCCCGACGCATCTGTTCATGGGTCAACCCAAGACTTTCGTACAGTGGCGGTAGCATCAACCAATCCAACACTTCAGCGACCTCAAATCGCGCCGTGTCACTACCTAGCAAGCCATAAAAACCACGTATCGCTTCCCATAATTGTCGAATAGACTTATCGACCACCCCTGTCACCTTCGCCGGTAACGTCAGGCCGTCCTGCCCTTCTCCGTTGACAAATACCGAGTTAATCAGTTCATGGTGACGATCAACGTCAGGTAATAGCACGACGATATCAGACAGATGACGCGGTCTACCGCTATCACTAGGCTCGTTGAGCCAACGGCCAATCATGCCGCGCAATACTTCAAGTTGGCGTTGTAAGTTATGACAGGAATGAATACTTAGGCTATTATCATATTGCGACAATCGCCATTCACGGGATTGTTGGTTACGCTTACCTTCTAAAGTAGCATCTTCGTACCAGTCATTATCTTTATTTTCATTATTGCTTAGGCTATTTTTATCCTCTAACTCTTTTGGTGATTCCTTGGAATTAGGTGACATCTGCGCGCCCAGCGCTGCACTCAATCGTCCAGCAGTCGTTTGCTGGGTTGCGCTCTCATCCAGCATCAATACATCCTGCTGTAAATGTGCGAGTAGACTAAGTGGTTGAGCACTATTTTCTGAGTCAATATACTGAGCATCTTCATCGAACTTATCTTGCCAAACCAGTTCAAAGTCGTTTTGGCTTTCGTTACCAGAGAGACCTGCCAGCATCGCAAAAGTCTCACGCGATTGCTTGCCCAGACGTGACAGCAAGGTATGTCCATGATCTCGTAAAAACACGCTTTCAGGATTAATCACCTGTTGCCGCTGCAGCCACTGCTTATCGACAATATCTGCCCAGAATAATTGCGAAGGATTGTAATGGAGTAAGGTAATATTAATGTGCGTTGATAGGCGCTGCAAAAACGTCAGCTCATTTGGCGGCAACTGCTGAATAGTAAAAATATGCAGCTGGCTGGGTAATATGGCTTCAATATCTATCGCTGCGTTGTTAACCTTGTCCGACATAATCTGCCAAAACCGAGCCTCAATAGACGCGCGATGCTCATAAACAGCAGCAAATAAAAGGCGCCATAGGTAGCGTTGTGCAGCTTCAAGCTCAGTATAATGAGCGACCAGCCAATCCGGGGTATCAGTAGCATATTTATCAAATTTCTTAGAGAGTTCGTCCTTTGCCGCCACCAATACCTCTACCTCTACTGCTTTATTTACCGACCACAGATCTAACCAATCTTCACGGTGGTTCAGGTAACGGCTAAATACTCGTGAGAAATCAGTGGCCAACGACCACAATCGTACATCTTGCTGGCTACGATCCGCTTCTGCATCCAATAACGCTGACAGCAGTGGATATAAGGGGTGGCTGTCATTCGCCATAATGTCATTTTGGTAATAGGTAAAATAGCCAAATAACCGCCATTGCATGACTGAACCCGTTAGCACGGCGACCTCAGGTACGGTGATAGTCTCTTGTTCACGCTGTACGCTTTCAAGCCACGAATTATACTCAGCCAAAACTTTTTGCATCAATGTCCACTGATACTGCCCCCAAAACTTGGTGGTGACTAAGGTACTAATACCGGCTTGGCTAGCAATAGACTTATCCAACCAATCACCCAATACCATTGAAGGTACAATGACAATAAACTCTTCAAAAATAGGCTGATTTTTAGATTTATAAGCAATCAGTAACTGCTCAACCAAGCGTTCGGTACGGTGCGACTGAATAATCGTAAACATAGACAATAATCTGATTAAAATAGCGAGGTGGAAGAAAAAATGACAAGTACTATAGTTAAAATACCTTAAAAACGCGACGGTACTGCTGCTATAAGCTTTTGCAGCCTCTGTCTGCTTAGGCACAGCAAGCAAGAACAACTTATGCCAGCAGTAGGTTATTTATCGATATTACTTTTCATTGACTATAGTGGTGATAGGCTTAATGACAAGCGTTGTTATTTAATAATTTTGTTAGAGTAGATAATAAAATTCTACAACACGCTAGATAATGCTAACAAAAACAAACTGGTTTAGATGGCCTTAGAGTAATCATCAAAGCAATTCTCAGGAATATATGAGTAAAATCATTGCGGATACAGCTAGCTTTAGAGCAAAAAGACGCAGACAACAACTATCAATTTATGTTTATCATTCGTGCCTGCCCATTATTTCTGCTAAAATAATAATTACAAATTAAATGATAATAGTGGCAACTAAAAACAAAGCTTTACTTAATTATCGCAAGATTATAACTAACGAGTGTGCCATTGATTAATCATGTTTACCAGCATATAAGTTGCAGATGCAATCTTTTGCGTCAAACAGTGTCGCCCCACCGCAACACTTATATCAACTAAAAGTAAGAGCACCCATGCGTAGATATAATCCTTTTGGCAAGGAGATAATTTAACATTATGCCCCTGCGCCCCATCGATGCCATTTTTGTTCATCCTGAACAGCGTTTGTATGTCGTATACTATCGTGGAGCGCTGTGGCAATTACCACGTATGAAAATTGATAATACTTCATGGCAGCGCCGACAGCCTTATAATGGTTCAAAAAATGCACTTTATCTCAGTAGTCATCAAGCTATTGTTGATCCTATATTGGCACTCAAACTGCGAACATTAGACCTACCTGCTGCGATACGCGGTATCACTGTGCCACGCTTTGAAGCCTGGTGGGAAACACATGGTTTTGACTGGCTCAAAAATAAATTAACTGCAAGCCAATCACCACTAGCCGCACATGCAAAAATGTCTGGCGAACCATTTGTATTTAATCTAACGCACAAACCCAACCTACCTAGTAGCGATAACAGTCATACCAATAGCAGTCAAACAAGCGCTCAAGTCGTAGCCACAGATATCTTTACCGATATGCTGGCAGACTTAGCGGATGAAGTGATGCAGCAGCCACTCTAATCCAAATAAGACCTCACAACTATTTAAATTTCTAACTAAACTGATTAAGAAACGAGCCGTTAACTATGAAAGATTATAAGGTGCTGTTGATTGGGCTGATCTTATTGATGCTAATTATCTCTAACAGTGTCTTCACATGGCTATGGCAAAGTAATCGTAAAAATGTAGACCCATTACCGATCGTTGCCAACGAAGCTACGAACAGTCAGCTGTCTGCCAATACCTCAGAAGACCTAGATACAGCTATCAGCAATGTTTTATATGTACAGGCAGAGGATAAACTACAAGTTCCCCTAGATGATGTCATCATAAGCTTTGAATCGCGCTATCCAAATGTACAGGTCTTAGCCCGCTACGTTTCCAATAGCATGTTACTTATCTTACCCGATAGCCGTATCTCTGGTAACGAACCTTCGAAATCTATGGTCAATGTTGACCTCATTATTGCTGATGATGGTCTCACCCAAGCTCAACTATCTTCCCTACAAACTTTAATTAATGATGCTCAAACCAAGCTGGAGCAGAGTAAAGTCAATGCTGATGCTGATGCTGATGCTGATGCTGATGCTGATGCTGATGCTGATGCTGATGCTGATAGTATGGCGCAGGATGACACTGCTAATAACGAAGCTCGCAATCTGACTTCATTTAGCTATGGGATAAAAGAGTCACAAGCAGTTGATGGTGTTGTCTTAACGGATAATCCTATTGCCATTAGCTTTCGTAATTTTTTATTGTCAAGCGCTGGGCAAGACGTATTAAAAAAATATGATTATGGCAATATCGACGGTTATAGAAATAACATGGACGACTTGTTTAATACTAAATCACAGGCAAAATCAGCAGTAGATGAAGGCTCAGTGAAGGTTGCTGATGCGCTCAGCAATGGAAAGTAATCGCACCTGCCTTTCATTGATTGCTTTTTTAAGTATTTTTTCTTACAATGGCATTCCTTATAATGCGCCTATAGCTCAACAGGATAGAGCAGTTGCCTCCTAAGCGATCGATCCGAGTTCGAGTCTTGGTGGGCGCACCAATCATTGTATTTAGCAGTAACCTCGCATTACCTAAACCCTCTCAATCCCTTCTGTACAATCATTATACGTCTTCTGATATTACTTGTCATTACCTATCATCACCTTTACAATGTTGTACATACTGATGTACATACATGAAATTATCATTATTTTGTTGTACACAAATCGCGTTATTGTTGTACATGGTAATTATTAATCGTGGCTAATCGAGGTGTGGCAATGGCTGAGCGCAAAAACTACCTATTAAATGTTAATGGCATAAAAGCTATTGCTAAGCTTGCACCACCGGCTAAACGTAAAAGATATAGCGATGGTGATAGCCTTCATCTAGTCCATGACCCAAAGGGTTCGCTGTACTGGGTAATGACTTACCGTTATCAGTCAGATAAAGATATTAGGCCCAAACAAAAAACCTTTCACATTGGAACATACAAGTCATCAAAGCAAGATGTTGACACCGTGTTCAAACCTGATGTTAGTCTTAAACAAGCTCGTTCTTTGCGTGATAAAGCTAAGGCATTACTTGCTGATGATATTGACCCCGCCATTGATAAGAACAAGCACAAGAATAGCGTTGAGCAAAAAGACTTATTCAATGTGATAGCGCAAAGCTATATCAATGATAAATCAGACACCACACCCAAAAATATCCAGAAGCTACAAACCTACCTTGATAAGCATGTAGCGCCACATATCGGTGACTACCCTATTCAAGCTATCACAGCTCAAGATGTGATTAAGACAGGTTTAGCCGTACAGATCTACTTTGAGCAGCAAGGTAAATTGACGACGGACACCGCCCACAAGAGCGTGGCATTTATAACGTCAGTGTTTGAGTATGCTATTAATACACTAGGCTATGACATTATCAATGTCGCTTATGGGCGCAATAAAGCGTTAAGGACACATAAAGCTGAGCGTATGAAAGCTATTGAACAACATCAGTTTCCCGAACTATTAGGTATTGATAGGTAGGTTTTTTTCAACCACTAAATACCTATCATACCAGCACATAGAAAGCCGTAAGGTACTGACTACTTCCACTCATGAGTTTGGAGGTATTGGATAATGGATACTTAATATCCGTACAAATAAGCCAGTGTAGTACGACCTAGACGAAACAACCAAGTTCGTGGATGTAGTCTTTAGTCACTACCCCAAATTAGGATTATTACATAATTACATCGATTAGCCAGATAATTGCTAACCGTCGATAAGCGGTATTGATATATTTGCATACAAAGCAGCTTTATTAAGGGTCTAATCTAAATGGCAGTTACACAGAATGTGGGATACTCTCAAAAAATATTTTTATTTTAATCTATATTCTAAATAACTAGGTAAACAATCTCTCATTATCATGGGCTTCAAAATATTAGCAATTTTTTTTACTCTAAAGACTACTGTTACTTAAAACCATCAACGAATCCCTTAAAGCCATGGAATACATAGCAAGAGGAGATTTATTTATAATTGATTCTCCTTAGGTAATGTTGTCATTATTGGGGTTTTGATGTTGTGGGACTCAAAATTACGGAATGGCTGTATATTTTTGACAACTATTACAGTTTTTTATATTAAGAACCTCTCAGTGCTATATTATACCAAACCCAATAACTAAAGTTGCGCCCAAGTCCTAGTAGTCAAAGAGCGAACCCTCTCTGGCTGCTCAAGCAACTTATTCCAAGCAGAGC